>JBCCOI010001002.1:0-1815 GCA_039025515.1 Planctomycetota bacterium
GATCCGCCGAGTATTGAATCTCGAATCGAATGCTTGCGTTCAGCGGTTCGTAATCCACATTGACCCCACCGAGGAAGCGGACCGGCGGGAAGAACGGTAGATCGCCGGCACTGACGGTGCCTGCATTGCTGCCGAGCGGAATAAACTCGTCACGAACGTTCTCGATGCCACCAAAGGATGTTGCCTCGGTCGACTCACCACGCGCCAAATCGATTTGGCCGTCCATCGTCACTCTGACGTCGCCGGTATCAACGGCGAGATAGTCAACTTCCATCTCGAAGCCCCAGAGCTCAGCGTTAGCCTGCTGGTATGCGAATACCGGGAAGCCTTCATCAAACGGGAACGGCTCTCCCTCTTCAAACAGATCGCCAGTAGGGCTCAGGAAGATGAAGTCCGTGTAGTCGATGTAGTAGATGTTCGCGCCAAAGCCCATCGCACCCACTTCAGTCTTGTAGGAGAGCTCGATGGAGTTCGCCACCTCGGTCTCGAGATTGACATCACCGATCTCAACCGTGTTGGTCGCCGGGTGGAAACCATTGGAGAACAATTCCTCAGCCGTCGGAGCACGCTCAGAACGGGCAAAGTTCAAACCGATGCTGGTGTCGTCGTCGATCTGGTAGATGCCAGAGAACGCAGCCGAGAATGTGGTGTTGTCTTCGCTGAAGCTGCGACCTTCAAACGCCAGGTTGGTGGTCTCATTCTCTTGGCTGTCGATACGAGCACTGGCTTCGAGAATGTAGTTATCAAACGAATAACGGCCCAGCCCGAAGACGCCCCAACGGAACTGCTCATTCAATGGCACGAACGCCTCTTCACCATCGGCTTCGAACTCGCGATCTGCCATGTTGAAACCGACGGTTCCCGTTGCTGTTCCACGACCGTAGTCGAATTCACCAAGGAGCGCTTCGACACGCATTTCCCACTCATCGTTGGTGAACAGCGTCTCAGGCTCGTCGCCAGCGAACTCGGTGTGCTCGTAGTCAGCCAGACCAAACCGGAACTTGGCGGTTTCGATGATGCCGGAGTCAAAGTTGTACTCACCATCGATATCAAAACGCACCTGCTCAAAGTCGATGGAGATACCGCCTTCTTCACCTTCGAGGAAAGCGGTGACAAATCCATCGATGTCTTCGCCCTCTTCCTCTTCTTCTTCCTTCTTACCACCGGGCAGGCCATATTTGCCTTCCTGGAAGCCTACGGCGAAGCCGAGGTAGCCCTTCTCGCCAACCCAAGACAAACCAGCGGTTGCCGAGGTCGCCTCAGAAGCACTGTTTTCAACAATGCCTTCAACGCCTTCTTCCTCAGCTTCTTCATTGGCAAAGCCGGGGATTTCGTATTCGTTCGCCTGGCGATCGTTTGCATCGAAATGGAATACAAAATTACTGCCGAGCGCGAAGTCCGCACTGCCGCCGATCGTGTCGCCGTCATCAGCCGTGGAATGCGCTGCGTTGAATTCGAGATCAAACCCGCCCTCGGGCAGGCTGCGTGGGATACGGTTGTCGTAAACATTGACGACACCGCCGACCGCGTTCTGGCCGAACCTTAGTGTTGAGGCGCCGCGCAAGATTTCGATCTGCTGAGCGTTCGCAACTTCTGTCGCAACCAGGTGATCGTTGCTCGCCGTCGACACGTCAAATGATGAAATGTCGTTGGTCAGGATGCGGATACGATCGCCACCAAGACCACGAATGATCGGGCGCGAAGCACCGGGGCCAAAGAACGTTGAACTGACCCCTGGCTGACGCGCCAGTGTCTCGCCCAAAGTATCGTCAAGATCACGCCGGATTTCTTCCCGGCCTACGACCGTTGTTCCGA
>JBCCOI010001003.1:0-1803 GCA_039025515.1 Planctomycetota bacterium
ATCTGACTGCCATGACTCATACGTCCTCTGCGGAGAACACATTTCCACGTCTGTCGCTTCGTGGGGCCAGCCAAAAACACCCACGGAGTGCACACTTGGCTGCCTCCGCCCGATAACGTCACGGATCACGCGGCGGCGACGGACAACTAACCACTCCAACAACCTTGACTTCGCCGCTCGTCGTGTATCCGATGGTTATGACACACCGAGACTACGTTGCGTGATCGCCATGAACAACAATTTACGATGCCGTGAAGGTGAACCGTTATCACGTTAGGTCCGGAAACAGCAAGCGGAGCATTCGTTTTGACGTTCATCTCTGCCTTGCTGCCCGAATGCTATCCATCGTTGATCGGAAACATGAATCAAATCAAATCGCGCCAGGCAGAAACTGGGAAGCTAAGTGAATCGCTCCCGTTCCTGCTGATGCCGAAATGATCCTTCACTCGTTTACGATCGGTAATGAATCTGCCTGGAATCGTCCGGTTTATTCGCTGTGGTCTCCGGTGTGTGCTGATGCATAACTCCGGAGAAAGATCAGGCAGCGAACTCCGCACAACGCTTGTCCACGCTGCTGTCATAACGTCGGACATCACCGAGCACGCGCGGTGGATTGTCCACATCAAAACCAATGACTCGCGTGCTTCGGTGAATGTCATGGTTCGTCATGCTTGACGGAGAGTTGATGGAACGGAGTCTCGCGATTGTCCGGAAACATGACCAGATCCTCTAGATTCTCAGATTTTGCAAAGTAGTCGGGAAGCGGAAGAAGCGATTCCAAATACTTTAAAAGTCGCTTTCCCTTTATGACTCGGAGTTTGTCCTTCTCTGCCCAAGTCATACAGAGTCCGCAGATCGTTTTCGTACCCTCACGTTCCACCGTGATGGCGTATGCAGGATAGTGTGAGCACATTGGGACGTCGTCGTCGTCAACTAGCTCCTGTGTCACAAGCGCATCAATCCTTTGAGCCTCGGAAACCGTGAGCACTCGCTTGGCAATGACGTCCGTTCTTCTGCCGCGATAGCTGGTGGTAAATGTATCTCTTGTGTTCGTAACAACGCGAGGGTCAAGCAGCCTCAGCGTAACAACTCGCTCTCCGCCAAAAACAGTTGAGAAGCTCGCACAGAGCGCAACCATCAAGGAAACTGAACGCAACATTGCTTATCCTCTGACGAACGTCAAGGATCACGCGGCGGCGACAAACAACCAACCACTCCAACAACCACGACTTCGCCGCTCGTCGTGTATCCGTTGGTTATCCGTCTCTTTGATTGTCAGTGGTCTGTTGTTGGCGTTGCGGAGTCCAGTGCCATGAAATGGGGCCGAAGACGAAAAAGAGAACCGCGCACCCGACCATACCAAATGAGACCCACGATAAGATTCTTGCAAGTGTGTGACTATCGCGTATCTCCTGAGTTGCGCCTCCAACCGCGACGGCACACGCAAAAAACACACCCGAAATCACGTAGCATCGGACGTTCCATCGTTTTCGACGCGACCGCCAATCCGAAATGAAGTCTGGGATTGCCTCTGATCCGTCTCTCGTAGCCGACTTCGCTGTGGAGCGATACGGGTTAAGCGTCATATTGGGACAAAAATCGCCATAGCGGGACGAATGAAGAGATGGTGTGAGTGCTGATTCTGGCAGATCCGATGCGGGTAACGGAAAGGATCACGCGGTCGGCGCGAGTGATCAACCACTTCAAAAACCACAACTCGCCGACTCGTCGTGCATCCGTTGGTTACCCGTCCTCAATCAGGCGAACAGTTGTGCGACCAAGTTACCGATGAGAGAAACCGCA
>JBCCOI010001004.1:0-1799 GCA_039025515.1 Planctomycetota bacterium
CAAGTCGTTGACTTACCTCACCGACTGCCAGCCCATCATGCTGGACGAGCAGACGTTTCTGGTCGGCGAAGACGGTTGGGGCGACGGGACTCACGGCGACTTTGCCAACTCGCATGTTCAGCTGAACGACTTTCGCCTCATTAAAGATTTCCGCCAGCTTCAAGGCGATCAATGGCTATCCGAAATGGTTCGTCTGGGCGAAGAGTCCGCCGATAGACTCTCGCAAAAGCTAAACGAGTTGAGCTCTGAGGCGAGAAAGCTCTTCGTCCTTACGCATGTTCCACCCTATCGGAAAGCATGTCTCTATGAAGGACTGCCGGCCGACGATGATTGGGCACCGTTCTTCGTTTGCGGACAGATCGGTGATGTGCTGAGCCGGTTTGCGGCCACGCGCACCGACCTACAGATCAACGTCTTGTGTGGCCACACGCACCATCGCGGAGACATCCTGATCGCGCCGAACCTGCGAGTTCGTACCGCAGCAGCGGAATACGCGCATCCGAGAATCGAACAAGTCATCGAAACGACAAAGACAGATGCCCATTAGCCTGTCACAAGGCGAAACGTTCCACCGGATCGGTTTCGTCGGCACTCGGCCACACTTCTAGAGAGTCGAACTCGGATTGAATCGACGCCGCGAGCTGCTCCATCGCGAACCGCTCACTGCGGTAATGACCCAGCATCCCCAGCAGCAACCCTTGAGTCTCCGCGGCCAAGCAATCGTGAAACGTTGCCTCGCCCGTGATCAGCAACTCGCAGCCGACTTGCTTCGCTGCGCCAACAAAAGAGCCACCACTCCCGCATGCAAACCCGACACTTCGAATCGGCTGAGTAAAGTCGCCAACACCGCGGAGGTTTTCCGCACCCACAAAGATGGCGCACCGTCTCAGTACATCGATCGCGGGTGTTGGCTCTTCCAGAACACCATGTCGACCGGCCCCCAATGCGTTATCGGCCGCAGGAGGTTGAATCGACCGAACGTGATCTAGGCAAAGCGACTCTGCCCACAACTGGTTGATTCCACATCCCGCCGAATCGAATGCGGTGTGTGCACTGTAGACGGCAATCTCCGACGACAGCAGCTTCAGAATCGCATCGCCCGTCGACGAATCATTGGTGACACGTTTGACGGGTCGAAATGGGATCGGATGATGCGAAACGACCAACCCGACCTGACGTCGACGTGCTTCGGCGACGACGCTTGGCGTCACCGTCAAGCACGTCATCACGCGCTCGATGCTTTTCGTTCGATCGCCGAGAAGTAGGCCGACGTTATCCCAGTCCTCCGCTAAAGCTAGCGGAGCGATTTGGGCAAGATATTGGCACACCCGGTCCAGGTTGACCGACATTCGAATTCCGGCCCGTGCTTCTACTTGGGAGCGATCATGCAGATCATTCGTCGACCGTGTTGCTGCGGCGAGGTCTCGACCTTGCCAACAGGTTCGAGCAACTCGATTACCTGCTCCATCACCTTACGACCTTCCTCAATGTGGGCCATCTCGCGACCTCGAAAGAGAACGCTGACCTGCACTTTGTCCTTGTGCTGAAGGAACTTTTCGGCGCGACGGATCTTCGTGCGAATGTCTTCATCACCGGTCTTGGGCCGAAGGCGAATCTCCTTCGTCTTCGTGTGACTTTGAGAACGATTCGACTTCTTGTTCTTGTCGTACTTGTACTTGCCGTAATCCATGATACGGCAGACTGGAGGACGCTCATTTGGTGCGACCTCTACCAGATCCAACCCGACATCGCGGGCTCTTTCGAGAGCGTCTTCAGTCGAGATGACCCCGAGCTGTTCC
>JBCCOI010001005.1:0-1791 GCA_039025515.1 Planctomycetota bacterium
GCCGCACGGGCCTTTCATCGTCGATGAGAAGTATTCATCACTCTATACCGACAAATGCAAGAGTCCTTCGGACAAGTTCTTCGGTATGATCACCAACATCGACGAGAATATGGGACTGCTGATGCAGAAGCTGGAGGAGTGGGAGCTATCTGAACGAACACTTCTGATTTTCATGACGGACAACGGATCGGCCCGCGGGACATTCAATTTTGGCATGCGCGGGAAGAAGGGTTCCGAGCATGAAGGTGGTGCTCGCGTGCCGCTGTTCATGCGGTTACCCGGAGTCACGAAGCCGGGCGTCGATATAGATCGGCTGACGCGTCACTACGATCTCTTCCCAACACTCGCATCCATCGCCGGTGCCGAGCTGCCCAAGGACTATGAACTCGACGGACGCAGTTTGGTACCACTCCTTCAAGATGCCGGTTCGCCTTGGGAAGATCGCGACGTGTTTTTTCACGTCGGTCGATGGGGCAAGAAGGGGGCCGGGAAGTGGGAGCGTGGAAAGACCGATCCAGATGAAGCTAAATATAATCGATTCGCGGTTCGTAACGAACGATGGCGTTTGGTCGGCGAAGAGTTATTCGACATCGATGCCGATCCGGGCGAGGCGAACGACGTTTCACAACAGCATCCGCAGATCGTGAAGGCGATGTTGCGCTCCTATGATCAATGGTGGAGCGAAGTGCGTCCGATGATGGTCAATGAAGATGCCTCACTCGATGTCCGAAAGCCATTTGTCGAACTCTATGAGAAACAGAAGAAAGAGTCGGGGATCCCAAACTGGGTTCAACCGGACTTAGAGTGAGCATCGTTCCAGACGTCCCGGCTTGCCCGACAATCTATGAAGCCGACTGGAACGGAGAATCAGTTTGAGGACTTCTCTTGATCTTGGCTGTAGAGGAATTCGACATTGGTCAGCCAAACCTGTTGCCTCATTCCGCTCGTGTGAACCATCGAGTTTCCCCGAATACGACACACGACCCGAGGCGCTAAGCCTTCGTTGAGTGAAATGATTGCACGTTCGAAGTCGGCCTTGCGAGAACTGAGGTAGGCCAAGCCGCCCTGACTGATGTCGCGTGTGATCGCGAAAAATGAGTCGCCGCGTTCATTCAGTTGGTCATCGAGAGGCTGGACGCGAATTTCGAGTGTCCGAGGCAGGCGTCGCTTACGTCGGCGTTCCGCGCCGATGTATTCGCGGGTACCAGACTGTAAGGGATCGTTCGTTTCGTAGTACTCTGGCTCAGGATCCGATCGACTCGGATCCGTAGGCACAGCCAAATCATGACCTTCGCCCAGCGTAGGACGCCGTGGTTCAGGTGTGGTTGCGGAATGACTGTTTTCCGGCAAGAACGTACCGTTCGGCGGTTCGGTAAGGCGATCGATCGAATTCATGGATTCCGCATGCACCGTTTGTTCGGATTGTTCGGATGAACCTCGGACACGGGCCACCTCGTTTTGCCCCGTGGGAATGCAGTTTTGTGCTGTCCCGACGCGTCCGTGCGATGGATGCGCTATTGGCTGCGGAACTCTATGTCAAAGAAACCCGGTAAGCCACTTGGATTGGGCGTTTCGAAATGACAAAGAACTTGGTGGTCTGGACAGCGAGTCGTCTGGTTTTCGACTCGATTCACCTAGCAATTGGCCAGGATCCCACGAAATCGAGCCGTGGAGACCATTTTCGGCCGTCGAATGAGGGAGTTTCCGTGGCGGTGCGTTAGCGATCGACTAAACTCAAAAGACCACGTCGGTCGCATCGACTCGCCGACGCCTCCGCTCCTCTCCCAAGCA
>JBCCOI010001006.1:0-1782 GCA_039025515.1 Planctomycetota bacterium
AGGTTGTCGTCACTCCGGGTGAGCGCGGCCAGGGCATCATTTTCGAAGACGAGATCAAGGGCGGTAACATTCCGCGCGAATACATCCCGTCGGTTGAAAAGGGTATGCGCGAGCAGGCCGAAAGCGGTTATCTCGTCGGCTTCCCGATCATCGACTTCACCATCCGCCTGATCGACGGCAAGTATCACGACGTCGACTCAAGCACGGTGGCGTTCGAAATCGCGGGTCGCGGTGCGATGCGCGAAGCGGCCAACAAGGCCGGTATCAAGCTGCTTGAGCCGGTCATGAAGGTTGAAGTTGTGACGCCGGAAGATTATCTCGGCGACGTCATCGGCGATCTCAACAGCCGTCGCGGGCAGATCCAGGGCACTGACAGCCGTGGTAACGCTCAGGCCGTTGAAGCGTTTGTGCCGCTTGCCAACATGTTCGGTTACGTCAACGAACTGCGCTCGTTCACTCAGGGACGCGCTCAGTACACGATGCAGTTCTCGCATTACGACGAAGTGCCGGCCAGCGTTGCCCAGGAGGTTAAGGAGAAGCTTGCTTAACCGAGCAAGCAAGGCTAGGGGCGGCGCCTGATTCAGCGGGGCCGCCTTTTCTCCCGCAAAGAGATCAAAATTTTGAAAGAAGGTTATTGAGAAATGGCGAAGGAAAAGTTTGAGCGTAATAAGCCGCACTGCAACATCGGCACCATCGGTCACGTTGACCACGGCAAAACCACGCTGACTGCAGCAATCACCAAGGTGATGGCTGAAGCAACCGGTGGCGAAGCGGTTGACTTTGCAAACATCGATAAGGCTCCTGAAGAGCGCGAACGTGGTATCACCATCTCGACCGCTCACGTTGAGTACGAAACCGATGCGCGTCACTACGCACACGTCGACTGCCCGGGTCACGCCGACTACGTGAAGAACATGATCACCGGTGCGGCCCAGATGGACGGCGCGATCCTCGTGGTGAACGCTGCTGATGGCCCGATGCCCCAGACTCGCGAGCACATCCTGCTTTCGCGTCAGGTTGGCGTTCCGGCTCTGGTCGTGTACATGAACAAGGTTGACCAGGTTGACGATGAGGAACTCCTCGAGCTCGTCGAACTGGAAGTCCAAGAGCTGCTAACCGAGTACGGCTTTGACGGCGACAACATTCCAATCATCAAGGGTTCGGCTCTGGCCGCTCTTGAAGGTCGTGATCCCGAGATCGGTGAAAACTCGATCAAGGAGCTGATGGAAGCAGTCGACAACCACATCCCGCAGCCCGACCGTCCGGTTGATCAGGACTTCCTGATGCCGATCGAAGACGTGTTCTCGATCTCGGGTCGTGGTACGGTTGTCACCGGCCGTGTTGAAACCGGCGTTGTGAACGTTGGCGACGAAGTCGAAATCATCGGCATCAAGGACACCACCAAGACGACCGTGACCGGCGTCGAAATGTTCCGCAAGCTGCTCGATTCGGGCGAAGCTGGCGACAACATCGGTGCTCTGATCCGTGGTGTTGGCCGTGAAGAAGTCGAGCGTGGTCAGGTTCTGGCCAAGCCGGGTTCGGTTACGCCGCACACCGAGTTCAGCGCAGAAGTCTACGTTCTGTCGAAGGACGAAGGCGGCCGTCACACGCCGTTCTTCGCGAACTACCGTCCGCAGTTCTACTTCCGCACCACCGACGTCACCGGCGAAGTGATCCTTCCCGAGGGCACCGAAATGGTGATGCCGGGCGACAACGTGACGATCAACGTCAAGCTGATCGCACCGATCGCTATGGACGAAGGTCTGCGCTTCGCTATCCGCG
>JBCCOI010001007.1:0-1779 GCA_039025515.1 Planctomycetota bacterium
TACTCAATATTTGCGTATCGTGTGTTCTGGGGGAAGGCAACGCCACTCGAGTACTACTGAGCACAACGACATGAACAATGGAGTGATGATGCTGGCGGCAATCACCGCAGTTGTCGCATTTTTCAATCGGAATACGCTGCCTGATCCCGAGTTCATGTTGCCTGAATTGGCCGTAGCACCCGTGCAGGTCAAGACCCGCACTCCGTCGTTCGAGGCGCGTTGGAAAGGCAAGAACTATTCGGTAGATCCACTCTACGAATATAGCCTTAGCGGTCTGGTCGTGTCCTATCGACAGCACGATGGTGAGTCGCGTATGCATCGGCAAAGCGACGACCATCTGAATGCCGCCGATCTGTGTGTCGTGTGGGGCGCCAATGCTGACCATAGTGGCCTGAACAAACTCGATTTCTACAACGGGATTTTCACCTGCAATTGGTCAACCCGCGATCAGGCCGCATGGGATGCATTCGACCAAACCGAGATATCCAACAATCATCTGTTATCGGATAGTCCGGCGATCCGTAAGGTGATCGGTAAGGTGAAAATCGGCGATCAGATTCGCTTGAGCGGCTACCTGACCGAGTACACGTCTCCCAACGGTAGTTCGCGTGGCACGAGTACCACTCGATTAGATACGGGTGATGGCGCCTGCGAAACGATCTATCTCGACAGTTTCGAAATCGTCAAGCGAGTGATTACACCCTGGCGTTGGATTTGGTGGGGTGCACTCACTGTGTTGCTTCTTACCGTCATCAATCACTTTCGGATGCCCGTCCGCGTTCGTCGCTAGGAACCGCCGAATCTCGATTCGAAGCCTTTGTGAACTCGCCATCCAAAGAATGGCATCACAATGCCGAGCGCGGCGTAGGTCCAACCGGCCAGCAGGAACATCTGTTCCGAGCCAAGCAGTGCCACCAAAATCGAGATGACGGCCGACGAGCCGATGATCAACCAAGAGAGGATCTCTGCACGCGTCAGGAATCGTTCGGGCTCGGAGAGCGATAGCTGCTTGTGCGCTTTCAACGCATAGGCGTAAAGCGCAGCAATAGAGAAGCTCGCCAAGAGAAACCCAACGCCATAAATGACGAACAGCGCGCGCGCTTCATCCGGCGTCGTAATGCTCATCTCGTATGGCACCCATCCGCCGGTCAACGAGGACAGTGCGGCCGACGCCATGGCGCGAAGCGGGAACACATAGACGAGCAATACAAAGACGAGAAACATACTGATGAGGGAGGCGCCCGTCGTATCGAGTCCGTAGCGTCGTGACCACGATCGATGGGCGAACCAGAACATCATCAGTAACGCGAACGAGGCAAGAAATGCCGGGATGAAACGAAGCGCATAGATCAGCTCCTCGAATGACTTCGGCACCTCATCGAAGGAAATCACTAACAGTGTGAGGGTGAACGCAAAGGCCGCATCGACAAAGGTCTCGAGGCGGGTGTTTTCGGCGCCTCGGTCTCTGAACACGCCGTCTTCCAGAAACGGTAGCTCGTCCGTCTTCATTGCTGGCTCCGTCACAGTCATGGTGAGCATGATAGTGACGAGCGGGACGCTATCGCGTCAATACGACCGGCGCTCAGGCGGTGCTTCGAAAACGGCCCGTATCGATTGTGACGGTCGAAGGCAATAACGTCATCGACCAGTATTGGTGCAGGGTTTGAACCATTTCGTAAGTGTCGGCCATCGTCATGGGCTTGGCGAAGTAGCCAGCAACGTTGTGTCGGTAGGCTTCATTGATGTCTTCGGGACGCGATGAAGTGGAAACGATGAAAA
>JBCCOI010001008.1:0-1773 GCA_039025515.1 Planctomycetota bacterium
GTGTCTCCATCGACCCAACTGCGGAAGGCCTGCAACGGATGCAAGACTTCCTCGCATCGGTTCGCGGACGAGTTCAGCCCAGCGACGCGGCCCGGCTCGCACAAGGTTTGAAGCAGAACCTTGGCCTACAAACAGTCTCGATCCGCGGCATCCCGACCGACACGCACTTCGCCCGCGTGTTGGTGGAAGCGGACTATCGAATGAAGCTGATCGGAATCGGATTGGAGCGTCTTCCGATGCGGTTCCAAAGCTATGTCGATCGCGCGAACCCCTCCGCCGTTGCCGCCAACGCGATGGAGCGTTGGTACTTCCAGCCTCGGTATGACGGAATCTCCGTCAGTGAAGACGGGCTGGCAATGAAGATCAACGAACGAGGTGTTGAGCTCGTCGGTGAGAACGAACGGGTTGCAGGCGGCCGTCGCGTCGCGACTCGCCGGGTAAACAAGGCAAGCCAAGCGTTCTGCAATGATTTCACCGAGAAGTTCCCAGCGATTGCGGAGAAGGTGCGAATCTATGCCGAGCTTCGGCAGCTCATGGACATCTCGATTGCAGCCGCCTACATCCAAGAACAAGACTTTTACGGTCAAGCGAGCTGGGCAATGCCAGTGCTCGGAAACGAATCTGTCTATCCCGTTCGGCGATACACCGCTCCGGAACAAGTTGAGACAGCCGTCAATGCAATTTGGAAGGGAAGGACTTTGATGACACCGCTCGGCGGCGGTGTTCAGATGCAGCCACGCAAGGCTCTGGACAGTGAGACGTTGGTGGTCGACCGCGAAGGTCGAAATCTCGAAATCAAGCAGTCAGCGGGTCCGACCGGGTTGACCGAAGGTCAGTGGTGGTGGGACTGAGATCGAGATAGCTTGATCTTTTGACCAGGGCGCGAAGCTGCTGAAGCTCGTGCCCCGTTTGGAGAATTCAACGGACGATCCCACATGGAAAGTGGTGGCAGCGAAATGTCAAACGGGCCTTCGGCAGGTCGTCGCCTGCCGATCTATAGCGGTTTTCCCGCCGCGTTTCCCGTCCCAGACCGACCAGCCTCCACTGAAATCTCTTTGTCGGTTGTGTCAGATTCGTTGCAGGCCTGTCCCTATCTGGACAACGAGGTGGCTCGTATGCCGCTGCTGCTGCCGGATCGGGAATTGGAACCTCCACATCTGGATCGTCTTCTCGATCGCGGCTACCGTCGCTGCGGACGCTACTTTTACAGGACGATGTGCCCGTCGTGTCAGGAGTGTGTACCGGTCAGGGTCGATGTGAGCCGTTTTCGCGAGCGTCCCTCGATGAAGCGAATTCTGAATCGTGCCGAGCGAGAGCTCAGTATTGAGTACGGAAAAGTGACGGGGGGCGAAGAGAGACTGGCATTGTTCAATCGGCATCGAAGTGAACGTGAATTGGGTGATCAAGCTGCAAGCGAAGAGGATTTGAGAAGTTTCCTCTTGGAGTCGAACGTCGAGACGATTGAGTTGAGGATCCAGAATGCCGGCCGGCTGGTTTGCGTCGCGATTGCGGATTTGGGGCGAGAATCCATCAACGCCGTCTACACGTACTTTGATTCTCGAGAGAAACGATTCAGCCTTGGAACGCTTGCCGTGCTCGAATTAATTCGCTTCGCCCGACAAACCCAGCGACGATTTGTCTACTTAGGCCTGTTTGTTGCAGACTGTAGGCATTTGAACTACAAGGCGCGGTTCTGGCCCCAGGAACGTCGACTCAATGGCGAGTGGTTGCGTTTTGATACAGCGGACTGATCTGGTTTGCGTCATCCCGCAA
>JBCCOI010001009.1:0-1765 GCA_039025515.1 Planctomycetota bacterium
GAACGAGCCGCTGGTGTGCAACGCTCGCTTTCCAAACTCGATAGTATTTTTCGAATCGCCGCTCAGGCGGACGCGTCGGAAGCTTTCGAGGTTGGCATGTTGCTCGAATCACTCTTGAGATTCCGCGAAGCACTCGGTTGGTATCAGTTTGCCGGTCGACTCGGTGGTCAAATCAATCCGGCAACGCTGGATCAAAGACTGCGAACGATCACGAGATGGGAATCGAAAACAACCGAAAACGAGCGTACGGCGGCGCGTCTCGAGAAGCTATTCGGATTTCCCACTGAATCTTCACTGTCAAAGGCCGAGAAGCTGACGATTGTGAAATCGGAATCGGAACCAGAAGTGGTGTCAACGTCGAAGGTCCGCTTTCGCGACGTTGCAGATGAGTGTGGTATCCGGACGACATTCGTCAGCGATTATGACTTAGAACGCGTCGACTTCTTCTTGCACCAGGCCAACGGTGGTGGCCTGGGTGTCATCGACTATGACAAAGACGGAACGCCAGATCTAATGGTTGTTCAGTCCGGCGGTGATCCGAACGTTGCCGAAAGTTCGATGCCCAACCAGCTGTTTCGGCAAGTCGGTCCGCTTCGATTCACTGAAACGTCGTCCGATGCGGCTTGCGATGGCAGAGGCTACGGTCAAGGTGTGGCCGTTTGCGATGTCAACCAAGACGGTTGGCCCGATATGATTGTCGCCAACATCGGTCGCAACCAACTGCTGATCAATCGTGGTGACGGCACATTTGAAGACGCGACGGAAACTTGGTTGCCAAAACCTCTTTCTGGGGACCATTTGAAGTGGACCAGCAGCATCGGCGTCGGAGATCTCGACGGTGATAGCCTGCCCGACTTGATTGAAGTCAACTACGTCGATGATCCGGAAGTATTTCGAAAGAAGTGCAAAGGAGAAGTGCTTGATTGTGTTCCGCAGACCTTTACTGCCGCGCGCGATCAGTTTTTGAAACTCAAACCGGAAGGTGGTTTCTCGGACCAACACAGACTAACTCAGTCCGAAGTCCCCGCAAACTACGGTTTCGGAGTTGTCGTTGCAGACTTAAGTGGTGACGGCCGCAATGAGGTCTTCGTGACCAATGATGGCGATGTGAATCAATACTGGCGGAGCGGCCTCGGCGATGAGAGTACTTCCGCACCACCGCTGGCCGAGGTTGCGGGTGTACTCGGCAATGCCATTGGCGCTTTCGGTTTGAGTGAAGCTTGCATGGGACTGGCGTCAGGCGACTTCAATCGAGACGGACGGTGTGATCTCGCGGTCACCAACTTCTACCGTGAGCCCATGAATCTATTCCTGCAAACTTCCGGTGGGTCATTTGTGGATGACGCGATGCGGATGGGTTTGGATGTCCCGGCAAGACAGCTATTGGGTTTCGGATGTCAAGCAAGCGATATCGATAACGACGGCTGGTTGGACCTCGTCGTGCTCAACGGCCATCTTTACGATTTCCGTCAGGAGGGAATCCCGTTCCGCATGCCTCCTCAGTGTTTTATGGGATCGGAGAGGGGCTTTGACTTAACGTCACCGGAGTCTTCTTACTTTGAAAGACAAGCCTTGGGACGCACGCTTGCGGTTGCAGACTTTGATGGTGATGGCCGAATGGACTTTGTTGCCAACCATCTGGACGCACCCGTTGCCGTCCTCCGCAACGAGTCAGATGGCGGTCAGTGGATTGAGTTTGAGCTGGTCGGAACCCGCAGCTGTCGTGATGCCGTGGGAGCACGAGTACGGGTCAAGTTGAAAGAAA
>JBCCOI010001010.1:0-1764 GCA_039025515.1 Planctomycetota bacterium
ATGCTTGAGCGGCCACGTGGGCGCGTCGACTTTGCGTGTATAAACCGCATCGGTCAAAACTGTTTGTCCTGACGGTGCTTCGACCGTCACGATTAATTGCGTATCGGTGGGAACAAACGTACCCAGCAGTTGCCAGTTTCGTCCCGCGAACTCCGAATCGGGACGAAGTTCTCCAGGCGGGAAGGATTGATCGAGCACGACCGATACCGGACCGCCCTCGGCATTAAAGACTCGATACTCGGCCGCAGTCTCTTCTTGAACCAAGCCTTCGGGCCAGGTCACCCAAACTTCGACGGCTTCACCCGGTGTGGCGTCAAAGAAGTAGAACGCGTCGCCACCGTTTTTCGAGACGAGGTAGGTATCACCGAAACCTTGTTCGAGATCACTCTCTTGGATGGACCAATCGCCGGTCCTTTGGAAGGACCCCGCAACACCACCGTCGTCGATGACAGAAACGCCGAGCAAAGGCCCAAGATTTGTAATCAGCGTTCGATCGAGCGATAGACTCTCCAACCTCGGCAGTTTCGACAATGCCTCAGGGTCAATCTCGGAGATCGGATTGTCGCTTAAAATCAGATGACGAAGTTGTTGCAACTCCGGCAGTGCAATCGTGGTCTGTCCCGAATTGCTCAGGTCCAGGTCTCGAAGATTGGGCAATAGAGCCAAGCCGCTTAAGTCCGAGATCGGGCTGCCACTCAAATCGAGACGCTCGATCTGTGCGAGTTCGCTTTCGAACCATGGACGATGCAGAATCACCGCGCCGCTGGTCCCCATCGTCACGGGATGCCCCAATGCTACCGCGATCGGTTGCCACAGTTGAACATCGAAGTTGGACTCAATTTCAACCGTCGCGTCTGACGGTTGTCCCAGCCGCAAATGGTTGCCTTCTTCGGGACGGAAGAAAGCTGAGTCGTTTCGGTCCGTGCCGTTTTCAAAGTCGGCCCATTCTTCCTGCTGTGCCAGAAACAAGTCGCTGCCGTTGCCGCCGCGAAGGACATCGAGCTCGGCGCCGCCGGTCAAACGATCGTCGCCGTCTCCACCATTGATGCGATCGCGGTCCGACGGGCGATGCGAGAAACCCAGCGTCGGAGGATCGATCTCAAGAGAGAAGCTCAACGAATCATCGTCGACTCGGTCCAACAAGTCTCGAACTCGAATCCAATACTCGCCGGCGGTGAAGTTCCGCAAGTCAACGATCGTCTGATTTTCCGCCAACAACTGACCCGAGTTTGAATAGACGTCTATGTGTGCCGCGGGCTGTGGCAGCCTATCCGCGTTGAAGGTGGCAGGATCGAACGTGGTCTCTGCTTCGACACGGATGGAGTCGCCGGCCGCGCCGTCACCGGCGGTTGTGAATCGAAACCAAGTCTCCGTTTGTCCAGATTCAAGCGCGTAGGGACCGAACTCAATCGGTTGTCCCGTTTGCGGGTCGACCAGTTGACTGCCGCGGTTGGCGAGGACTTCGAATTGATCGTCGCTCGGCAATGCCCCCGGTCGAACTTGGCCTGCCAAAAAGTGGACGCGGCCTGCAGTATCACCGGCATTGGCCAAGACACCGCGATGCAGCGGCGCCCCGATCCAAGCATCATCGATTCCGTCACCATTTGCGTCGAAGAGCTCGCCCGAAGTGAGCGTTCCCGCGTACTCGGTCAGCGTGTCGCCACGCAGGAGCGTATCGGCTTCATTAATGACCAGGGTCTCCGTTCCTGTTCCCGCACGGCTACTGATGTCATAAAAGATCGACGCGTGGTGTTCGAAGTTAGC
>JBCCOI010001011.1:0-1763 GCA_039025515.1 Planctomycetota bacterium
ACGAAATCGAGTGTTGTGACAGTCAGTATCGATGCAACGGTGAAGGCGATCGATCGAGAGACCGCCTCGGTGCGTTGGTCCAGAAACTTGAGAACAGACTTTGGGGCGCGTTTGCCGCAGTCGGGTTTTGCTTCGAGTCCGTTGGTCTATAAGAACCATGTCATCCTTCCAACGCTTGGTCATCCGCAATCCGCTGAAACGGAAAGGTATGCCGGTGCCTCGGACAAACCGGATTCGGATCGCATCTCAAAGCAATCGTCGATTCCTGGAGCAGTCGCACTGGAGCTCTCGACCGGCCGCACGATCTGGCGGAGTAAGACATTCCGCTCCAGTCATGCATCACCGACCATCGTCGAAATTGACGGACAAGAGACGCTGGTCTTTCACGGATTGTTCGAACTCGTCGGACTGGATCCCTCAACTGGTTCGGTTTTGTGGCGTCACCTTCTCCGTGAGCTGGCAGCCGATAACGTCACGTGCACACCAATCTGGGATGCAAGCAGCAACCGCATGTTAATAAGCCATGGATACTGCGAGAAAGGCACTCAGGCAATCGAAATCAAGCGAACGGGCGATCGTTGGCTCACCAGGACTGCATGGACCAATTCAAGACTTCGCGCCGTACACACAAATATCATTCGGGTCGGATCAACGCTGTTGGGTGTCAACTCCGTCGGCGCCGAGCTAGCCGTCGGTATCAACGTCCGAGATGGAAGGACGCTTTTTCGAGAACGCAGCACTGCGGCCAACTTCATCTGCGACGACGGGATCGTGATGGGATTAACTCACTCCGGGCTCATTTTTGTCGCCAACGTGAACGAGCATGGACTTGAGGAGCTATGGTCACAGAAGATTCTCGAGCCTGGATGCTGGACCGTCCCTTCGTTCGCTGGGAGTAGAGTTTTGATTCGAAATGGCAGCGAGGTCCGATCTCTAAGGTTCATCTGAGTGCAGCGCAACGCCTGAAGTCTGTTTCCGGTGATTCCGTAGACAGCACTGACAAAATCGTACGTCATTTCTGCATTGCGTCCCGTGAGTGCGTCGTAGAGACCAATTGCAAGTTCGGGCCAAGTGTGCGTGCTCTTTATTTGAAGTCATTCGTCAAGCTCGAGTTGAAGTATGGAAGTCAAACGTTAGAACTGCTTTCATGTCGAAACAAAAAAGCACATTTCATATCCTGGTCTGCGGTGCGACTGGTTACGTCGGTGGACGCCTCGTCCGTAGACTCGTGGAAGAAGGACACCGAGTCACCTGTCTCGTTCGTCGCCCAGAAAAGCTCACCAAGTTCTCATGGCATGGAAACGCTGCAGTCAGCGTGATTGCCGGAGAGATCGAAGATGAAGACGCTTTGCGTCGGGCGCTGAAGGGCGTCGATGTTGCCTACTACCTAATTCACTCGATGCAATCGGCAAAGGGAGCCTACGCCAATCGCGACCGCGACCTCGCGACTTCGTTCGTTCAAGCGGTGTCGCAATCATCCTGCCAAAGAATCATCTATCTTGGCGGACTCGGTGAGCTCGGACCGAACCTTTCCGAACATCTCAACAGTCGTCATGAAGTGGCTGAAATCCTTCAAGGTGGGCAAGTGCCGACGACCGTGTTCCGAGCGGCGATGATTATCGGTTCAGGTTCTGCGTCGTTCGAGATACTTCGCTACCTCGTCGAACGACTCCCGATCATGATCACGCCCAAGTGGGTGAAAACGGAAACGCAGCCGGTGGCCATTCGCGACGTGCTGCGTTACCTCGTCGATTGCTTGAACG
>JBCCOI010001012.1:0-1759 GCA_039025515.1 Planctomycetota bacterium
CCGGGATCTCGCGAGCCTACCGCTGTGTCGTTCGATGTCTACTCAGACCCTGACGACGACGGATTCGATCAAGACACTGATTCGGAGGCCGAGGAGCAGAGCCTGGCAGATGTCGTCGTCACACTTCAAGTAGATTGGCTGAACGCGTGATCCACAAATTCGGAACACAGCGCTCGCTTAGGAACGGGCGATCAATGATTGTCGCCGATCGGCTCCGTCCGATCGATTTTGACACGTTTCCATCGGGCGGAGCCGATAAGCGACTTTCAATAACACTCCAGTTAATAATGGGCCGTTCCTTGGCTTTCAAGGAAAAACATAGACTTAAGTAGCGCGGTCGGTTTTGGAGAAGGCAACGAGTCCGGAGGCATGGGGGCACATTGCTTCCTGTTGATTATCTACAAGTGATAGCCCGGCGGGCGACAGATTCTTGCCGGTGTGCGCACGCCACCGGTTGACGATGGCCTCTGATGACAATTCTGCCCGGCGATCGGCGGTGAAGCTGCCGATCGCCGGTCTCCTGAATCCTAGCCGTCATGACTTCGTGAAGCACTTAAGAACACTCGAGTGTTTTTCTTGCTTCTTCTTGGCCCATGAAAAAAGGGCTCGTGCACCGGAGCGGCTAAAGTGGGGATGGATGATTTTCCCGTTCTGAAGCTGCTTGATCTTGAGCAAGCCAACGTTGATGTCGTCATACAAAGTGGCAACTTCGATCCGGAAGTCTTCGTAGAGGTCGTTGTAGTTGATGTATCGTCGCCAATTGATCCAGTGTTCGATCACCTTTCTGGCATTCCAAGCGATGTCCTCGGGACTCTTTCCGTTTTCATACGTGTTCTTGATTCCCTTGCCCTTTCCGCCCCAAACGTACGAATGAGCGTTCCATTCGGTCTTGTGGGCGTAGATGAACTCATGATCGGCACGCTTGTCTTTCAATTTTCGAAGCAGACAAGTGAGTTGTTTTCGATCTCGGACCGACATCGATTTCGGACCACCGTGTGCCCGCGTTTCGGCGAGCATTCGTCCGACAAGACGATTGAACCGATCTTCATCGTCGTGCGCGGGCCGAACCGTGATCACGTCGTCTTCGAAGTTGAAAGGCGGGATGAAGATCAAGCCCTTGCGCGGACTCGTGATGTCCGAATTCGATTCGGCCGACGAGCTGAATGCCCAATTGTTGCCGCCGTCATCGCTCTTGTCGCAGCCGACGTACGACCGCAAGTACCAGTTAACGTATTCGGGTACCGTCGTGTCAAAATTGAATGCAATCAACTCCATCACATCCACGTCGTAGATCTCGGCGACACGATACCAATCTTCACCGTCTTTGATTCGGTGTATTTCGCTGGCTTTGTCGCGATTGTGATTCTTAGGAACTGGATCCGGTGGGGGCAGTTCTTGGTGCGTGCGCAACTTCTCTGTTTCAGTCAACATCGTGGGACCTCCAAATTCAGAAAGCTCGTATTCGGTGAGACGCCCATCGCAAACGGTCAAACGATTGACGTTTCCTTCCGTCAGAGGCGGGAGCGCAGGATCGCTGCATAGGAGGGCTCGTCAACGACAGAGAGTCGCGACAGCAAGCCAGCGATTTTCAGTCCGTTTTCAGAATCATGTCATCGACATGTCTCACCGCTGTCCCATGTTTCTCGGCTGCAGGTCGTTCATCCTGGTTGCAGTACAGGTAAACGGACGTGGACCTGCAAAACATGAGCACTGCAGCCACACCGATGACACGATGCATGATCCCGGACGAGTCTCCGCC
>JBCCOI010001013.1:0-1755 GCA_039025515.1 Planctomycetota bacterium
CACGGTGTAAGTGACTGTGTCTCCGGCGTCTGGATCGAAGGATGAAAGTGTCCCAACGGTCGCTCCAGCGTCATTCTCAGCAACCGTGTTTCCATCGAGTGCGAGATCGCTCGGACCTTCGTTCACATCTGTGACATTGATCTCGAACGTTTCGGACGTTTCCAAACCGCCACTATCCGTCGCCGTGACGGTGACTTCGAGGCTCGCGGCTTCTTCGTGATTTAGCTCCACGCCCTCGGCGAGACGGAGTTCCCCGTCGACCACCTCAAACCGGTCATCAGAGACGGTGTATGTCACCATATCCCCAGCGTCCGGGTCATACGAAGACAGTGTTCCGACCGTCGCCCCGGTATCGTTCTCAGCAACCGTATTACCATCCAATGCTAGATCACTTGGACCTTCATTCACATCGGCGACGTTGATTTCGAACGTTTCCTCGGTGCTGGCACCAGCAGAGTCTGTCGCCGTGACGGTGACTTCGATGCTGGCAGCTTCTTCATGATTTAGCTCTACGCCTTCAGCCAGGCGAAGCTCACCCTCGACCACTTCGAAGCGATCGTCGGAGACCGTGTAAGAGACGGAATCGCCAGCATCTGGGTCGAAAGATGAAAGCGTGCCAACCGTCGCTTCGGCTTCATTCTCGGCAACCGTGTTACCGTCTAGCGCCAGGTCGCTGGGACCTTCATTGACGTCGGCAACGTTGATCTCAAATGTCTCTTCCGTGCTAGCACCTGCTGCGTCCGTCGCGGTGACCGTCACTTCGAGGCTCGCGGCTTCTTCGTGATTGAGCTCTACGCCTTCAGCCAGGCGAAGCTCACCCTCGACCACTTCGAAGCGATCATCAGAGACAGTGTAAATGACGGAATCGCCAGCATCTGGATCGAAGGATGAAAGCGTTCCAACCGTCGCCCCAGCGTCATTCTCAGCAAGCGTATTGCCGTCGAGGGCAAGGTCGCTCGGACCTTCGTTCACATCCGCGACATTGATCTCAAATGTCTCTTCCGTGCTGGCACCTGCAGAGTCCGTGGCGGTAACCGTGACTTCGATGCTTGCGGCTTCCTCGTGATTCAGTTCCACACCTTCAGCCAGGCGAAGCTCACCCTCGACCACTTCAAAGCGATCATCGGAGACAGTGTAAATGACGGAATCGCCAGCATCTGGGTCGAAGGACGAAAGCGTCCCAACCGTTGCCCCGGCATCGTTCTCAGCAACCGTGTTTCCATCCAACGCCAGTTCACTGGGACCTTCATTCACATCGGCGACGTTGATCTCGAACGTTTCGGACGTTTCCAAACCGTCGCTATCCGTCGCTCTGACGGTGACTTCGATGCTTGCGGCTTCCTCATGGTTGAGCTCTACGCCCTCCGCAAGACGCAGCTCGCCATCAATAACCTCAAACCGGTCATCAGAGACGGTGTATGTAACGGTGTCGCCCGCGTCAGGGTCGAAGGAAGACAAAGTACCAACCGTCGCCCCAGCATCATTCTCCGAAACCGTATTGCCGTCCAATGCGAGATCACTCGGCCCCTCGTTCACATCTGCAACATTGATTTCGAAGGACTCAGAGGTTTCCAAGCCCCCGCTATCCGTCGCCGTCACGGTGACTTCGATGCTGGCCGCTTCTTCGTGATTCAGCTCTACACCTTCTGCAAGACGCAGCTCGCCATCGACGACTTCGAAGCGGTCGTCTGAGACCGTATAGGTAACTGTATCCCCGGCGTCCGGATCGAAAGATGAGAGTGTTCCAACAACGGC
>JBCCOI010001014.1:0-1753 GCA_039025515.1 Planctomycetota bacterium
AGGTTGGTCGTCATTTTCTCCGGCCGTCCTGACAGCGTGGTGAAAACGTAGAGCTCCGCTTCGGGTCGTAGTTGTAGGCTTGCCAATTCACGCCGAGGAACTTGGATGCGATAATCAGGGAAGTAGCCACGAGGGCTTATCATTGGCAGCGCACGATCGCCACGAGAGACACTTTGAAGCCATGCAACGGCAGGATTTTCAAGATCTGGAAGCAACGCCCAGTCTCGCAGTGTCTCCATTCCGATCAGGCCTGAAGGGAACAGAAAGAGCTGATCTTGATCCAATCGAAGAGTACCGAAACGCTGCGTATCGATCCGCATTGGCTGGGCTCAGTCGCGTTTGGAGGAACGGGAGTTGACGTGCTCTGGATGTATCGACGCATCGTTCCTAGAAATCGATAAAATCATGCGAAAACTCACAAACTGTCGTAGCGGAATTCTCGGATGATTCTGGTCGGCACCGTCAACTTGACTCGGACAAGGGATACAGGCCAGTTCTACTGCCCGACCTGCGGCGTTGATCAAGAGTACCGTCTTCGCAGCAGAAAGCCGTTCCTTACGGTCTACTTCATTCCCGTCGTTCCGATCGGAAAAGCGGAAACTTTCGTCGACTGTCGCGGCTGTCGAGAAAAATGGGATGAAACCGTGTTGGAGATGCGGCGGAATCAACACCTGGAGATACAGGAAGATCAGTTTCGTGAAGAAGCGCTCCGTAGTGCCGTGCTCTTGGTCATTGAAGACGGCATGATTGACGACGCCGAGATCACCGCACTTCGACGCGTATCAAGTGGCTTGCTGGGACAGGAACTGGATCGAGAAGAGTTGGGCGAGCTCTGCTCCGCCGCAGAACAGAACAAGATTCGGGCGGTGAACTACGTGCTGACTGTTTCGAAACGCTGGAATCAGGACCAGAAAGGAAGGGCCTTACAGGCGATGTTTCTGGCGGCAACGCCACACGGAGCACTTGGTCCCTCACAAGTTACCGTCCTCAAGCAAATGCGTGATATCTTGGAGCTGACAGATGGGGAGTACCAGTCGGCAATCGAGCAGGCAGTCCAATGGGAAATAGAAAACGAATGATCGCCGGCCACGAAGATCATGCCGATCGCCGATTTCCTCGGCAAAAGTACTGGTGTTTCTTTGTCGGCGTTTTACTGGCAATGGTGTTTCAGTCGATCGGTTGCAAACCTGCCATCCGCGACGATCTCGATTACTCATACGGTGTCGTCCAAACCATCAATCATGAGTATTTGGATGGCGCGATCGTCCAGTTTGAAGGCGTGCTTTGGAACCCTGGTGAACACGACAAGTTGGAAAAAATGATCGCGGAAGACTCGATCGCTCAAGGAAGACGTGTGCTTCAGCTCGACGCGGAGACCGGTCTTCTTTCGATTCTCTGTGCCTTCAGCGGTGCAAAGTCAGTTGTCGCACTGAACCGTCACGATGCAGCGGTTGCAAATTCGCGCTACAATGCTGCCCTACTGGATCTTGAATCGGTATTGAAAGTGCCCGAAAAGGCGTTTACGTCAACCGAACTTTTCAGAGGGCTCGGTGAAGAAGAGAAATTTGACTTAATCCTGATGGATTTGCGTCGTGGAGAATCCATCGAAAGGCAAATCGACTCACTCTTCGAAGGATTGCCGTCCCATTTGGCCCCCGGGGGAAGATGTTTGCTGACATGCGGTTCTCAGGCCTGTTTATCGCGTCTTGAAGAGCGGGCGTCGACTGAACAAAGAAAGACGAAACCGCTCACT
>JBCCOI010001015.1:0-1749 GCA_039025515.1 Planctomycetota bacterium
AGCATTGTTATCTACCCCTGAATCATCGCCAACCTTGGCACGTCTCTGCCAAAGACGAAACAACTCTTCCAACTCGATACCCCGATCAACATTAGCCAATCGACGTGATTTCCTAGCTTTTCGAAACAGTGCATCGGAGCTAGCGTATCGAGAAGCTAGGAAATCACGTCGATTGGCTAATGTTGATCGGGGTATCGAGTTGGAAGAGTTGTTTCGTCTTTGGCAGAGACGTGCCAAGGTTGGCGATGATTCAGGGGTAGATAACAATGCTAGATAAGTGGTGAAACACGTAACCATCGGATACACGACGAGCGGCGAAGTCGAGGTTGTTGGAGTGGTTTGTCGTTTGTCGCCGCCGCGTGATCCGTAACGTTACCCGAACAAGCACCAAACTCGAATGACTCGCGAGGACAACGAGACGTGGTTGATCGACGTCGGAGACAAGGTGATCATGCAACGCACTGAGAATCCCAGTGCACGAGAATCGCCAATTGAGCGTTTGATCTACTGTCTTTGGGTTGCTGACTACGGAATGCGCAACGCCGGTGATCTCACCACGGCGTCGGATCTGTACGCGAACTTTCTCTTGGATGGCCGACGCATTTCGGCCGAACTCGGATTGACTGCTACGGCGGATCTGTTCCTCCTTGATACCACGGAATTCGAACAAACCTATTTCGACATATTCGATGCTGTTTGCACTGAACTGAGAAACGCTCATTTACGTTAAGGAGTTCATCGCGGGCTCCATTAGTCCAGGTGGTCGAACCAATGACTGTGGAACAAGGCAACGGGTAACAAACGGATGTAACGGATCGGCGGAGTCACGTTGTTCTGGGTTTTAGTTTCGACTCTCTCGCCGCCGACTCGTTAATCCTTTCCGTTCGCCGAAAAAACGCTAAGGGATTCGACGTATGCGGCCAACGTCAACGCGTTTCGCTTCTGTGTCAATCGAATAAATCGCTCGCAGAGGAAACCGATCGATGTAATAGAGCCCTTCTCTGAGGGCAAGACCGTTCTCGACAGGGTTTGCCGCTAACGCTCCATTGATTTGGTATGTCGCATCAATAATCGCCACCTTGTCGCTTCCACGAACAAACTCTGCGGCGACTTCCTGCGTCGCATTCTCTTCCCATACAACGGTGTATTTCACGATTCATTCAACGAACGCAGCTGCGAAACAACTTCTTCGGTGGTAAATCGTTTGCCGCCACCTTCGAGACGTTGTTTGGCTATCTGGACGTCTTCATCATTTGGTGGTCTTAGGAGGGTTCCAATTCGATTCCCGCTTGCATCAACAATCTCCACGAAGTCTTTTGACTCCGCGAGCAATTTTGCTTGGTCAGCCGTAACAACTACTTGGACCATTTTTTACCTCATTGATTGTGTAGACACGATATTTTAGCTTCCAAGAGTTTTTCGGCAATCGTGTTCGTTGCGGCTTTTCGATGGACGTTGTGGCGAACCATCGGATACACGACGAGCGGCGAAGTCGCGGTTGTCGGAGTGGTTGGTCGTTTGTCGCCGCCGCGTGATCCGCAACGTTCGTCGAGAGATAGGTTGCACCTCATTGAATGACCAAAACCAGTTTGAACACGATCGGAGAACGGTCGGTCGTTTTATTGTGGCTGCTGTTGGTATCGCGGCTATCGTCGCTCTCGCCTGTATCGGTAGTTTTCTTGTGTTGGCAGTGGCGTCGGGTGAGTCTTCGCCGGAGGAGGCTAAACGCTGGTTCATGACGGTAGTTCG
>JBCCOI010001016.1:0-1748 GCA_039025515.1 Planctomycetota bacterium
AGCTGAAATCCGCACCAGTGCCGTGTTCGGCGATTCCATGGTTCTGCAGCGCGACAAGCCGATCCACATTTGGGGTTGGGCAGATGCGAACGCCAGCGTTTCCATCTCACTGGGCGACCAGTCGGTCTCCGGTAAGTGTGATGCGGACGGTCGATTTGATCTTGAATTGCCGTCGATGAAAGCCGGGGGGCCGCACGAGATGTCGATCACGTCCGGTGGCGAGACTAAAGCGTTCAAGGATGTCTTGATCGGTGAAGTCTGGGTATGTAGCGGACAGTCCAATATGCAGTGGGCTGTTCGGCAAGCGAACGATGCGGACCTTGAATCGCTTTCGGCCAACTATCCGAATATCCGCTTGATCACCGTCCCTCAAGTCGGCACGCAAGAACCACAGGATTCGTTTGATGGTCAATGGCAAGCTTGCACACCGGAGTCGGTAAAAGATTTTTCGGCCGTCGGATACTTTTTCGGGCGACAGATCCATCAAACGTTGGACGTTCCGGTTGGTTTGATCGATAACGCTTGGGGAGGATCAGCGGCGGAAGCATGGGTCAAACGAGATGTGCTTCGGGAAAGCGGGAAGTTCGACGATTTGCTCGCCGGTTGGCGTGAAATCGAAGCGACGTATGACCACGAAGCTGCGATGGCAAAGTTCCGCGAGCGGTTGGCAGCTTGGCAAAAAAACAAAAGTGGACGTCGACCCACTCAGCCGCGAAACCGTCTTGTCGGACAGCACCGTCCGGCAAACCTCTACAACGGCGTGCTCCATCCCATCATCGGCTACACGATAAGGGGCACGATTTGGTATCAGGGCGAGAGCAACTCGGGGCGTGCTTATCTGTACCGCGAGTTGTTCCCGTTGATGATTTCGCACTGGCGAAACGAGTGGGGACAAGGCGACTTCCCTTTCTATTGGGTTCAGCTCGCGGACTATTTTGACGAAGTTGATACGCCGAAGGGGAGTCGTTGGGCGGAGCTGAGAGAAGCTCAAACCATGACCCTCGATAAGCTGCCCAACACCGGTGAAGCGGTGATCATCAACCTGGGCGAGGCGAGTGACATTCATCCAAAGAACAAGCAAGACGTTGGAAAACGACTCGCGCGATGGGCGTTGGCAAAGGACTACGGATATGACCTATCCTGCCAGAGCCCGACTTACTCTTCCATGGAGGTCGTGGACAGCAAGATCGTCTTGAAGTTTGACCACGTCGGCGGTCGATTAGACACTTTCGACGTGGACACGTTGATCGGGTTCACGATCGCCGGAGAGGACCAAGTGTTTGTGGACGCCGTGGCAAAAATCACAAGCAAGAACACCATCGAAGTCTCAAGTCCTGAAGTGTCTCAGCCCGTCGCGGTGCGCTACGCTTGGGCCGACAACCCGGTCTGCAACGGTCAGAGTGCCGAAGGTCTACCGATGACGCCGTTCCGAACGGACGATTGGAAAGGGTTGACCGCGGACGTGACTCGTTAAGGAACGGCCAGTCAATTCCTTGCGTAGATTAATTATTTGCTGTTCCTCACAAATCGGCGCTATTTCAGCCAGTAAGGAATGGTCGATCGATGATTGTCGCCGATCGGCTCCGTTCGATCGATTTTGACACGTTTCCATCGGACGGAGCCGATGGGCGAGTGCGTCTGTGAAGGCGATTGAATTGTCGGGTGAAAGTCCCGATCGGGGAAGACGTTACCTCCCCGTAGTTGATGGTAACTGCGTTTTCAACAGAAAGGGTGGAGAGCAACCAAAG
>JBCCOI010001017.1:0-1743 GCA_039025515.1 Planctomycetota bacterium
CAATTGAAGACAATCTCTCCTTGCTTTGTCCGCATCCATCATGCTGCGTTATTCGACGCAGACTTCGGATTTGACAAGGACTCCGAGTACGAGACCCAAATCAAACTCGAAGCCGGGAAGCATCCGTTAGAAATTACCGTGCTGGGCGATGAAGCGGTCGACGTCGAACTCGATTGGCAAATCGTTGACTAGCCCATGGCATTCCTCCGCCCAAATGCTTTGTGGGCCTTGCCGCTGGTATTGATCCCACTTGCCATCCATCTCATTCACCGTCGTCGCTTTCAGACTGTGCCGTGGGCGGCAATGACATTCCTGCTCGTTGCGTCATCGAGTGACCACGGCCGCAGAAAACTGAATCGGCGTCTCCTCCTGTTGGTACGCATGTTGGAGATTGCCGCAATCGTGATCGCGATGGCCCGTCCCATTCGACTGCAGGGCGCCGGTATCTTCGATTGGGTCATGCGGCCGTTTGCATCTTCCTCCACGCTTGTCGTCTTGCTCGATCGTTCCCCGAGCATGAGCGGTAGCGTCGGTGGCGAAAAGATTTTGCAGGCCGCGACAACACGACTGGACCAATTGCGATCGCAACTGCAACCGGCGCGGACCATCGTCTTCGATAGCGTGCGGGAGTCTCCGATCATCATCGCGGAAGGCCGAGAAGTTTCGCAGCTTTCTAACTCGGGACCGGTCGACTCGCAAACAGATGTTCCCGGGCTCATGGCACGCGCGGTGGATTGGCTCCGAAACCAAGACGTCCGGGATGCGGAGATCTTCCTGTGCAGTGATTTGCAACAGAGCGACTGGCGAGTCGAATCAGCCCAGTGGTCATCGTTGCGAGCAGAACTTGAAGAAGCGACGCGAGACGAATCACTGCAGTGGCGTTTTCACACGACCGTTCCCGGCAATGATTCTCTCCCCAACGATTGGATCCGCGCGACGCAGATTGCTCCGGCACGCCCGAATGAATCTGTGCGTGTTTTGATTGAAGTCGGGAGCAACCAACAGGTCTCGCACACTGTGAAGGCAAGTCTCATCGCGGGCGGCAATATCGAAGAGTTTGACATCACCGTAGGCAGAGGCACCGGACAGATCGAACGATTAATCGACATCCCGAATGAGAACTCAAACGCGACAGCCGAATCGGTTTCCGTGACGTTCTCAATTCCACCCGACGGTAACTTGGCCGACAATCAGTTTCACTTGGTGCTGAATGCGGACCGTCCATCCATCGGCTTAGTCGCCCAAGAAGATGGCGATGCACTCGCTGCAGCGATCGAAGTCATCGGCAGGCTTGTGTGGAATACAGATCAGACGATTCCGCAGCGGGTCAACGAAGAAGGACTGGTGGGAATCGTTTGGCAGGGGCAGTTACCAGTGGGTGACGAAGCGATGAAGCTCTCAGAGTTTACCCAAAATGGAGGGAGCGTTCTGCTTCTTCCGCCAGTGGGCGACTATTCGACAAACGAATTCCAAGGAGTGCGTTGGGGCAAATGGCAAAAGGGTAGGGCGGTTCAAGTTGCCGACGACTTAGAAATTAATGCAACTTCCATCTGCCCACCCATCATCAGTAACGAGTCGGAGGAAAAGCGAGCCGTCGCGACAGCCATGCGCCAAGTGACACTTGGAGAAGGGCGTCTTCTCTTTCTCGGCATCGATGCGACCTCCATGAATAGCCGATTTGTGAGCGATGGTGCCGCGATGCTTCAACTGGTCGACAACGTCGTTGCTGCATCAGGGAAAGTA
>JBCCOI010001018.1:0-1738 GCA_039025515.1 Planctomycetota bacterium
AGGTCACCATATCGCCCGATCGTGAAGATGTGTTCATCACGCTCAATGTTGAAGAGGGTGAGGTCTACACCATCGGCGAGGTGCGCATGGCCGGCAAGATGGTGGTGGACGAAGAGGTGCTACGAAACTTCATTCGTATCAAGCCCGGTGACACCTTCAACCAGCGCTTGTTGACGCAGTCCACCGAGCTGATCGGTTTGCGCCTTGGCGCCGATGGTTATGCCGAGTCGCAGGTCGACTTCATTCCCGAACTGGACACGGAAGACAAGACAGTGGACGTCACTATCTTCGTCGAGCCGAGAAATCGAATGTACGTTCGAAACATCAGTTTCGACGGTATCGATGAAGTCAATGACGAAGTACTCCGCCGCGAAATCCGCCAGATGGAAGGTGCTTATCTGTCGAATCGCTTGCTCGATCGATCGAAGATTCGACTACAGCAGCTTCCGTATCTGCAAACTGTTGAGTTCGAGACGGTTCCGGTTCCCGGCAGTGAAGACCTGGTCGACGTCAATTTTGATCTCGAGTACGGATTGCCGGGGCAGTTCGGTGGTGGCATCGGCTGGTCTGAGACGCAGGGTGTCTTGCTGAACGGCAACTTTACACACACCAATTTCATGGGGTCGGGTAACCGAGTATCCGCGGAGATTAACTCGAGTCAGTTCCAGCGCGTTTACAGTCTCTCGCATACCGATCCCTACACGACCATCGACGGGGTCCGACGAACGGCGACGCTGGCGTTCAGGAATTTCGATCAGTTCAACGATCAATCCTCCGATCTCTCGACGGAGACCATTACTGCGGCGCTTGAGTACGCATATCCGATCACCGAATTTCAGAGCCTAAGTCTCGGCGTTGCCCTTCAGCAGGCAAGACTGGTTGCGACCGAGGGGTTCAGTACCCAGCAGGCGATCGACTGGATCGTTCAGAACGGCGACACCAACTTCAACAACGATATTGATGGTGGATTCCTTGGCGATGAGCTCACCGTTTTCACCAGCGATTTCACGACTTATGAGCTGATTGCAGGTTGGTCGTTTGATTCTCGCAACCGCGCGTTGTTCGCTACGCGTGGGCAACGCCATCGCGCTACCTTCGCCTATTCGGTGCCTGGCTCGGACGTGGAGTACTGGACGGCCAGATATGAAGGTTTGAACCTGATTCCACTGTGGGGTCAGTTCGGACTGCAGGTCTCCACGGAGCTCGCCTTCGGAGAGGGCCTCGGAGATACCACGGCACTGCCGCCGTACAAGCTGTACCGGTTGGGCGGTCCAGGATCGGTGCGCGGTTTCCGAGAGTTCGACCTCGGGCCTCGCGATAGCTTTGGTCGACCCTACGGCGGGAATATTCTCGTTAACGCACAGGTCGAATTGGTGCTACCAGTGCCGGAGAAATTCCGTGGTCAAGGCCGCGCCGTTCTTTTCTATGATGTTGGTAATATATTCAGCAACGGCGAAGTGGCATTCACGGATCGCCTGGGCGGCGACCCCATCGACTATGGTTTCGATGTTGACAACCTGAAACAATCCGTCGGTATTGGGGTGGAGTGGTTGGCACCACTTGGCTTGTTCCGATTCAGTTATGCGTTCCCGCTCAATGACTTCGGCGGAACCACCAGACTCTATGGTGACCGAGTGGAGCGCTTCCAGTTTACAATTGGTAATGCATTCTAAGGGGATTCCTCGATGTACAAGAAAATGATCAGCGCGACAGCGCTTGTGGTCGCGCTCGCGCTGAG
>JBCCOI010001019.1:0-1737 GCA_039025515.1 Planctomycetota bacterium
ACAGGGGCTCTGGGAACAAATCAGTAATCCGTATGAAGATGGAATTCACGCCAGCTTCCCTGACTACCCTGCAATGGGGCCACGTCCGTGGCGTGACAACTACGAGCCGTGGCGGACGCAGATCCCGACGCTCCGTTGCCCGAGCGACCCAGGAGTTTCGCCACCGGGCTTGGCACGGACCAACTACGCGGCGAACATCGGGGATTCAACAGACTGGGTGAACTGGGGTTTTTGGCGGTGGCAAAACAACAGTTGGAATCAGGGCCACATCTTGAACGCCAATGCTTCGAACCGCGGTTTCTTCTACAACCGTAAGGAGACCGCATTCCGGGATTGTCTTGATGGACTGTCGAATACGATTGCTGCCGGCGAAATCGCAACGGGCGTTGGGGATCGTGATATTCGAACTGATCCATATTTCGGGATTGGCTGGAATACCATCCACAACAACCCGTCGGCGTGCGCCGATGCTAATTTGATCGACCCTCTGCGGCCCCGCTTTTGGGATCCGACAGTTGGAAACACAAACCCGGGATTGCGGAACGACACTTGGAAGCGCGGATTCCGATGGTGTGATTCTGTACCGACATACACGAGTATGACTACGATCCTCCCCCCAAACCGCGAGGTTTGCATCGGTGGCGGTGGTGACTTCGATACCGGTGTTCTTCCCCCGAGTAGCCGTCACCAAGGTGGTGCTCATGTGTTGATGGGTGATGGTGCCGTCATTTTCATTACCGACTCGATCGAGGCTGGCGACTCTCGGCATCCGGTGGTCCGTCGTAACAACGGGATCAACAATCAATTTCCGGGGTCTACCCCTGGGTCGCAAAGTCCTTACGGATTGTGGGGAGCCCTCGGGACTCGCGCTGCAGCTGAGGTGATTGAGGAGTCGTTGAACCAGTAGGTTCGAGTTTTTCGAAACCCAAGTTTAGAATTGAGGCCTGTCCATCGTTAGCGGTGGGCAGGCCTTTTTTCATGTTCGAACACTTTGATGCGCAAAGACCTTCATACACTTTCGGTGAGCTGCCTCCTGGCATTCGCGATCGCGGGTTGCGATTCGGCCGATACAACGAATCGAGACGTGTTCGAAAGCATCGCTCGTGAACCGAAGGTCACCATTGCGTCGGCTCGACAGCTGGTCACCAATGGCGAGCTTCAAAAAGCACAAAAACAGTGTCAGGCACTGCTGCTTGAGGATCCGGAGAATTTCGAAGCCGCCCGGCTTTTGACTTCTATCTATGTCCGAGAGGGACGCGTGGATGACGCGGTTGAGACACTCAAGGCGCTTTCCGAGAAGCACCCAGATCAGGCGAACAAACTCAACGCTACGGTCGCTGAGTTGCTGTTCGAATCCGGACGATCTGATGCGGCAATCAGTGAGCTTCGGAGCCTCATTGAGCGGGACCCAGAGTCATTGACCTATCGTCGGCAGCTTGCCTCCATGTTGAACGAACGTGGGTTTCGGTTTGATGCAAACGAACAGCTTCGATTTCTTGCCGCTCGCCAGCCTTTGAGCATTCGTGAGTTGATCGGACTGGTCAATCCGTTGCTCACATGGGTTTCGTTCGCTGACAAGCCTGACTGGACGAACAAAGATGTGATTGAGCGGCACGGCGTGCTCAACGTTGTCTCGGCACTTCGAGCTGCCGGCGATACTCGCGAAGCCCTTCAGTGTCTCGAGCAGAGTTCGCTGCTGAAGCTTCGTCATCCAGCCGCCGTCGCGATACATGGATG
>JBCCOI010001020.1:0-1737 GCA_039025515.1 Planctomycetota bacterium
GGCGCAGTTTGTTCTCAAGGGCAACGAACAGGACATCACTCGTGATGGCGAGAATGGTGTCGAGTTCCAGAGTGGGCAGTTCCTGTTCCTCGATTTCGAATTCAACCCGATGGAAAATCTGTCGGGTCAGTTCACGGTCAACGTCCTGGGTGATGTTGCGGATGTTGAGCCGCTCGAGATTCAGTATGGGCGACGCGGAATACCGATCGTTGTCTTTACTGAAGGTGCCAGCGCGCTCAATCCGTCAGACCCGGATATTGTAGGGACAACGACACTCAACGATCGTGAGCGTGTTGAGATCTACGACTTCGAAGCGACTTACGAAGGCGAGGCATTCGACGCCACTGCTTTCTATCACACACCTCGCTATCACTATAAGTACGAAGGCGACATGTACGGGCTGATCTCGGAGGCGACCGATATCGATGGAATCGACATCTGGAACGGTAAAGCGCCGGAAGGGGTCGAGTTTGTCGGTAAGGGTACACTCGACGGTTTGACCGTCATCGCTGGTCCGGAAATTTACTGGGGTGCTAACCCGAAAGTGGTGGTCAAGTATGACTTTGCTACGGGACCGACCAGTTGGACGTTCATGCACTCTGAAGATATTGCTCGATTGGGTCAGGCAACCGGTGCTGCCGGCGCGACCGTCCCGCAATCGCGTCAAACCACACTGTATTCGGAAACGAATTTCGGAGAGGTGAAGCTGGAAGTTGCCGGCATGATCGCAGCACCAGAGCGTATCGACGATATTTTCGATCGTGTCGACCGGGCTGGTAACGTCTTCCTTGATCAGATTGATTTTGAAGACACGCTCGGCATCAAGGGTCGACTGACCTTCCCGCTCTTTGGCACGCTTTCATACGTTGCTGGTGAGTACGCCGGGCTTGTTGCTGAAACGCAAGGCGACGGCCCACTGCGTGAGTTCGGTACTCGCTTGCCCTACTCGGGGCTGGGTAACAAACAGGTCTTTGAAGCGGGGTCGATGATCAATGTCGGCAATCTGATGTTCTTCCCGCGTGTCTTTTATCGCGACAACCTTGTGCACGCGAATCCGTTCATTGAACCGAGCATTGCCTCTGGAGGCATTTTGAACCCGGGTATTGCGCCGCGCGATCGTGACTCCGACCCATTTGCGGTTCTCAATAACCGCGAGGCACGGTCTGCTGAACTGTTCATGACCTGGGACCCCACGGGCGCTACGCCGTTCTACCAGTGGGACAACGATTGGCGCGAAGATTCGAGTTTCGCGTTCAACATCGGTGCCAACTACACCGAATACCCGACCGCCACAGACGCCAACCTGTTCTTCTTGCCAGACGTCAACGTCAACGCTTCGTTCGGTCAAGGTCTGCCAGCTGAAGACGTGTGGACGGTGTCGAGTCGTATGGTCTTTAACGCAGGACCGAATGCACGATTCATTACGCGCTTGATCCGCGGCTTCGACCAATCAACCGGTGATCCCGACGGTGGCACACGGGACTTCTTCGAGATCCACGGCAAGGCGGTTCTGAATCAGCGCCATGTGATTTCGGGCTACTTCAAGAAAGATGCCTGGGGTCCGTATGACTTTCAGCGCCAGTTCAACGTCACATTCCCGGAGCAATACCGACTCGATTACACCTACCTGATGGATCAGCGCATGGATGAGCGTTATTCCACACAGATGGGTGTTCGGGTACTTGCACGGACGAACGACGAGAACTCGCCGGATGATGAATTCCTGGATGGTGACAA
>JBCCOI010001021.1:0-1729 GCA_039025515.1 Planctomycetota bacterium
CGCCGACCGAGAAGCGATCTGGGCGCTGTTCGGCACGATCGCGGCTGAGATCAGAGCGACGGATGAAGGATTTCATGCCTTCATATTCGACTTCGACCCCACCGTCTTCGATGGCGGTAACAACGACTGTAATGATCGAACCACGCTTCACACCGTCTACAACGTCGGTGAAGCTGTCATCCAGCGCTTTGATGGAAAGCGAAATACGCTCTTTCTCGACGTCGACTTCGGTGACCACGGCCTTGACCTCGTCACCCTTGCGGAAGTCCTGAATGGCGTCTTCGCCACGCTGGTCCCAGGATATATCGGAAAGGTGGACCATACCGTCGATGTCATTGTCGAGACCGACAAAAAGACCGAATTCAGTGATGTTCTTGACCTCGCCTTCGACGTGCGTGCCAACAGGGAATTGCTCTGCGAAGACTTCCCAAGGATTGCGCATGGTTTGCTTGAGGCCGAGCGAAACGCGGCGCTTTACGCTGTCGATCTCAAGAACCATGACGTCGACTTCCTGGGACGTCGAAACAATCTTGCCCGGATGAACGTTCTTTTTGGTCCAGGACATCTCGGATACGTGGACGAGACCTTCCACACCTGCTTCCAGCTCCACAAATGCACCGTAATCGGTGATGTTCGTGACGCGGCCTTGATGGACCGAGCCGAGCGAAAACTTGGTTTCGACGCTGTCCCAAGGATCGTCCTGCAACTGCTTCATTCCAAGCGAGATGCGGTGCGTTTCCTTGTTGATCTTGACGATCTGGACCTTCACCGTTTCGCCGATGCTGACGATTTCCGACGGATGATTGACGCGGCGCCACGCCATGTCGGTCACGTGCAGGAGGCCGTCAACGCCGCCAAGATCGACGAACGCGCCGTATTCGGTGATGTTCTTGACCACACCGTCAACCGCATCGCCTTCTGCGATGTTGGAGATGACCTCAGCACGCTGTTCAGCGCGGCTCTCTTCGAGGATCGCGCGGCGCGAAACGACAATGTTGCCCCGGCGACGGTCCATTTTGAGGATCTGGAACGGCTGCTTCATGCCCATGAGCGCGCCAGCGTCGCGTACAGGACGGACATCAACCTGCGAGCCGGGCAGGAACGCCACGGCACCGCCAAGATCGACAGTGAAGCCGCCTTTAACACGGCCAAAGATTGCGCCTTCAACACGTGCATCATCGGCATAGGCCTTTTCAAGCTTGTCCCAAGCTGCTTCGCGGCGAGCTTTGTCACGGCTGATGACCGCTTCGCCACGCGCGTTCTCGACACGATCGAGATAAACTTCCACTTCGTCGCCAACTGCGATTTCAGGAGCTTCACCGGGATTTGCGAATTCTTTGAGTTCGACGCGGCCTTCCATCTTGTAACCGACATCAATGATGGCTTGTCCCGCTTCGATTGCGATGACTTTGCCTTTGACAACCGAGCCCTCGTCGGGCGTGTCAATTTCGAGGCTTTCGTTTAGGAGGGCCTCGAACTCCTCCATGGTTGCGTTTTGAGCCATGTGGCGTCTGTTTCCTATCAATCTGGTTTCACTGGCCGTGCGGTTGTCTCCGCCGGTCTTTGGGGTTGGCCTTTGACGGTGACCTATGAACACAAATAAGAAGGGTCGGCATTCTACCGACCCTGCTCAGTCTTGCGTCCACGGCTGTAACCGCCGCTTTGACCTGCGTTCTATAGGCGGACGGCAGCGATTTGGCAAGTCGAGGGATTGCGGGGAGGCATGTTC
>JBCCOI010001022.1:0-1728 GCA_039025515.1 Planctomycetota bacterium
AACGTCCGCGATAACCGAGTCGCGGCGCATGATTTTCCATTTTCGAAAACGACGACTCCGCGACTTCGGTTCATCGCATGGTTCGCCGCAACCGGCTAGTGCCGCGAATCGGCGTTGATCCCCGCTCGTTTTCTTGAAAAAAGTCGTGATTTCCAAGGTCAATGGCACTGGGGTGATCAAGGTTACTTCCGAACTGTGGCACTAGGGATTCGAATCACGAGGACCAAATCCCAGTGTAACCAACTCATCTTGAGTTAGTTCGAATTCTTGATCGTCCTTGGTGTTCTCAAAAATCAGCGATAGCTTGGCAATTTCTCGCTCAATCAGTGACATCCGCGTGCATAGTTCAGTGATTCGTTGGTGATCCTCCGAGGGAATCTCGATCTTCACCTGCGAAGACCGGTAATAGCTATCCCGTTCCCGATCACGCAACAGATACGAACGAAGCCGGTCCTTGTCAGACATGATTCCTGTGAGTTCAGCATCGCGTTTCGCAAGCCGAGATCGTAAGTCTTGAAGCCTGCTTTCGATTGCGACTTTGACCTCAGTCCCGTTCTTGGCGAACTTCAGCGTTGTATCATCCCAAGGTGGCATTGAGCCTTCCAGATAGCGTCAAAAATTGCGTCGGCGAACGTCTGCGATCACGCGGTCGGCGCGAGTGATTAACCACTTCAACAACCCCAACTCGCCGACTCGTCGTGCATCGCATTGTTCTGCGAACGAAAAACCAAAAACAGGGAAAGCTGCACTTTACTTCTGCGGATACGAGCCCAGTTTGGCAAAAGAGACCGTCCCATCAAGATGCACAGCCACCTTGAATCCAGCGTGAATAGGACGCTTCTCTTCTGCGAGAATCGGAAAATGCAGGATTGACTCGGCTCCTCTGATAGTCGGATCAACGTCACGATGAAATACGAACGAAGTCTCTTTGTCGATCCAAATCCACCGTTCATCGTCATCTTCGAGCGATTCGGCGTGTTCAATCTTTTCGCTATGGTACGTAGCAAAGAAGTCCCTCCATCCCTCAGACCCCACATGAGGGCGTAGGTCAGATGGCTTGCTTGGAAACTTCCCATGCTGACTCTCGTACATGTGGCATGAGATCCCAATTGCCTTAAGCTTGGGTTTCGTGGCCAGGGCGTGATTTCTGGTCAACGTTTCGATCGTCGATTGAAGCTCATTGGTCGACTGCCCGAAAACGAAAGAACCCTGGCAGAGTGCAATGGCAGTTAAGATTGCAAAAATGAGTTTCATTGAAGCACTCCTATTTCATACGCAGAACGTTAAGGATCACGCGGCGGCGACAAACAACCAACCACTCCAACAACCGCCACTTCGCCGCTCGTCGTGTATCCGATGGTTACTGTAATGGGTCAAGCCAACGGTCAACATGTCAGCCTATCGTGCATGGAAAACGCTTGCAAACAAGATACCAGTTGCCTTTCTCGGTCCGATCGAAACCATCATTGACGAATCGGAGAGAGAAGCGTGGGGATCGATGACGACGAGGCCGCCAAAGAAATGTCACTGCCGTCGGCAGCGATCCCGACGCTTCGGACGTCAACACAGAATGCAAGTCCGCACGCCGATACCTTTGGAAATCCCGGCAGGAATGCAAAAAACGCGTAACAAAACGCGATGACGAATCGAAACCAACATCAACCATGTGTCATGAAGAGAAGGCCGAAACGTTTCGAATGATCATCGCAAAAGATGGGTTCCAGTGGG
>JBCCOI010001023.1:0-1727 GCA_039025515.1 Planctomycetota bacterium
CAATGATTGTCGCCGATCGGCTCCGTCCGATCGATTTTGACACGTTTCCATCGGGCGGAGCCGATGGGCGACTTTCGACAACACGCCTATCCGAAATCGCGGCCGGCTGAAAGCCGGTACACCAGCGGCGCTGTATGTACTGAGTGAAATCTCCAAATCTCGTTTGCTACCAAGAGCTTGCGACAGCATTCGACGTACTCACGAATAATCCGGGCTAGCGGCGCGGGTGCCGAGATCAGTGCATCGTCTACGCTTTACTCAGGATTGAGCCGCACGGTGACGGCCGAGGTTGTTCCAAACAACCGAGCCGATCGCCCTTCGGCTCAGGTTTTCAAAGCTGCGTCAACCCGCGATGGAACGCACCTCTTCCAGACCATGTGCGGCGCGGGTGACTCCGTCGTTCCGTACGCGTTTGCGGATTTGGTGATTGCGTTTCCAATCTTCTTTGTTGACGTAGCCGCGGTCATGGTCGAGATGAAAGCAGATGGCACGATGTCGGACTTGGGTGCCGAGAACGCCGGCATTCTCCAGTCGTTCACCCAGCTCCCTATCGAGTCCCCCGTAACGCATTTCGAGGTTAAATCCATTCGCGCGCAGGACGTCCTCACGCCAAGCCGACGCGTTGTGACCATTGAATGTCGGTTTGGTGGTGGTCATGCGGTCGAACCAGCTTGCGAGCATCGGAAAGCGTTCGATCCAGAGCCATTTTGATGAGAGCGATACTCCATCGCTTCGCAGCTGAGATGCGACGGTATGCTCGGCATGTGAGCGTTCGCCGTCGAGAATTTGATTGGTGATCGGTCTTGGAAGTCGAATGCAGCCGCCGGACAAAAATCGTCCCGGCGTTGCGTACTCGAGATGGTTCGCCATGAAGAGTGAATGTGGAACGCAGTCTCCATCGGTGAAGATAAGGTAATCGCCCTCGGCGGCATCGATGGCGCGGTTCAAGATTCGCGTCTTTCCGAACCCTTCGTGCGGCTGCGTGACGTAACGGACTCGGAAACGAGCCATCGACTGAAACTCATCGATCACCGATTTCGTTTCGGGAGTCTGTCCGTCTTCTCCAACAACGATCTCGAATCCGGCGACGGGCTGACCGCCGGAATTGGTTTGATTCGCGAAACCATCCAGTACCCGGCGAAGGTACCGGGGGGACCGGAATGTAGTCATCACCACCGATGCGGTTGGGATCACCGCGGAAGGCGTCTGCGATTCGGTGTTCTTCATCAACGGTGTCCTTTCCATTCGCGTTCAATCCATCAACCGGACTCACCGAGCCCGGTTGTATCTGTAGCCGGCCTCCGCGAGGCCGGACGAGCCTCCGCGAGCGGGCTCAAAGAGACCACCTACAGACTCGAAGTACCCAACTGCCGATTCAAAACGCCCGCGCACGGGCTTCATCGATCCGGCGAGGAGCTTCGGCCGAACCGTACGTGGAATGCCAAACTGGGGTAAAGATCAAACGTGAACGGCGTTCGCGTTAACAGTCATCAAACGCGTCAGCGATTAGACAAGCGGCGCGGGCGATTTGGTCGCGACTGGTTGTCCAGCCCAACGAGACACGTAGCGTCCGCCCGATCTGACTCTCTCTGAAGCCGATCGCGCGGAGCGTGCGCGTAAACTCATCGGGCGGACTCGCCGTTTGGGCCGTTGCCACCGCGAGTTGTCTGGCTGATCGTTGCACCCGCTTTGCGTCACCGGGCAACTCCAGCGCGACCGTGTTGGGC
>JBCCOI010001024.1:0-1714 GCA_039025515.1 Planctomycetota bacterium
CCCGCCGAAACTTCATTCTTCGTTCGCGTTCGTCGTGCAGAGCGGCGTTCAGTCGCTCGGCAATCTTCGGCAAATCCGGACGCCCGAGTAAACTTCGAATTTCGGCAAGCTCTTCCATCTTCTCGATCATTCCAATTCGGTTTTTAAAACCTGGCCTTTAAGTAGCGAGGTGGACATGCAAACGCATCCTATTGGTGAGCATCATGCCAAAATCGAGCGGAGTGTTTTCTGATTCACTTCGCGATCGAAGATAGCGCGTACGGGGATTCGGAATCCTGGTATCACCGTGGATTCGATTTCACCTTCGGTCAATTTGCGCGCTAAACGGAATTGGCGAGCCTCCGGCTCCAGCAAATACTGCTCGACCGAGGCGTCTTCGCAATCGATGATCCAATATTCGCCGACACCGTGTTCCGCATAGTCATCGAATTTGACGCCACGATCGCGATGCTTCGTGGATTCGGACAACACCTCAACGACAAAATCCGGCGCTGGGAACTCCATGGTCGTCGATTCAAATTGTGAAGCCTTTTCATTTCCAAAAAAGCAGATATCCGGCTCGTAGTCGTTCCGCGTCAGGCAGACGAGAGCTTTTTCGGAAAACACTTCGCCAAGTTTGCCGATAGCAACGAAGTTGCGGAGCAGATTCGTCAGGTTGTCCGTCGCTCGCAGGTGGCGGGCTTTTGCGGGCGAATGCATCACCGTTTCACCGCCGATGAATTCGGCCTTCACACTTGGGCTCAACTCTTGCCGGAACTTCATTCTTCGTTCGCGTTCCTCGCGCAGCGCGGCGTTCAGTCGCTCGGCAATCTTCGGCAAATCCGGACGCCCGAGTAAACTTCGAATTTCGGCAAGCTCTTCCATCGACCAACTCGTTTCAAATCGGTTTTCGAAAACGGGACGCAACGGAGCCGAGGGAGTAATGCGTCCGCTGAATACGAAGTTTAACTCAATCTTCCCCAACATCCGGGGGTAGAATTTAGGGGTCCGCTCGATCGCTGGATGATTTCCGGCGAGGCGGCGAGCGATTTCCGGTGTCACTAGTCAACCCGCAGCATCACGAAGGTATCCGAGATGGCAACTGTGCCCACCACCGAACCGGCCGAAACCCGGACGCGGATCGAAAATGTCTCGTGGGAAACGTTCGAGAGACTTGCGGAAGAACGCCGTGGCAGCGTCCCGCGAATGACTTACGACGAAGGAGTGTTGGAATTAATGAGCCCCCGTCGACAGCACGAAAACATCGGGTGTTTGATTGGCCGAGTCGTCGAGACCTACACCGAGGTTCACGACATCGAAATTCAGAGCGTCGCATCGACCACCTTTAAACGACGTGACCTGGAAAAGGCCTTCGAAGCGGATGAATCCTACTACGTCGCGCACGCGGATTTGATTCGTCGCAAGGAGGAGGTCGATTTGTTGGTCGACCCGCCGCCGGACTTGGTCATCGAAGTCGAAATCACATCGTCAGCGATCGCGAAGATGTCGCTTTTTGCTCGCATGGGCGTCCCCGAAGTTTGGCGTCACAACGGCAGCGATTTGACACTCATGCGACTGCACGGAAGCAGCTACGAAGAAATTGCGAGTAGTGTCGAGGTTCGCGGACTCTCGCAAATCATGGTCGCCGAAGTGCTCCAGCGCCGATTCGACATTGGCGAAACCGAAAACATCAAGCGTTTCCGCGCATCGCTGTCGGATTCCAGCAGTTCTTAAA
>JBCCOI010001025.1:0-1713 GCA_039025515.1 Planctomycetota bacterium
AAGTTTCCTCGATCGCTTGAGCGCCGGCAAGCACTGCGACGCTACGTGGAATCCCGGCTTCGACGAATAAACGTCGCATCCCGATCATCAACTTGTGCCAGCGGACGATCATCTCGGGCACCGAAAACTTAAGTGTCTCGCCCTGATCAAACCCCCGTTCGCTGACCTGGATTTCGGTGGGTAGATGCAGAAGCGCTTCCACCATCAAATGCCGATGGCAGTCTAGCTCTGACAGATCCGGGTCGTCGTAAATCCACAGATGGGGTGCGAGGATCCGGTCAATGATGCAAAGCGCGGCTGACTCAGCGACATCGGTTGCCAGAACCAAATTTTCCCATCCGCACTGAACGTAGAACTTAGCCATCAGATTGTTCTTCCTTGATTAGACATTGAAGCGGGGGGCAAATTCGCAAGTCCACCCTCCTGATTCGACGAGAACTTCTCGCCGGCACAGTTGAATGATCGCGTTCGGTGGGACACATTGGGTCAAACCAATCTAAATCCCGCTTACGGCACTCCTACGCCGGCAAAGGACTGTCAAGAAGTGGGCTCCGTTTCACCGCATCGGCCGCTTTCATGCCTCGATATCGAATCCCGCTCTTTTTTTTGGTCATGGGCACGCTCGCGTCGACGCCGGGCTGTACCGGGTCCGAGGACGAACCAATTGCGAGCCAGCTGGTGGAGGATGGCGAAGAGTCTGAGAACGAACCGACGAAGCCATCGCCCGCGCCCTTGTATAGCCCGGAAGCTTTTCTGGATGCGTCGGCCAAAGGAAAGCTTCGTGTCGTCCAACGCTGTCTGGAAACCGGGATGGATGTGAATACAAGCGGTCCCGATGACAACTCGGTCCTTGCGATGGCCGCGTTGAACGGTCATGAGGCTGTCGCCAAACTCCTGTTGGACGCTGGCGCGGACGTAAATGCGAATGATGCAAGTGGAAACTCTGTCGTGGCAATGGCTGCTTACAACGGCCACGACTCAGTCGTCAGACTTCTTTTGGACGCCGGAGCAGAGCTGGACACGAGCAATGTCGACGGCAACTCCGTTCTGGCGATGGCGGCCTACAACGGACATCACTCCGTTGTCAAGCTCTTGCTGGATTCCGGGGCAGACGTCAACAGCCGCGACCTCAAAGGACTGACGCCCCTGATTCACGCAGCAAGCGGACCCTCCCCCGAAACGGTCACCATGCTTTTGGACGCCGGTGCCGAGATCAATGCAAAGGACTCAGGCGAAGGCTTCACGGCATTGATGATGGCCGCAGCAGAAAACCAGCTCGACGTCGTCAAAGTTCTCATCGAACGTGGCGCGAATGCAGAGCTCGAAGACATCGATGGGGATTCAGCTTTGGACTTTGCTCGCAAAAAGGGACATAGTGACGTCGTCAATTTCCTTATTTCCAATGCAAAGAATTAGCGTGAGAGTTCTTCAACTGGATCACGTGGCGATCCACGTTGCCGATGTCGAAAAAAGCAGCGGCTTCTATCGTGACGTCCTCGGGCTTCCTGGTTTACCGCGTCCCGATTTTGATTTTCCGGGAGCCTGGTTCGGTTTAGGCGAGTATCAAGAGCTCCACTTGATCGGCGATCGCGACAAACCCGTGCATTCGAATCATCGCGGAACACACTTCGCGCTGGAAGTCACGGACTTGGGTGCCTGGGAGACTCGCATTGCTGACTCGGGCGTGGAGTATTTGCCACGTCGCACCCGCCC
>JBCCOI010001026.1:0-1711 GCA_039025515.1 Planctomycetota bacterium
AGACTCGAGACCTTTCCATCGGTGGCTTTGATTTCCTGCGATGCAGCGTTGGTAATGATGTCGATGTTGTCGCGCTCGCGAGCCTTATCGACAAGCACCTGGTCAGCCTTCAATTCGGGAAGGAATTCAAGCACGGTCACATGCTTGACGATACCCGCCAAATCGATTGCAGCTTCGATGCCGGAGTTACCACCGCCGACGACGATCACGTCCCGCCCTTTGAAGAATGGCCCATCGCAGTGCGGGCAATACGCCACACCGTTGCCGATGTATTCTTTTTCGCCGGGGATACCGAGCTCACGCCAGTTCGCCCCTGTGGCGACAATGATGCTGCGAGTACGAATTTTCTCTCCGGATGACAGGGTGACCGTCTTGACGTCGCCCTGCTCGATCGAGTCGACACGCAGATGCTCCTTCAGGGTGATGTCATAGTCTTTCAGGTGTGCCTGCAGACCTTTAACCACCTCGGGGCCCGTCGTCTCCGGAATTGAGATCAAGTTCTCGATACCCATCGTGTCCTTGACCTGACCACCGAATCGCTCGGCTATGATCGTGACCGCAAACCCCTTACGGGCCGCATAGATTGCAGACGAAACGCCGGCTGGGCCACCACCGATGATTGTGACATCCTGCAACGGAAGTGACTCTCCGCTGCTCGTCTCGTTGGCGACGTTTGGATACTTCTCAAGAAGCTTCTCAATGATCGTCGCTGAATCGATCTTGCCGTTTGCAAATGGCTCACCGTTCAGGAAGACCGCAGGAACGCCCTGCACGTTGCGATCATCAACGACGTCGGAGTAGACACCACCATCAATCATCTCGGCGCTGATCGACGAGTTCAAAGACGCGAACTGATTCAGTGTCTGTACGACATCGGGACAGTTGTGGCAGGACAGGCTCACCACAGTTTCGAATTTCAGCGGCTCGCCTACCGCCTCGATGATGCGCTTCAGCCCATCGTCAAGCTTCACGGGCGTGCCGGCATTGTTCAGTACCGCCAGAACGAACGAGTTGAACTCATGACCGCCTGGAATACCCGAGAACACGATACCCGTCGACTCGCCATCGGCTTCAATGACAAAGCTGGCAGGTCCACGCAACGCATCATGCGTGCGCTCCTCGACTGACATCCGCTCCGAAGTACCGGCGAAGTCGTCGAGAAATTTCACAAGTTCAGCATGCGACTCGTGTTCGCCGGGTTGCACGACGAACGTGAGGTCACGCGTCAAATTGGCGGTATAGCCCTTTACGGCTTGCAGCAGTTCCGGTGTCAACATGAGTCTCTCCTTCAGAGCAATCGGGGCGGCAATGCCGCCCCGATCACGGTTAGCGATGTAGCTATAGCTTAGATCTTGCCAACAAGATCCAGCGACGGGGTCAGGGTCTCTTCACCCTTCTCCCAAGCAGCCGGGCACACTTCGCCGTCGTTATCGCGCACGTACTGCGCCGCTTTGACTTTGCGAACCATGTCTTTGGCTGAACGACCGACACCCAGGGTGTGGATTTCGTATACCTGGATGATGCCGTCAGGATCGACGAGGAACGTTCCGCGAAGCGCCTGTCCAGCTTCTTCGATCATCACGTCGAAGCCGCGTGTGATTGCACCGGTCGGGTCGCCGATCATTGGGTACTGGACCTTGCCGATCGCTTCACTGGTTTCGTGCCACGCTTTATGCACGAAGTGTGAATCTGTCGATACCGCGTAGACTTC
>JBCCOI010001027.1:0-1700 GCA_039025515.1 Planctomycetota bacterium
CGGCGGGGCTCCGAATGACATTCGGCCCTAGCGGATCAGCATCCACGATCGCTTGCGGCGATGTCTGAATGATCGCGTCATCAAACTCGAAGTTGAAGTAATCAACATTGAGCTCCAGGCCGTCGATTGGGGAGACGGTGCTGCCAACGTTGAACGCCTGGGAGTCTTCCGGAACAAGGTCCGGATTACCCAACGCCCGAACCGCAACAAATGCGTTACCCGCGGTGGCCGGGTTTGGGTCGGTTACCTGTTGCAGGGTGGTCGACTGACCAACCAGCTGGAAGGTCGACGGTGCGCGGAACGAGGTTGAGTATGAACCACGCAGGGACAACCAATCCGTCGGCCGTAGCAGGAGCGCGACTTTTGGATCAAGTGTGTCGCCGCCATCTTCGCCATAGTCTTCGTAACGAAGCGCTACCTGCAGATCAGCCCATTCTGTCAGAGGTACAGCCAGTTCACCGAAGAACGCATATACGTCCTGGCTGCCGTCGAAGGGTTGTTCACCGATCAGGAAGGCAAAACCGTCATTCTCTGTGATCTCGTCGAAAGATGCTGAAATGTCCTGACGACGGTACTGAGCTCCTACAGCCAGACCAATTGGTCCCGCTGGAAGCTCAAAGAGATCGCCGGAAACAAATCCTTCAACGACCGTTAGTTCGGATTCGCGATCCGAAGAGCTAAACTCGATAAGATAATCAAGTAGAGCTGGATCATTTGGCGCTCCACCAATTAATGATGACGAGAATGGGTTGAAGAACGTCCCGTCAGCAGGGATCGTTCTGCCATTTGCCGTCAAAAACGGGTTAGACGCTGTACAGTCGAGGCCCGTGGCTGCATTGAATGCCGGTACAGCGTTAAAGCCACGCAGCGAACAAGCGAACCGGTCGGTGACCGTGTCTTCTGTCATTCCAACGAAATCGTTTTGCGCACGCGTAAAGTTCAAGTTCCAGCGTGCATTTGAGAAGAAGTCGAGGCTGAAATCGCCCTCTACCGTTGTTGCAAACCTCCATGTTTCTGAATCGAAGCTGGCTGGAGAAACGCTACCACCATTACCGATCGCTCGGCCAAAGAAGGCAACATCTGCACCGAAGATATTGTTCGGATTGAAAGTTGGTACGATCGCATTCGCAGTCTGGAGAACCGGGAAGGTTGGTGAGTTTCCACGCACTGCTTCATTGTCAGCGTAGCCAAACTCGGCCTCGATCCGGATGTTGTCCGTGATGTCGTAATTTGCCGACGTGAAGAGCGTAATTCGCTGCTCATCGGGGACGAGGTTAAAGAATTCACCGAAGTCAAATCCGCATAGCCCAACGTCCGGCACGCCTGCCGGTGTGGCCGAGATAACATTGGGGACGCCACCTGCTGCCGCACAGCCTGGATCAATCACAGGAGCTGTTGCAGGGAAACCTGGAACGCCGAAAAACGAGCCCGGATTACCGAGGTTTGATGTGTCGTCACCTGCGAATAGTGTCTCGCCATTCGGGCCAAAGATCGGGCCAGTGGAAAGGCGTCGTTCTTCTGTTGTGAGCGCCGAGCGATCAAGATAGCTAAATGCCCCAATCAGGTTCAGGTCACCAATAGCTCCGCCGACGAGACCCTGAATGTTGAATTCGTCGTACTCGCCCTGGCTGAGGTGATTTGTATATTCGGCTGAAAAGAGAGCGCCTTCGTACTCTTTACGGGTGATGAAGTTCACAACG
>JBCCOI010001028.1:0-1698 GCA_039025515.1 Planctomycetota bacterium
CGCTCTTGAAGATCGGCGAATGCATAAGTCCTCGCCGCCCCGACGCCGAACAGTCGGTTTCCATCCGAATACAGGTTTCCAACTGGCTCGCGCGTCATGGTCTTAAAGTGCGATCGGGCAAGTTCCGTTCCCTTGGCGAGTGACAGTTTGACGATCGAAGACTGAGTCGGAACGTAGATGGCCTCGTTCGTCGCGATGCCGGTACCGGCAGAGTCCTCGATTTCTGCTTCCCAAATGACGCGGCCGCCGATGGAGTCGTAGCATCGCACTAGGTCGTCTGCCCCGACATAGAGCCGACTGCCACTCATCCCGAGATAGTACTCGGCATCGCGGTTCGAGTTCCTGGGAGAGTCCCAAAGAACTTCACCAGTCCGCCGATCCAACGCGAAGATCTCGTCGGAATCCGATCCCATTACGATGACAGAGCGGCCCGCAGCGACCACCACATCGTCTTGCCAACCGGTTGGCTTACTGATCGACATCTGCATGCCGAATGGACTCGGCTGCTTACGAACGTCACCGCTTCTCTCATACCGAACCACCCACCTCAAAGCACCTGAAACACCGTCGACTGCGGCGACGATTCCCGCTCCCGTGGCAACATAGACGTCGCCTTCTGCATACGCGACGCCGGTCGTCGCCCAAGGGTTGCAACTTCCAGCCGGTTCATCACAAAGGTAGGTGCGGTAAACCGTTGACCCGTCGGTTGGATTCAATGCCAAAAGCCAGATTGAACCGGTCTCGTTGACGGTCACGTACGTCAATCCAGCTCCCGACACGGGCGCGCAGGAGAATCCGACGTCGAACTTCGATCCATCCACTTCTACCTCGCGCGCGCCGCGACGCCAGCGAAGCTTTCCATTTCTAGCGTCATACGCCGCAAGCCAATTTTGACGCGACCGCGTTGGAACCGTCATGGCATAGGCGTAGACGTTCGGTGTCTTCTGAACTTGCACCGGCGCCGGATCCAACACCGAAGGGCCCTCGACGGAATAGAGGTTGCCCTCACCGATCGACATCGCTTGAAAGATTTGATCCGCAAACAGCTGAAGCTCTTCAGGCTTTCTCAATCCGGAGGTCTGCACCGGCATCGAAGCGGATAGCAAGAGCTGCTGCCGAGTTGCGGGATCGACTTCAAAAGCATTCTCGATTCCCATCCACACCATTTCACCGGAATCGGCGTCGCAGCAAACGACTCGGTTCTCCGATTTGAAGTAGACCATCCCCTCGAACAAGAGGAGCCCTCCAACGGGAGTGCGGCCACACTGCGTCCACTTGTCAACCAACGAGCGCCGTTCAATACGATTCTTGGAATTCTTTGACGTTGAACGTGTGTTACCTGCATACAGGCTGCTCGAGTAAAAGCCAGTTGCCGTGTATGCAGCGCCCATGGCTTGATTCGGGTTGAACGGTTCGGGCGTGACGTGCAGATCGAAGTTATAGGACCAGAGTTCGGACAGCTCGTTCGGAAATGCGTTCTCCGGAACGGCGGGCATCGTGGCAGCTCGATCCGAGGTGCCATATTTGCTTAACCAGTCACCCGCGTCATGCCGTGCGATCCGTCCAGCGGATACACCTTCTGCGGTGACGTCCTTGCGAACCAGTGCCACGCGTGGGTCATCCGAAAGCGAAAGTTTGGACAGAGCCTTCTCAGCCGCTTTCGAATCACCGAGTCGGCCATCGGCGACCGCAAGGCGA
>JBCCOI010001029.1:0-1694 GCA_039025515.1 Planctomycetota bacterium
CGCACGCCCCGCTTGCGACACTGCAACGCTTTCATGACGGCTTCCTTCGCTGCCCATCGGGTCGCAAAATGCCCGGGTGCGTCAGCGGTTTGAACGCAGAAATCAATTTCGTCAGGTGTGTAAACCCGCTCGAGAAACTGTTCGCCATGCGTTTCAATCATCTTCGCGATGCGCACCGTTTCAACGATTTCCGTTCCCGTGGCAATGATGGTCATCGCTTCTCGAATTCCGCGTCAGAATCGGCCTATCGCAGTCACTGTTGCGACGAGACCGTACCATCAGCTTACTTAAGTCCGCAGGCGGTTTGGGCGCGGTGCAGAACGGTGGCGGCAACTTCGCGTGCCCTCTTCGCCCCGCGTTGCAGTACCTCGTGCACGTGATCCATGTTGGCTTCGAGATCAAGCCGCCGCTTTCGAGCCTCCTCGAAGTGTGCTTCGCTGACCTCCGCGATTGCCTTCTTCACGTCGCCGTATCCGAATCCGCCGCGCCGGTACATCGCAGCCATCTCTTCGCGAGCCTCGGCACCGGCGAAGAGAATGAACAACTGATAGAGATGGTCGCCCTCGGGTTCCTTGGCGTCTTCCATGGGCCGACTATCGGTCTCGATCCGCATGATCTGCTTTCGAATCTTTTTGGCTTCGCCAAACAATGGCAGCGTGTTGTCGTAGCTCTTGCTCATCTTTTCACCGTCGGTGCCGGGCACCTTGGCGCTGTCATCCAAAACGTTCGCATCTGGCAAAATGAAAGTGTCACCAAATTGATGATTAAACCGTTGCGCTATGTCGCGACAAACTTCGATGTGCTGAATTTGGTCCGCACCCACGGGAACGAGCTGGCTGTCGTAAGCGAGAATGTCGGCAGCTTGCAAAACGGGGTAAGCGAAGAGGCCCGCATCGGCAGGTAATTTCTTTTCAATCTTCTCTTTGTAGGCCACACATCGCTGCAGCAATCCCATCGGCGTGCCGCTTAGCAGAAGCCAACAGAGTTCGCTGACTTCGGGCACATCCGACTGAACAAACAGTGTGGCTTTTGCCGGGTCCAGCCCGAGTGCGAGAAGGTCCAGCGCGGTGTCGATCACGTTTTGCCGGAGCGTCTCGGCATTGCGGATCGTTGTCAACGCATGAAGATCTGCGATGAAATAGAAGCCCTCGTTTTCTTCCTGCAAATCGATGTATTGCCGAATCGCACCAAAGTAATTGCCCCAGTGCGGTCGTCCGGTCGGTTGAATTCCAGAAAGGACACGTTTGCCGGTCGGTGAAGAAGTCCCAGCATCCGTCGGATCGGGTCCCTGACTCGGAGTCGACTCACTCAAGTTCATAAAACGATGCGATGCGAGAATCGGGTTGTTCGGCGAAGACGGCCGACGAAGCAGCCATGGCGTTCCGTCACAGTTGAGGTGGATTGTGAGCGAAGAAGTCCGGAGGCAAAAGGGTCCGAAAACTCCACGTAACCGTCAAATTTTGTGTGATCTGCTTGAACGCCCCCCTCTGACCGTTATTCTTTTGCGATTAGCCGGGGTGATCCGGCGCCGGATTTTCCGGCCAACGAATCCAACGAGATCGGAGGGAATTTACAACAATGACGCGTTTTCGGTTTTCGGTCTGTACCGCGGTCCTTCTAGCCGGTGCTGGGTTTTCTCAGCCAGTCGGCGCCGGAGGATCGTATGGCGGGTCTTCCGGTGGCTATGCCAGTTC
>JBCCOI010001030.1:0-1685 GCA_039025515.1 Planctomycetota bacterium
CGGAGACGATCGTCAGGTTTGAAAAACGGAATTCATCGGTGCCCCACGCCCACATCGGTCCCATCGCCGTTCATCTGCCTCAGCGTGTCGAAACCAATGATGCGTTGCAGCAGGAGTTTCCGTCGTGGGACCTGCGGTTGATCGAGGAGAAAACGGGCATCCGGCAACGGCACGTCGCGGCACCCGATGAGACGTCTGCCGACCTCGCCGTTGCTGCTTCTGAGAAGTTGTTCGAGCAGGCTTCCGTCGATCCGACCGGTATCGATTTCTTGCTGTTCTGCACGCAAACGCCGGATTATCCGCTACCGACGACGAGTTGCCTGATCCAGGACCGTCTTGGGCTATCAACGCAGTGTGGAGCCCTGGACTTCAATCTGGGCTGCAGCGGTTATGTGTATGGGCTGGCTGTCGCCGATGGTTTGATTCAAAGCGGGGTCGCGAAGCGAATCCTCTTCGTAACCGCCGAGACTTATACAAAATACATCGATGCCGATGACCGCAGCTTGCGGACCATTTTCGGTGATGCCGGCGCCGCGACTTTGATCACGGCTGATGAAACGCCTTCGATGTGGGGGTTTAAGTTCGGCAGCGACGGTAGCGGGGCCGACATGTTGCTTGTCGGCGACGGGGGATGTCGTCCAGAGTCGGACGCGATCAAACCGCGTCACCGCAAACGATGGAAAAGTCGGCTCTACATGGACGGTCCCAGCCTGATCAACTTTACGGTGGATGCCGTACCGAAGTTGATCGAAGAAATTCGTGCCGACCAGGGCCTCACGGATGACGACATCTCACTTTATTTGATGCACCAGGCAACCTGGAAGATGCTCGATCAGCTGAGAAAGCGAATGGAGATCGCGTCAGAACGACTCCCGATCGAGTTGTCGGACGTCGGCAACACGGTGTCTTGCACACTACCGATCTTGATTGATCAGCTACGAAATTCCGGGCGGATCGATGCAACATCCACTAACATGATGGTCGGATTCGGAGTGGGACTCTCATGGGGTGGCTGTCTTTGGAAAGACACGCTCTCGGTGCCATGAGTAGGCGTCGGCTTCAAAACGAATCGAGCCGGCGGAGTATCCGTTGTGCAACCGAACGATGCATCAGGTCTGGGGCTTTCGAATGAACAGCTCAATCAGCGGAAAACTACTCATCGCTTCGCCCTACCTGAGCGATCCGAACTTTATGCGCTCCGTCGTCTTGATCGTCAGTCACGACGAGCAAGGAGCGTTCGGGCTTTCGCTCACTCGTCCCACCAATCGACGCCTAAGCGACATCGTCGAAATGTCTTTGCCGTCCGCAAAAATTCGCGATGACGATTGGATCTACGAGGGCGGCCCGGTGGACGGACCGTTGTTGGCGGTTCACTCGATGGCGGGCGTGGGTTCGCCGGTCGTGGATGAGTCCATCGCCATCTGGATCACCAGTGAAGAGGAGCACCTGCGAATGTTGCTGACCCGTACGGACATTCAGGTTCGTTTCGCGGCGAAGTACTCGGGATGGGGGCCGGGCCAACTGGATTCCGAGTTGGAAGCCGGCGGATGGTTGGTCGGCCCGGCCGAATCCGAGATCGTTTTCGAGGATGCCGAGAACGTCTGGGAGTCCAGCGTCAAACGTTGCGGACACGACGTCCTCAGCTCCATCTCACCCGGACTGCGAATCGACGACCCCTCGGTCAA
>JBCCOI010001031.1:0-1681 GCA_039025515.1 Planctomycetota bacterium
CGGGGCAGCTTCGGAGACGATGATCATCAGCGGGGCCTTCGGCATGACGAGTGAGAATGCGATGATCTCCTCATCCGCTGGCCCCGCTTTCATTGCAAGATCAATCTCAGCTCGACCTCGAAAAAAGCGCAACTTCAAAATGCGTCAGCGAGGAAGCAGTCAAGACCGATTTTTCCTCGCTGACGCGTCGGGTTGTGAGCTGACTGTCAATTCATTTTCGCCAGCCGCAGATAGACCGCTCCGTTTTTCGCGACGCTTGCGAAACGCCGTGCAGACGTAGCTCACCGAAAACACGATACAAATCGCGACCATCATGCTGACGATTCGCATGTAATGCAGATCAACAATGCCCTGTTGTTTCCAAAGACGGAAGAAGTGGAACAGATGCCCGAATCCAACGACCGAGCCGATTGCTCCGACCAAAGCGGCCGTCCCGAGTGCTTGACGACGTCGGTGAGGGTTCAGGGCGACCACGCCGAAAAACAGGATTGGTATTCCGCACATCATTGGGATGAAGAGCACGGGAGGTTTGCTGAGCGAACCGAACAAGGCCACAGCCGTGTCGATGCAAAGCAAGAGACCCGAGATGATTCCAAAGCGTGCCATCAGTACAGCTAGCTAATCCGATAATGGGGGCATTTCGTGGGGAGCAACCCGAAACGAGAGCCTGATGTGCTCATCGCCTTCGCTAAATAAGGCGTGAAGCAGCGATTTATTCCGCCGCTCGTTGTTTGTTGCATCGAAACGATACCTTTCAACTCGCCTAAACGTTAGCCCTTTTGAAGAAGTAAAAGGGGGCACCTCTCGCGTCATTTTCTTCGGCAAACCCGCGTGGGAACGAGAACGCAAAAGCTAGCTGGGCATCGAAAACCCATAACAAGGCGACCAGATTTGAGGCTGCGGCAAGGCAACGCAAGGTAGACCGACTCGACCTACTGTAGCCGGGCTGTGCTATCTGTAGCCGGGCTCTTCGAGCCCGGAAACCCCCAACCACCGGCCTCGGAGAGGCTAGCTACGGAAGCATTGCGACCAGCTATGAACGTGACGGACGCAGCTACAAAAGACAACCTGAATCGCTACGCGACATCCTGTGCGGGAATCGAAATAACCTGCACCGTTGGCTTCGCCTGCTGTGTACGCCAGTAGTCCGGTTTCCACCGCTGAAATTCGACAAACATCGCAATCACGGCGATCAACAGAAAGACCATGCTCAGCACGAGCATCACGGTGTAAACGCTGGGCGGTTGCTTCGCATCACTCGGTGGAAGTGTCGACACGGTCGCCCTCCTCAATGAAACCTTCGCTGTAATTCTTCATGATCTGGGCGACTGCCCGATTCGGGGACAGCTTGAGAACACGCAGTCGACCGATGTATCGATTGTCGCGAGTCACATCGAGCTCATGTCCGGAACGAAGTCCGTCATCCTCGCCAATGGAGACCTCTGCAAGTCCCTTGCTGCGGTTGATGACCAACACGACGCCATTTCTCTCCGGCGGTGCACCATCGAGCGGAGCATTGATGTCGATTCCCTTGTAGTCAGCGACTTCGCGGAACCGAGTCAATTCCGATTGCAGATTCTGATTTCGTGTCTCAAGCTCCAGTCGTACGCCGAGCGCTTCATTCAAAGAGTCCTGCAGAACGAGCGTTTCGGCAAACAAGCTGTCGCGATTCTCTTGTTCC
>JBCCOI010001032.1:0-1671 GCA_039025515.1 Planctomycetota bacterium
AGATCTTGGAGTCTCTCACCGCGTACCGACTTGTCGAAGCCGGACCGAATTCCGCGAAGGACGCGGAAGGCGACTCAGGCGTCGGAAGCGTGCATCAGTTTACGATCATTCGTGAAGGCAACCCAAACGCGGAACACGTCGTTTCGTGGTCAAGGTCGATTGGCGGTAGTGCGAACACGGCCGACTTTGTCGGGCCTTCCTCGGGAACGGTGGCGTTTGCCGCGGGGGAATTGTCAAAAACGCTTGTGATCGAGATCGCCGGTGATCTGGAGGTTGAGGGTGATGAAACCTATGGCATTGAAGTCGTTTCTGCGTTCGGACAAGACTACTTAGTTTCCGCGCCCGACGGTGCCGCGATCGGAACCATTGTGGGTGATGAGTCGACGATCAGCATCGACGGTGATGTGGTCCTTGATGAGTTGGACAGTGGTGTCACCGTACAGACGGTCGCCGTCTCGCGTGGCGGCTTTACCGGGAAAGCGACTTCCATTGATTGGACGCTCACACCGGCAGGCGATACGCCTGTCTCCGCAGCCGACTTCGAAAACGGCTTGCCGTCCGGCACCCTCACTTTCGACGCGGACGAAACGTCAGTCGACTTGGAGCTTCGTGTGCAAGCCGACACCGAGATCGAAGGTGATGAGTCCTTTGTGATCACTTTCTCAAATCATACCGGAGGTCCACTCCCGCCGAACAAAGACGGCATCATCGAAGATGATGACTTCGCCCTTCCCGAGATTAGCGTGACCGGCTTGGGTGGCAACTCAATCGCCAACGGCGACACGACACCGTCGGCGGAAGACGGAACGCTCTATCCGCTCGCGAAAGTGGTGGACATGATGGTGGAACGGACGTTCCAGGTCGCAAATATCGGAACGCTGCCGCTCGTCTTAAGTGACTTTCAAGTCGAAGGCGCGAACGCCGGAGACTTCATCATCGGATATTCGGGCGACGGCACGCTTGATCCAGGTGAGACCGGGCAGTTCACCTTGACGTTCGACCCCACCGCGCCAGCCATCCGAAATGCCGTCGTCGTGATTGAGAACAACGATCCTGACGAATCGAACTTCACATTTGCCGTTCAGGGCTCGGCAACCAGCTTGGACATCCAACAGGTCGAGATCACGAACCCATCGGATCCGTCGCGAAGCCAGCTACCTTCTATCAAGTTGACCTTCAACGAATTGGTGGAACATGCGTCTCTCGCACAGGGATTCAGTCTTTACGCGATCGGTGGGCAACAGTTCTTCCCCAACTACAGCGTTCAGATTCGAGACGTCAACAATCGCACCGAGGCGACGTTCTTCTTTCAGAATACATCGATCATTGATGGCTTCTACGAGTTGAGAGTTCGCAGCGATTTTGTGATGAGTGCGAGCGATCCTTCTTACCCGCTCTTCGAAGACTACTACTTCGCCCCCGGTCGTGGTGGCGGTGAAGCTGCGGACAGCTTCTTCCGTCTCTTCGGTGACTCGGATGGAGACCGGGACGTCGATCGGGATGATCTTTTCGCTTTTCAAGCGGCTTACCGTTCTGATTCGAACTCCACGAACTTCGATAGTCAGTTCGATTTTGCCGGCGATGACGACATCGACGCGATCGACTTTGCGGAGTTCCGCAAGCGTCTGGGACGTCGACTCTAGTTGAGCATTCGATGCGAACTCATCGCTG
>JBCCOI010001033.1:0-1667 GCA_039025515.1 Planctomycetota bacterium
CAAAGGCAGTGAGCAAGAATCTCGTGCTCCGATGTGACAGTTGCCTTGCTCGTAGTTTGGCGAGCATTCACTTCAGCGAGAGGGATGGCCTTGCCCAGCAAGTGATCTCGGTGGCTAAGTTTTGCGACCGAAGTCATCTCAACAAGCGGGCACGCCAAGCAATCGAGACGACCAGTTCGGCTAGTGACCTCGAGTTGCTAAGGGACGCGTTGAAGAGCGACCACGCCTCTACAAGAGAGATCGCCGTGGCCGGGCTGGCGAATCTTGACAAGGTTGGCGCCGAGGTTCTCACGTCGTATCTCAAACAGGATGTACTGGACTCGCTGAAACTCGAAATAGCGATTGCTTTGCTCAATGCCAACGAATCGTATGGGCTAGTTGCTCTAGGAGAATTGCTGGAGACAGATGACGTGGATTTGCGGAGTAACGCCTTATCCGCGTTGGTTGCTGTGACGGGGCGTGAGAAGGATGATGATCTTGGCGAGAAGGAAATTGCGGACTGGCAGCAATGGATCGAATCCAATTATGGTTCTGCAAAGCTCACGCTTCCCTATGTTCCGTTGCCCGAACCTCGCGGACGCACCCTGGTCTGCTACTTGAATGGCGTCGTCGAAGAGTTCGACTTAAACGGAAGGTCGACCTGGAAAATCACCATCAAGGGACCGGCAGCAGCTTGCGGATGCAGCAACGGACATCGGCTGGTCGCTTCGATGCAACAAAAGACCGTCACCGAGTATGACGAGTCTGGTAAGAGTGTTTGGAACATCAGTGTCGATGGGCATCCGTCTCGCGTTTATCGCCTGGACAACGGAAACACACTCGTAGCCATGCAGCAACCCGGAATGGTTTGCGAGTACAGGAATGACGGGTCGGTCGCCTGGAAGTACGCATCATCCAGTGGCGTGTTGGATGCACGAAGAATGCAGAACGGAAATACGCTCGTTACGCTCCAAGATGGCCGAATCCTTCAAGTCCGTCCCTCGGGAGAATCGGTATGGAATCTTTCTGGTTTATCAAGGCCCGTGAGCGCACAACCACTTCGCAACGGCAACTTTTTGATCGCGGTTTCGGGCGACAATGCAGTCGTGGAATACGACTCGAAGCAACACATTGTTTGGACGAGGGGTTCGATGAATGGGATCCTTGATGCGATGCGACTTCCCGATGGAAACACGCTGGTCACCAAGCAAACCGGCGTCGCTCTCTATTCGCCCGATGGCACGTCGCTGGACGCGGGAGTTCCCAGGCGAAGTTCCAAGAATGATCCTTTTAGCGTGAACATCAGTGGATCGTATATTTCACGGCAGAGCGGTCAGCAAGTTGCGAATCGTATTTTCCGCTACTAACAGTTTTAGGAACGGCAGATGTACAAGGGACGCGTGTGGCATTTAGGAATGATCGATCAATGATTGTCGCCGACCGGCTCCGTCCGATCAATTTTGACACGTTTCCATCGGGCGGAGCCGATGGGCGACTTTCGACAACACACCAGTAATTGATGGGCGGTTCGTTAACGATTTCAAGTGAGCCGACGGCGCTAGCCGCGGGTCCGAAACTTGGTTGCAAACGAGATTTGGAGATTTCATCCAACACATACTCCGCACGCTGGTGTACCGGCTTCAGCCGGCCGCGACTTCGCATTATCCGGCTGAAGCCGGTACACCAAC
>JBCCOI010001034.1:0-1666 GCA_039025515.1 Planctomycetota bacterium
GAATGGAAAGCCCGCGACCGGCGTACTCTTTCTCCAGCTTGGAAAGATACGCTGCGGCATCATGACAGTTGGGACACCAGCTTCCAAAGATGTAGATCAGTCGTGGCTTCCCTTTAAAAGTCGGCGCATCGAGGTTGATCGGCCGACCATTGACATCCGGGAACTCGAATTCGGACAGTTTGACTTCTTGGTTGATTAGAGTTTGTCGAAAACTGTCTGGAAGCGAAGCGTGCTCATTGCGTGTTGCTGTAAAGGTTCCATGCCAAGTGTTCGCGGACCAAAAGTCTCCCTCCAGCTGACCGACATCATTTAAATCAGCTTGGAACGCGAATGCATGCGCTCCGTCGAAGCAACTCAGATACATCCGCGAGCCCTCGGCTGTTCCAGAAAGAAAGCGATAATCGCCGGTGGTTGTCAGGAAAGTACCTTCCAGGCGGCCATCGTTCGTGACGCGAAAGACACCGACGGCCGGATCTTCAGATGCCGAGAACTTGACTTCCCAACGGCCGGCGAACTGTCGTCCGGCTTCCACGCTTCCGTTATCCCTCTTGTTCGGTTTCGCGCGAGCATCCATTTGAATCCATTCATCGAGGCCGCGTCGTTTTCTCCAAGCTCCCTTTCCGATCGGCGTGCCATCCTCGGTTCGAACGACTCCCAACCGGATCGTTGAATCGTAGTGAGGAATCTCAAGCTCGATCTGCTCATCACGAACTCTCGCGATCGTCGGAATGCGTTCTTCGCCGTTCATCAACTCAGCAGTCCAGCAATCTTCGCTTCTCTGAAGCTCAAAACGGCAACGGATGACGATGTGTTCTTGACTGAGCACCATCTGCCAAGTCCCAACTAAATCGTCTTGTGCGTGCAAACGGAAAACGCTCAACCCGAGAGAGAGGCCTGCGAAGATCAAGGCGGATAAAAGCGACCGATTCATGGGCGGCAGTGTTTTTAGCCGAACGAGGGAGAGTTAATTTCTGGCGCGTTTGGGTGCCAATGCAACAATGTGCTCGTGCGTTTGAGTACAATATAACCCGATTATTTTAGTGCTTTTCAACCCAATTCGGTTCCGGTCATGTTTCGAAACCTTCTGTGCACTTGTGCGATTCTACTGGCTTTCTCACCCAGCCTTTCCGCCGCTGTTGTGTTTGATGAAGACACGGGTGGTGATTTGTCGGGCGCTTTTGGTGCTCCCACGTTGATCGCGCTTTCCGAGGGTGCCAATGAAATCTTCGGCCAGATGGGAAGCAATGGGAATACCGGCGCCTCCAATGGGTCCGATGGAGACTACTTCACGTTCACTCTTGCCGCGAATCAAACCATCGACTCGCTGAGGATCGTTGAATTCGGTTTCTCGCCGAACGACCCCGGACGCTCGTTTATGGGTTACGTGAATGCGGCGTCTTTTGGCGGTCAGGGAAGTAGCAACCTTGACGGATTCTGGCTCTTCAACGCCTCAGACATTTCGGGCCAAACAGCAGGGCTCGGTGGCAGTGCTTTAGGAGTTGGCGGAACGCTTGGGCCTGGCGAGCACTCCTTCTGGATTCAAGAGACGTCCGGCAATGTGGTTGACTGGGGGCTGTCTTTCAACTTAGTAACCGCGATCCCGGAACCGTCTTCCGTGCTGGCGTTGCTGGGCATCGGTGCATGTGTCGTTGTGCGTCGACGACGC
>JBCCOI010001035.1:0-1662 GCA_039025515.1 Planctomycetota bacterium
CAAGGGATTCAGGTCCAAGCCTCCGATCTCATGCCCACGCTTGGCCAACGAGTAAAGAAGCCTTCCCGTTCCGCATGCCGGCTCGAAGAATCGCACTGCGGCACGCGACAGGTAATGCTCGGCACAACCGAGAATGAACTTCGTTTCCGCAGCACAGTCCGCATTGAATACAAGGTCGTAGTATTTGGGATGGTCGTAAATAGACTCTTCGACGATTTCCATGAAAATCGATCTCGGCTGCAGAAGTTGGCCCCACTCCCTGCAAGACTACAATTCACGCGAGTCTGCCGCGAGTGGTGATGCGGCATTCCGCGTGCCCATGACGAGCAAAGCGTCCCGAGCACAGTTTGATTTATCCCTTCTTCGGCAAGACCCGACCGCCTTCATGCTGATACTGCTTTCCCCCGCCAAGACGCTTGACTTTGAAACTGAAGAGTCGTTGTCTTCAGTCGTCCGCCGCGCAGGCACGACGCCTGATTTCCTGCAAGACAGCGCCGAGTTGGTTGCGTTGCTCAAGAAACTTTCGCCGAAACGACTCGGCAGTTTAATGAGCATCAGTGATGATCTCGCTCAGCTGAATCATGGCCGGTACCAAGACTGGACATCGCCAATGCCTGATTCTGAGACGCGACCTTCCGTGCTGGCGTTCAAGGGTGACGTCTATTTGGGATTGCGAGCGGAATCGCTCACAGACAAGCAGCTGCTCTATGCCCAAGATCATCTGAGGATTCTTTCCGGCCTCTACGGGCTGCTCAGACCGCTCGATGCGATGCTCCCTTACCGTCTCGAGATGGGAACGCGATTGAAGTCGAAACGCGGTGCGGATCTCTATGAATTTTGGGGTGACACGATTACGAAAGCCGTCGATCGTCAACTCGAAGCCGTCGGATGCGGATTCTTATTGAACCTGGCAAGCAACGAGTATTTCCGGAGCGTGAGGCCGAAGCAGCTCGGTGCGCCGGTGATTTCACCCGTTTTCAAAGACCTCTCCAACGGCAAGTACCGCGTGATCAGCTTCTTCGCCAAGAAGGCTCGCGGAACGATGGCCCGCTGGGTGATTCGTCAAAGAGTCAAAACGCCGAAGAAGCTGGTACAGTTTTCAGATGATGGCTATCGCTACGATGAGGATTCTTCGACCGACTTGAAGCCGGTCTTCTTGAGAGACTCGAGTGAGTAGTTCTTACTTCATCCGGCGAGTCGGATGGTTTCGATCGGCTCCTGAACCTTGCGGCGTCCTCGGGCCTCTGATTATGTTGCGTTGTTCGAACACCAGAGGGTGGGGCGATCGCTCGGCGGCTCGGCCGCCGGGAGGAAAGTCCGGGCTCCGCAGGACAGGATGGTCGATAACGTCGACCGGCCGCGAGGCTAGGGAAAGTGCAACAGAGAACAGACCGCCGAACGGTCTCGAATGCTCCAACGGAGCGTTCGGTGATGCGTGGTAAGGGTGAAACGGTGCGGTAAGAGCGCACCAGCGATCGAGGTGACTCGATCGGCTTGGTAAACCCCATCCGGAGCTAGACCAAACAGGGTGCAGAAGCGGTCCGCTTCGCTATCGACACTCGGGTAGGTCGCAATGGAGGCGGCGAGCAATCGTCGTGCAAAGATAAATGGTCGCCACCGGCTTCACGTCGGTACAGAACCCGGCTTACAAACCCTCTGGTG
>JBCCOI010001036.1:0-1658 GCA_039025515.1 Planctomycetota bacterium
AAGTCGACGATGCGGGGTGTACCTGCCATATCCATCATGACATTCGCGAACTTGAGATCACGATGAATGATCCCTTTCGAGTGAGCGTGTTGAATGCCCTCACTGACTTGCCGGATCAGACCGACGCAAGCACGACCCGACGGTGACTCTCGCGCCTGGTACTCGCCGAGCGTTCCACCCTCATTGAGATCCATCACGAAGTAACCAACATCTGTGTCAATTCTTCCGTCGTGAATTCTGGTGATGGAGGGATGGTCAAGTCTCTTGAGGACGTCGATCTCATGACCGAATCGCCGCAAGACGTTTTCCGTGGCAAGGTCAACTCGCAACACCTTTATCGCGACTGGTAGCCTGTCGCGATTGCGACTGCCTCGCCACACGGTCGCGAATGCTCCACGACCGAGGATAGAGTCAATGGTGTAGCCCGGAATGCGAGGTCGCGTCCAGTCAGTGGGGGGAATCGCCTCAATCACTCGCCGAGCGGCTTTGACGCGGATCCGAAGCTCGTCCATTTCCACCGGCTTCGTGAGGTATTCATCGACGCCCGCCTCCAAACCTCGGATCACATCGGCCTTTGAGTCTCTACCGGTCAACATGATGACGTAGGTGAATGGACGCTGCGGTTGGTGCTTGACGCGTCTGCAAACTTCCAAGCCATCGATCCCAGGCATCTGCCAGTCGAGTATTGCAATTCGAATCGATTCATCTTCTTCAAGTTTCGCAATCGCCTGGACACCATCTTTCGCCTGCACCGGTTCGAGTTTCCACTGGCGGACATTGCTCGCGATCAGTGTCAGCCACATGGGGTTGTCATCGGCGACCAAGACTTTCATGTCGACTCTGCTTGATCTGCGTACCAACGGTCCAAAGCATCACCCAGTCTTATCAACTCGGACTCGAGTTCCCCAAGTCTCTGGCTTGCCGTTTCTCCCGCTGAGTCGATTTCGGAACAACGATGCAACGCTTCGATTGCTCGTGAGGCGCCAAATATTCCCAACGTTCCCTTCAGCTTGTGGCGAGCTTGGGAGGCGTGAGTAAGCTCACCCTCCGCTATCGCCAATGTGAGTTCCGAAAATTGCTTGGCCGATTCCGTTTGAAACAGCTCAACCATTTGACGAATCGTTGTGGAATTCCCACCGGTATTACGAGAAAAAAGCTCCGGATCGAACTCGATCTCATGTGATTGGCTCGGTGCCGAAGTCACTTCGTTTGAAAGATCGATGCTTGATTGGGTACCCGATGGCTCTCGTAATTCCGTCGCCTCGCCAAGTTCATCGACGGTGGTCGAGTGCCTGGCATTGACTTGTCGGAACATCCCCTCGGCGACGATCAGATCGCAGTTCTCGACGACACGGTATAGCTCTTCCTGATCGACGGGTTTTGAAAGATATCCATCCATGCCAACCTGAATACACCGGTCTTCAACACCGTCCATCGCCTGGGCGGTCAAGGCGAAGACGGGAAGGTGCCTCGCTTTCTCGCTTCGGCGCTCTTGCTCGCGAATCAGCTCCGTCGTTCGAAGACCATCCAGCTTCGGCATCTGGATATCCATGAGGACAACGTCGTAGGTCGTACGCGCGACACGCCGCAAAACTGCATTTCCGTCTGCAACAACATCCACGCTATGGCCTCGGTCTGTTAGCAAGTTGAAAACTATC
>JBCCOI010001037.1:0-1657 GCA_039025515.1 Planctomycetota bacterium
CGCTTGGCTTCCCGGTAAGCGAACGCGGTCGCGTGAACGTCCGAACCTTCATCACATCTAACGATCTCTTTGACGTAGACGACGATGTGATGAAGGTTCGGACGTTCACGCGACCGCGTTCGCTTACCGGGAAGCCAAGCGAAGGAGAGAAGCGGAAACGGGATGTGTCGTAATCTGCATCATCGTTGTCGCTTTGCTGGAAGGAAATGTTGATCCCCCCCGCGAGCTCGCGGTCGAAAAGGGCCGGTTCCACAAAGTTGAAGCTTAGCAAAGCGTTGTCGATTGATGTGTTGAGCCGCAGGCTCAAGCCCTGACCCCGCCCCAAAAAGTTTTCCTCAGCGAACTCAACGATTAGCCCGAAGCCATTTTCGGTTGAGAAGTTACCGCCGAATGAGAAAGAACCGGTGGGTTGTTCAACAACATCGACGTCCAGAACAACGCGATCCGGCGTTGAGCCCTCCCTCGCGTCAACTTCCGCAGATGCAAAGTAACCCAGGGCCCGGATCCGATCAGCCGCTTGCCTGATCTCGCGCGGGTTAAAGGGATCGCCCTCGATAACGCGGAACTGGCGTCTAATGACGCGATCCAAAGTGGTTGTATTTCCCTCGATGTCGATCCGTTCGACGAATACGCGGGGGCCCCGCGTGATCTCGAAATCAACGTTCAGCGTTAAGTCGCGATCGTTCCGGGTGATCCGGGGCGTCACACGCACAAAATCGAGACCTTGCTGTAGTGCTAGAGCTTCTAGCCGCGTGATATTGTTCTCGATGGCTACGGGCGTGTAGATTGAGCCCTCACGCAGCCGGATAGCGTTCTCGAATATCTCAGCATCTACGTCGTCCAAAAGCGATGTAGCTGTGACGGAGCCAAACCGAAACTGCTGCCCCTCAATCACGTTGAAGGTAAGAAAGAAGCCGTCCCTCTGTGGGCTCAGCTCTGACGCCACGGATACCGTTCGGAAATCGACATAGCCGCGAGAATTGTAAAAGTCGGTCAGTACCTGGCGGTCAAATTCGATGCGGTCCTCAACAAATGTGTCGCTGGTGATGAGCAAGCGAAAAAGACCAGCCTGTTTTGTTGCGAGCACGCTACGCAAACGGCGATCAGTAAAGGCTCTGTTGCCGACAAAGTTGATGCGTTCAATCTCTACCACGCCGCCCTCGGTGATCTCGTAGATGAGATCGACCCGATTATCTGATCGGCGAATGATCCTCGGTTGCACGGTGGCAGCGAGGCGCCCCTGGTCGGTATAGGCTTGCGTGATAGATACCGCGTCTTGCTCGGCAATCGTCGGGTTAAATACACGCCTTGGCTGTGATCGGACGAGGCGCTCGAGCACATCGTCGCCAATGCGGCTGTTCCCCTCAAAAACCACGCGGTTTACGGTCGGGAATTCCTGCACTTGGATAGTCAGGGTGCCACCGGACGGAACGACGTTTACCTCTTCGAAAAGTCCAGATGCGCGAATGCGCTGGACCGCGTCGTTGATTTCGCCTGCCGTGACCAGATCGCCCGGGCTAATGCCGGCGAATGATGTGATCGTTGCGGTCTCGATACGTCGATTTCCTTCGACGTTGATCGCTGTGATCCGCGTCTGTGCTTCTGCTTCAGCGACAAGTGCTACGGCCAAAAGGAGGCCTAGGCACATAGTCAGCAC
>JBCCOI010001038.1:0-1653 GCA_039025515.1 Planctomycetota bacterium
ATACATCGTAGCTGTACGTTTGGGTTTCGACCAGTGATCCATCCATCGCGTACCAAACCTCATCTACCTGTCGATTCATCGCGTCGTATATGAATACAATTCGTCGCCCAAGTCGATCTCGGCGCTCGACCAAGTTATCTACTTCGTCGTAGACAAAACGGGATTCATTGCCCAGCCAGGGCAATCGCATTTGGAATGCAGCTAATTCCCGGCAAGAATAGACTTCATGGCTTGGTTGTTCCGTAACCGTACACCAGAACCGTTGTAGGCGCGGGCTTTAGGCTGGGAGGTTTTGTTACCTCTCCCTGGAGATCTCTCTTCGATGGATAAGCAATCTCGTGTCGCCAATCGACAGGCTTGGGTCGAGCGGTTGGAACGCTTCAAACAAGCTGATCAGACCGTTGCTCAGTTCTGTGCCGGTGAAGGCATTTCGGTTCCTTCCTTTTATCAGTGGCGACGGAAGCTCGATCCGCGTCCGGAGACCCAACGGCAAGCCTCGGCAAAATTTATTCCCGTTCAACTTCCATCGCCTCCTGCCAGCGATCCGGAGACTGTTCTATCGGTCGAGCTTCCCGGCGGCGTGAGCGTCAAGCTCGAGGTCCGAAACGCCAACGCCACGTCATCATGATCGGTCTACCCGATGGGACGCCCATTTATCTGTGCACTGAACCGGTCGACTTCCGTAAAGGCTTCGATGGACTGACCGGCGTTGTGACCGCGTCGCTCGGCTGCAGTGTTACCAACGGTTCGCTCTTTCTGTTCGTCAACCGTAAGCGTGATCGGATCAAGGCCCTCTGGTGGGAAACCGGTGGATTGACGCTCTGGTACCGGCGGCTTGAGCAGGGGACGGTTGAGCTGCCAAAGCCGCAGGACGGTCAAGCTCATGTCATGATCGACTCGGTGGAGCTGGCGATGTGGATCGCCGGAGTATCCCTCAACTCGGCGAAGACAAGACGCAAGCGAATGAAAGTCGCTTGATCGAAACCCTTTTCGTTCATGATGCGTATAAAGATGCATCATGGACGAGAAGCCAAACAAAAATGCATCACTGCCCGAGGACGCCGAGTCTCTTCGCCGACTGGTCGCAACGCTGCAGTTGCAAGTCGAAGAGCAAGCTCACTCGGTTCTCCATCTCAAGAGCCACAACGAACGGCTGGAAGAAAAGAACACCGAGCTCACGCTGAGGGTTGAGAAACTGCTTCAGCAACTCTTCGGTCGCAAGAGTGAACGCCGCACTGACGGTGAGGGTCAGCTCTATCTTGATCTCGGCGAGGAAGCCACCCCGGAAGTCGTCAGCGCGCTCGAGGAAGCTGTTCGCGAAGCGGAGCAAGTCGTCGCTGAGGCGGAAGAAGAAAAGAGCAACCGCAAGCCGAAGCGACCTCGTAAGGACGATCGCAAATTCCCCGAGCACCTGCCACGCGTTGAGCGGATCATTGACCTTCCCGAAGGCAAACGCGAGGGCCTGAAGCTGATCGGCTATGACGAAGTGGAAACGCTCGAGTGGGTTCGCCAGGAACTTCGCGTCCGCGTCAATAAATACGCCAAGTACGCTCATCCGGCTGATCCCTCTCGCGGCGTTGCCAGTCCCGAACGTCCCACAGGATTGGTTCTCGGTGACCGCTTTGATGCCTCGGTCGGCGTGGAAGTTGTCGC
>JBCCOI010001039.1:0-1637 GCA_039025515.1 Planctomycetota bacterium
CACTCGACGAAGTGTTGGGGCAGAGTTCTTCCCTGCGACAGACGCACGCGAATGTCACAGGGTCCGGCCCCGTATCAAGTTCATTGAGAAGGGGGCCGGCCGGGAGTCGAACCTGGGTAGCCATGTACTCCACTCCGGCAGTCGAATGTGTTCGGTTGTTGGCTGTGATGCAGTTTGGAAATCAAAACGCGATCGACGAAGTGGTGACCAGAGGATTTACGGTGCTCTACCACTGAGCTACGGCCCTGCTTGGATAAACAGTTGGGCCGGTGGGACTAGAACCCACGACACCCGGCTCCTGAAGTATGTACTCCGAATCGGCAGTCGATCGTGTGCGATTGTTATTTCCGTTTCTTCTTCAAGTTCTTCCGCAATCGCTTCCACACCTTGCGGCCCGTGTCTCGGTCGAGCCGGACAAGCTGGTTTTGGCGAGTGTCGAAGGTTTTGGTGCCGCCCTTCGGTCGCTTGGTGTAAACGAACGGCAGGCAAACGGCGACGACTTTGAAAGGTTGACCGGCGTCGCTGGGCATGTAACGGATCCGAACCGGCTCGTCCGCTGGAAGTGTGCTGCCGGAGCAGCTCCAGAGGAACGATGGCAATTCGACGATCTCGTTCAAGACCGTGACGTAGTCTCCTTGTTTGATGTCTTCCCCAGCGACGCGTGCTGCCAGGGTCGTCTGGTAGTTGGTTTCAGTTGTGGTTTCCATGGTTTCATATCGCTTGATGAAAGTAAGTTCTGTGTGTGTAAAGACTCTTCGGCGGACGCGCGATTACTCGGCGCCCGTGTTCGTAATGACGAAGAAATGAAATTGCACACGCATGGTTACTCTCACGAGCGATGTGAAAAACTGCTGACGAAGTGGTGTGTCAGAGATAAGCTCTCCCAATTGAGCTACGGCTCGGCGAGGCCAAACCGACGGGACTCGAACCCGCATCCTTCGATTTACAGTCGATGTACTCCAACTCGGCAGTCAGTCGTGTCTTGGTGGCGACGAAGTCTTCGTTCAGAAGCATCAGATAGACGACCAGCAATGCTGAGCGGGACTCGAACCCGCTTCTCGTGCACGCACGTGTCTTAGTCCATGTATTCCAAACAGGCAGTCGCCTTTTTCTTTTCAAAACAATTGACGAAGTGTTTTATCAGAGAAGATTCGTTGCTCTACCAACTGAGCTACAACATCGCTTGGCGATGTTGACGGGGATCGAACCCGCGACACACGAGGTGGATGTACTCCGATACGGCATTCAATTGTGTATTGGTGGCGACGAGGTTTTGGTCAGATAACAGTCGTGTAGGAATCGAACCTACTGATCGTGTCGCCACGATCCCCAGACTCACTGGACGCAACATTCATGGTGGTGCATGTAGTCCGAACCGGCAGTCGCCGTGTTTTACGCTTGAACGAAGTGGTTGCTGAGTCAGTTAGGAGCGTCCGTTTCGGCTTCCGCCGATCGTTGACTGGCACCATCGTCTCGGTGAGACCCCGGTGACGTTCACTAGCCGGTCGCCCGACATCGCTACCTTAGGCTCCTCATGTAGACCCAAACGGCAGTTCAAGCTGTTTTGTGTTGTGACCTCCAACGAGGTGATAATTCAGATACCGGTTCTCTTTAGCAAAAAGATGTAATCCGAATCG
>JBCCOI010001040.1:0-1636 GCA_039025515.1 Planctomycetota bacterium
GGTTGCTCCCGAAACAAAATCACGACGGGACGTGATGTCTCGCATCAATCGCAAACAACCGTCACGACGTGCCAAGCACGGGAACACATTCGCGTCCAGTTCATGACGAAAACTTACAAATTTTGCGTGTGCGTGCTCGCGTATCAATTCGGTTGTAAAGGGCAGAAGTTCATATGCCGGTGGGACGGTTACGTTTGATTCGTACCATCCCGCCAGGTCGAACTCCATTCGATACCGTTTGAAATAGGTCATTCCCATCGGATCGCCGACGTCGCGCGAAACTGCAAAACAAGCCCGGGTAGTTTACCACTGTCTGAATCGCACACCGAACCACCAATCACTTTTTGAACGGAAACCTTCGTGTGAACGCAACGCGACGACTGCTTCGGGGGTTGCTCCCGAAAGAAGAGCAAGCAGAGACCCCCTTCGCTGGGCAACCGCATGCGGGAAGGCGACAACGCTCTCTCAGCGACTAGCCGGTATCGGTATAATCTGGAGCCTATTTGCCTTCTCTGTCGAATGAATCGAATGCTCCGCCTGGAACCCGTGCGAATTTATCCGCCGTTGATTGAACGGGCGATGGTGATCACGGGTGCAACTGCAGCTGGGAAGAGCGAACTAGCAATGCAGGTGGCTGAATCACTCCGGGGTGAAGTTCTTTCGCTCGATTCGATCGCTGTCTACCGGGGCATGGATATTGGTACGGCCAAGCCAACGGCCGATGATCGCGCCCGCGTTCCGCACCACCTAATCGATCTCGCCGCGCCCGACCAGGACTTCAGCGTCGCCATGTATTTGGACGCTGCGCACCAGGCGGTCGAAGAGATTCGTTCGCGAGGAAATGTGCCGATCTTTGTCGGCGGCACGCCCATGTACTTGAAGGCAATCGTCCGAGGATTCGATCCGGGACCACCTCCGGATTGGGAGTTTCGCGAATCGGTGGAGCGCGAAGTCGAAGTTCATGGCGCCGAGAAACTTCATGAACGCTTGCAGCAGGTTGATCCGCTGAGTGCATCCAGGATTGAACGCAATGATGTGCGAAGAATGATTCGCGCTTTGGAGGTCTCTAAACTCACTGGTGTTCCACTGAGTCACAGACAGATCCAGTTCGACCAGGCAGTTCACGCCAATTCGTGCGGCGTCTTTGCGGTCCAGCACCCGCGGAACGTCTTGCACGAAAGAATCAATCGGCGTGTTCGAGACATGTTCGAAATCGGTTTGGTAGATGAAGTCAAGGCGCTGCTTGGGCGTTACCAAACACTCTCGAGAACAGCCCGACAAGCCGTCGGGTATCGAGAGCTTTTGGATTGGCTGAAAGAGCCCGAGCAAAGTATCGACAATGTGATCGAAGCCGTCTGTGCACACACACGGCAACTCGCACGAAGGCAAGAAACCTGGTTCCGGTCATTCAGCGAGATCACGACAATCCCGGCGACCCAAGCTCAGGAAGTGTGCTCACTGATTGATCAACGGTCGAGGTCATTGGGAATACGTTAGAGATCGTCCAGCTTAGGGCGGCTATTTGGTAGCAAAAAAAATGGCCTCGCATGGATTGGGCTGTTCGCACTATCAGTGCGAGTGATTTATCGCCGATCCAACGAAGCCAAGCAAAACGTAATGACTCAGCGGTCAAAAA
>JBCCOI010001041.1:0-1635 GCA_039025515.1 Planctomycetota bacterium
GCCTGCATCACCGACTCGCCCATGGATGCAAGTGTTTGGCCGATCCATCGAAGTGTCGCCGGGTCCTTTGTAGAGTCCTTTAGACGCTCGAGCATCACGCGAAAGGCGTCAATCAGTTTGATTTTCCGGGCGGGTGTGGTGTTGTCGAGCTGTTGCTTCAGGTCGGTAGCCAGCACCATGTAGGTGTTAGTCAGTTTCTCTTGTGCTTCCGGCCCCTCAAACGCATCACGAAGCCTCTCCATGGTTTTTGTGAGCCGGTTGAGGTATTGATCGGGCTGGTCGCTACCAAGCATCACACCGACCAAGGCTTTTAGCTCGGTGGTGTAGACCTGTCCGACGAAAGCTTCGGAGAGTTCGCTAGCCGATTCCAGCTTGGGCACGGGGCCGTATGTTTCGTTGTCAAGAATCTTAAGTGCTTCTCTACTTCTGCTGCTGGAGAGGTTCGCCTTGGCGAGGACAAGAGCAGCTTCCAAAGCTTCGTCTTCAACCAGGGCACCCGAAATCTCACCCAGCCCTTCCTGCAAGCTCTCGATCGCACGCGTGATCAATGCCGCAGACTTCTTGTCGTCTTTTTCCTTGGTGCGGGCGAGAATGGAATCGTTCCAAAACAGGCGTCCCAGAAGGCGTTTGAAGCTGCCGCGTTCCGGGCCCGCGGGCATCTTTGAAATTAGTGACTGTGCCGCATCGTAGTCACCCTTATTGAGTAACAGTCGCACTTGCATACCTTTCGCGGCAGCGGCGTCAGGATTGTTCGGCCACGTCTTGCTCAAGTAATCGCCGAGTGATTCGAGTTGTCGAATCAACCCGCCGTTTTCCTCTTCGGGAATTTCGTCCAGCAAGATTTGCATCGATCGCAGCGCCATCAAGCCGCCCTTCAAGCCAAGCTCGGTTCCCGGTGCGGTTCGCGCCAGGAAGTTACCGACGACTAAGGTTTCCCGATAACGTTTGGACTGATACAGGAAGTAAGCCAAAATCTGACGTGCCTGATGAATCGACTCGGGCGATGTTTCGGCCGTCACCATGACCAACCCGTTTCGCAGGATTTGAATCCCGATCGCTTGGGATTCGACAATCTCTTTTTGCAGGTCGGTTTTTTGCTTCTCGATATCCGGATTCTCCGCTTCCTGCTCGAGCAACTTAAGTGCGTCTTGCATTTCCTGACCAACGGTCACGATCTGACCTGCTTTTTCCAATGCTTCATCAAAGCTCTTGGGAGGCTCCGCCGTCGGCATCTCGGGAGCTTTGGCTTCGATGCCAAGATCCGCAAGCAGCACTTCGGTTTCTTTGACGTGAGGCCCGGGAACCGTCTTCGCTTCGACCAAGAGTTCACGCGCAGCTGACTTTGCACGACCGACTTCTCCCTTCTTTAGCGAATCGTCGTTCGACTTGGCCAGGTATGCCTTCGCCAGCATTACCCGAAAGTCTTGAACCGTCGGAAGCTGCGATTCATTGGGTCGAATCTGTTTGCCCATTGCCTCCGTTCTGTCGAGGGCTTCTTTGTACTTGGGAGGATCATTGGCGATCTTTAAGCGAATGAATCCGGTGGCCGCTTTGAACTTTGATTCGCGCAGAGGGTCGACGTCAGGCTGCTCGAACATGCGTATGTAATGATCGAGTGCTTCATTCGTTTTCCCC
>JBCCOI010001042.1:0-1635 GCA_039025515.1 Planctomycetota bacterium
CAAATGAAAGCGATCCAACGCGAACTGGGCGACCAGGGCGATGGCGAGCGCGACGAAGTCGCAGAGCTCGAAGAGAAAATCAAAGAAACCGGACTTTCCGAAGAAGCGCGCACCAAAGCCGAGCAAGAAGTTAAAAAGCTCCGCCAGATGTCGCCTATGTCAGCGGAATCTACGGTCGTGCGCAACTATCTGGATTGGATGCTCGCCCTCCCTTGGGACAAGCGCAAAGACATCTCAACCGATCTGACGGCGGCTGAAAAACAGCTCAATGATGATCATTACGGCCTAGAGAAGGTCAAAGAGCGGATTCTCGAATATCTCGCCGTTCAGAAACGCACGAGCAAGCTGCGGGGACCTATCCTGTGTCTCGTCGGCCCGCCCGGCGTTGGTAAAACATCACTCGGTAAGTCGATTGCTGAAGCCACAGGTCGTGACTTTGTGCGCGTGTCTCTTGGCGGCGTGCGCGACGAAAGCGAAATCCGCGGCCACCGTCGGACCTATATTGGTTCAATGCCGGGTCGGGTCATCCAAAGCCTGAAAAAGGCGAAAACCGGCAACCCGCTCTTCCTGCTGGATGAGATCGACAAAATGGGCATGGACCATCGCGGCGATCCGTCGGCGGCTTTGCTCGAAGTGTTAGATCCAGCGCAAAACTCGACGTTTAACGACCATTATCTCGAAGTTGATTACGACTTGTCAGACGTGATGTTTGTAACCACCGCGAACAGCTTGAATATGCCTCAGCCATTGCTCGATCGGATGGAAATCATCCGAATTGCCGGCTACACAGAGGATGAAAAGCTGGAAATCGCCGAGCGTCACCTTCTGCCTAAGATCCGTGCGGATCATGGTCTGGACGACGCTGAATGGGTTGTTCAGTCAGACTCTATTCGAGACTTGCTGCGCTATTACACGCGAGAAGCTGGCGTGCGGTCGCTCGAGCGAGAGCTCGCCAAACTCGCCCGCAAGGCCGTTCGCGAACTGGGTAATGAAGGTGTGACTCAAGTGACCGTCTCGCCGGAAAACCTCGCGGATTATTCAGGCGTGCGGAAGTTTCGATTTGGTCTTGCAGACGAGGAAGACCAGATCGGCGCTGTCACGGGCTTGGCCTGGACTGAAGTCGGGGGTGACCTTCTGACCATCGAAGCCGTCTCCATGCCGGGGCGTGGAAACACCAAAGTCACGGGCAATTTGCGCGACGTGATGAAAGAATCGATCTCCGCGGCGCAGTCGCTGGTACGGTCGCGGGCCGTACATCTCGGGATCAAACCGAGCGCGTTCAACACGACGGACATCCACGTCCACGTGCCCGATGGGGCAACGCCTAAGGATGGACCGAGTGCAGGTATCGCAATGACCACCGCGATGGTGTCTCTGCTCACGTCGACCCCAGTTCATCGCGATGTTGCGATGACCGGTGAGATCTCGCTTCGGGGCCGTGTGCTGCCGATTGGGGGTCTCAAGGAGAAGCTGCTCGAAGCGCTGCGGGGTGGGATCAAAACCGTCCTGATCCCGGAAGAAAACGAGAAAGATCTCGCTGACATTCCGGAGAATGTGCAAGAAAGCCTGACGATTATCCCGGTCTCGGACATCAACGAAGTCTTGGAGCGGGCCTTGGTCCGACCATTGACCCCG
>JBCCOI010001043.1:0-1630 GCA_039025515.1 Planctomycetota bacterium
CATCTTGCGTCGAAACGCTCTCGGATGTTGATTGCTTGGATCGCTTGTGATTGAATCCTCAGGTCCGCACTTCCCTGCTCTTCCCTTCTCTGCCCTTCAGACCAGTCCGTTGAACGCCTCCCCATCGCCGCTCGTTTTGGTTACTGGCGGGTCGGCGGGATTGGGGCGTGTCGTTGGAGAGACGTTTTTGGCCGACGGCTACGATCTGGCGATTACCGGTCGAGACGAGAGTCGTGTGAATCAGGTGGTCGCCGAGTTGCGAGATGCCTTTCCAGATCAAAGAACCGTCGGCGTTGCAGCGGATGGCACTTCGGTGGCTGATTGTCAGCGAGTCGCGGGGGGGCTGAGGGACGAGTTCGGTCGATTGGACGTGCTCGTCAACTGCATCGGGACAAGTGACCGAGGCCTGGTCGTGGACTTGGAGCCTGATCGTTTGGGCTCGCTTCTTGCTCAGAACGTCACGACGATGTTGAACGCGTCCCAGGCGATGTTGCCGCTCTTGAAAGAATCCGCAGGCAGCATCGTGAATGTCGGTTCGCTGGCCGGTAAAGTCGGCGCGAGATACCTGGGAGGCTACGTCGCGGCGAAGCACGCGGTCACCGGGCTGACGCAACAAATGAGACTTGAACTGCGTGATGAAGGGGTCCACGTCGCGCTCGTGAGTCCCGGTCCGATCCGTCGCGAGGATGCCGGAACACGTTATGACGCTCGAGCCTCGGATTCTCTACCCAGTTCAGCGAAGCGTCCGGGTGGCGGAACGAAAGTGAAGGGGCTGGATGCTCACCGCGTCGCACGTGTGATTCTCTTGGCGGCTAAACGAAAACGAACCGATGTCATCATGCCGGGTTACTTGCGTCTGCTGATGACGATCGGCAACGCGTTCCCAAGGCTTGGAGACTGGATACTGCTGAAGCTGACTTGAGTACGTCCGTCGGCGATGGCGTAGCTTGGCTGGGAGCTACTAGTATTGCGTTTGCGTTGAGCTTACGGGTAGCGGACGAAGCAATGAGTCCATCCGTGCCAGGACTCGTCGCCTAGTCCACTTCGATGAAATGTTCGCTCAAAGCTGGTCCTTGTCGAACGCGACAATCCGGTCGATTTCTTCCTCCGTGACAACGATTCCGGGCTTGATGGCTTCGAAGAACGAGTCGTCAAAGACTCGCCAATCAAAATCGACTTCTTGAACCGCTGTCGCGGGGATGCGTTCGATACTCTCGTCACCTTCCCTCCTAAGTTTTAAGCGAGTCACCTGCCGGGAGATAAGATTGACCGGACGCATGTTGTTCTGCCGGTCTACTTCCCATGAGAGCGTTTGCGTGTGAACGTTCCGGTAGCGATCGCTGGCCGAAGCGCGTTGAGCAACCCGGTAATTCTGAACACAAAAGCTTTCGCGATCGAAGGTCCATCTGTGCCTTTCGCGACCGCTCTTCAGGGATACCGTCAGGATGTTGAGCTCCGTTCCGCCATCTTCGGACTGACCTTCGGTCAGGGCTAGTACGCCTGTGTAGGCGATTGAATTGCCAGGTGAGAGTCCTGGACGGGGAATCCGTTACCGCCCCGAACGTGAAGTGTAACTGCGTTTTCAACAGAAAAGGTGGAGAGTAAGCACGGATCAAATGAGCAGTCCGTA
>JBCCOI010001044.1:0-1627 GCA_039025515.1 Planctomycetota bacterium
TGCAAAGACCGATCAGGAATTTGTGGTGATGGCGAGGACCGACGCGCTTGCCGTTGAAGGTATGGATCCCATGCTGGAACGTATCCACCAATACCAGGAGGCAGGCGCCGACGCGATCTTCGCCGAAGCGATGACCGACATTGAACTCTATAGAAAGGTCACTAAGACCGTTCAAATCCCGGTACTCGCGAATCTGACTGAGTTTGGGATGACGCCGCTGTACACCATCGACGAACTGAAATCGGTCGGTATTCGAATGGCGCTCTATCCGCTGTCCGCTTTCCGAGCAATGAATCAAGCAGCACTCAAAATGTTCCGCGAAATCAGAGAACGCGGCACGCAGGTAGAGGCGCTAGCGCAAATGCAAACGCGTGAGGAACTCTATGAATTCCTCGACTACCACGCATTCGAGGAAAAACTGGACGCCTTGTTCGGCTCAAACGATCAAGACTGAAATTCACGCACTTCACACAGAACTGAGAAGACTATGGTTGACAAGAAACTTGGTGGCGCAGGACTACGAGGTCAAAGCGCCGGTGAGACACGTTTGTGCACTGTCGGAAAGTCTGGCAGCGGACTCACGTATTGCGGTTATGACATCAGCGAACTGGCAGAGCACTCGACTTTCGAGGAAGTTGCTTGGCTATTGTTCCATGGCGAACTTCCATCAGCAGCGGAACTCGATGGCTACAAGGAAAAACTGTCGGGCATGAGAAAATTGCCGGCGGCGTTACGCGAGGTGCTTGAGCGCATTCCTGCATCGGCACATCCGATGGACGTGATGCGAACCGGTTGCTCGATGCTTGGCAACCTCGAGCCCGAACACAGCTTCGAGGATCAGCAAGACATCGCGGACCGCCTCCTGGCCACGCTACCTGGCATCATCGCCTACTGGTATCGCTACTCGCATGACGGCGTGCGCGTTGACACCGAAGTAGAAGCCGAAAATATCGCTGAACACTTCCTGGCTTTGCTTCACGGACAGACCCCTGAAGCACTGCACAAACGCGTGATGGATGTGTCACTAATTCTGTATGCCGAACACGAGTTCAACGCATCCACCTTTACGGCTCGTGTATGTGCATCAACCCTCTCGGACATGCACTCTTGCGTCACCGGCGCAATCGGATCATTACGCGGCCCACTGCACGGCGGCGCCAACGAAGCTGCGATGGAGCTGATTGATGGCTTCTCGAGCGTTGAGGATGCGAAATCCGGAATCCTCGGCATGCTCGAGCGCAAAGACAAGATCATGGGCTTTGGTCATGCCGTGTACAGAGAGAGTGACCCAAGAAACGCGCTGATCAAACGTTGGTCAAAGGCGCTATCGGACGCTGTCGGCGACGACAAGCTGTTCGCGATTTCCGAAGCGATTGAAACTCTCATGTGGGATGAGAAGAAGCTTTTCCCAAACGCCGACTTCTTCCACGCCTCCGCCTACCGCTTTATGCAGATTCCCACAAAACTGTTCACGCCGATTTTCGTAATGTCGCGAACCAGCGGTTGGACAGCTCATGTGATGGAGCAGCGCAGTAACAATCGAATCATCCGCCCGAGTGCCGACTACGTCGGTCCGGACGCACGCAGTTATGTACCGCTCGATAAACGATCGAGTTAACAGGAAACA
>JBCCOI010001045.1:0-1623 GCA_039025515.1 Planctomycetota bacterium
CAAACCCCAAACCCCAAACCCCAAACCCCGGCGTAAGACCTCTTCGATCAATCAGACCCAACAAATTAATTTATTTATTGGCCTCTGCCTCTCGAGCCAACCGGACACCTTCTTCCATAGCTTCCTCCAAAGTACCGGTCATATAGAAAGCGAGTTCGGGGTAGTCATCTCCCTGACCTTCGAGCAGCGCACCGAAGCCGGCCACAGTCTGGTCGATCTTAACGAACTTTCCTGGTTTTCCTGAGAAGACCTCGCTCATGAAGAAAGGCTGCGACAGGAACTTCTGCACTTTCCGGGCCCGAGTCACGACCAGTTTATCCTCAACCGAGAGATCGTCCATTCCCAAAATAGCAATAATATCCTGGAGCGACTTGTAGTCTTGCAGCAGTTTCTGGGTTCCTCGAGCAACTCGGTAGTGATCGTCTCCCACGACGAAGGGCGACAGCATTTTGGAGTTCGAGTCCAGGGGGTCGACGGCAGGGTAGATTCCCAATTCGGTCAGAGCTCGAGACAACACGGTGGTGGCGTCGAGATGCGCGAAAGTGGTGGCGGGGGCTGGGTCGGTCAAGTCATCAGCCGGCACGTACACCGCCTGCACCGAAGTAATGGACCCCTTCTTGGTGGTCGTGATTCGCTCTTGCAAGGCACCCAAGTCGGTAGCCAGGGTGGGCTGGTATCCGACGGCAGAGGGGATTCGACCCAAAAGCGCGGACACTTCGGAACAAGCCTGAGTGAACCGGAAAATGTTATCGATAAAGAGCAGCACGTCTCTGTTCTCTTCGTCTCGGAAGTACTCGGCGATGGTCAACCCGGTGAGTCCGACTCGGGCTCTGGCGCCGGGGGGCTCGTTCATCTGACCGTAGACAAGAGAGGCTCGGGAGTTGTTGCCCTCGACGTCGATGACACCGAAAGTGATCATTTCGTGGTACAAGTCGTTTCCTTCTCGAGTCCGTTCCCCGACCCCGGCGAAGACCGAGTACCCTCCGTGCGCCTTGGCCACGTTGTTGATCAGTTCCATAATAAGCACCGTCTTTCCGACTCCGGCTCCGCCGAAAAGCCCGATCTTTCCTCCCCTAGCATACGGGGCCAACAGATCAATGACCTTAATACCAGTAATCAGCAACTCCTGCCCGGACCCCTGATCTTCGAACGAAGGCGCATCTCTGTGAATCGGATACGACGTCGCCGCATTAATCGGCCCCCGCTCATCAATCGGTTCCCCAATCACATTCATAATCCGGCCCAGAGTCTCAGGCCCCACGGGAATCGTAATGGGCGCGCCGGTGTCCCGAACCCCTTGACCCCGAACAAGCCCATCAGTGGAGTCCAAGGCGATGGTCCTGACTCGCGAGTCTCCGAGATGCTGGGCGACTTCGAGAACTAATCGGTGACCGAGATCGTCGACTTCAAGTGCATTTAGAATCGGCGGGAGATTTCCTTCGAACTGGACGTCGACGACGGCGCCGATGACTTGCGAGACTTTTCCGTTTTGCATGGACCCGGTTTGGGTTGAGGCGTTGGCCTTTGATGCGGAGAAGCCCCTTTTCAAAACGTTTAGCAGATTTCGATGCATTTTATAATTTTCTGCTTTCATATCTAAGGGGTTTGGGGTTTGGGGTTTGG
>JBCCOI010001046.1:0-1623 GCA_039025515.1 Planctomycetota bacterium
AGCGATTGGGTTTTAGACCTTACGCTAGTGGTTTGTCCTCGCTTGGTGAGTATGAAAGACCCCACCAGGTCATGCGGAAAGGATTTCGATGCAGGTCGGGCAACAAGATTCCTGGAAATCGCCTCGCAAACATGAGCATCAGGAACGCTTCGCTCGAGACGCGAGGCGTGTGTTGTTTGTGGTCGCCATCGCTGCGCTCGCCCTGATATTCGTCGGCGTTCTGCTGCCGCCCTTCTTTCGGCCCAAGACACATCTCTTCCTGCTGGGAACAGGGAAATCCAAGTCGTTGGATCTTCCCGTCATCCCTTTCGCGGACCGCGATCTGGATGCCCTCGTCGAACTGCCACTCGTCTTTACCCATGACCAACGAGAAGGGTTGACTTCCGCTTCGGCGGCGAAGGACGTTCTCAACCGTCTTGCCGAAGTTCGCCTCGGGCGATCCGACACTCTTATTCTGTACCTTTCCGCTCAAGGCGTCTCGCAGGACGGAAACGCTTATCTGCTAACGGATGATTTTCAATTAAGCGACCGCGAAAAGGGCAGGATCGAACTCGCGGAGGTTCTGAATGCAGTACGAGAATCACCCGCGAAGCGGAAGCTGCTGATCCTCAACGCGGGCACGATCGACTATGACCCCAGAATGGGATTGCTGTTCAATCAGTTCCCACGTTTGCTCGCCCAAGCCGTTCGCCAAACGGGCGACCCATCGTTGTGGGTTCTCTGTTCTCATACGACAGGTGAAACTTCAAATGACTCCATCGCAGCGGGGCGAAACGTCTTTGGAATGTTCGTCACGGAAGGGCTACGTGGTGCGGCAGATCTCAATGCTAACCAAACGATCGGCTTGCAGGAGTTGGTCGCGTACGTCTCGGAGAACGTCTCCGCTTGGGTGACTCAGAGTTCAGAAGGGGCTCTTGCTCAAAACCCGAAGCTATACTGGGGCGGCTTCGACCTGAATGAGCAGGTCACTGATGATGGCTCGGGGGAGGATACTGGGTTCAATCTGCTGACTCTCGGCCAGGATCGCGCAGCCCGCGCTCCATCTGCGGCATCTCTCGTCGGTGCCAATAGGGCAAAGAAGCCTGAGGTCCGTCTCGTTTCTGCGGGTGCGGCAATCGGTGAGAAACAATCGGGCGTGGCTCAAACAACCAACAAAATCGTACCGCCCGAAGAAGCAGGCTCTAATCTTTGGCGGCTCGCTTCCAAAGCGCAAATGCGATTCCGACATGCCGCGATTGAGCAGAATGCCATCGAGAACACGCCACAGCGTTGGCGGCAGTTTCAATCGAAACTCGTTGCACTGGACAATCGATCTAGAGTCGGACTTTTGGGTTCCAAGTTTGAGGATCGAGCTCATCTACGGCAGTTGCTCGAATCTTTTGACAAACCGTTGGCTAAGGCCAATCTGTCGGACCTGAATACTGCTCAGAGAGGCGACGGCGTCTTTCCGGAGCAAGTCTTCAGCCTCGCTTTTGCAAAACGACTCGCCTTGTCGTCCGGGATCGATCTTCAGCTTCCGTTGCGAACACTTGAAGAGTCCCTCGAAGAACCGACAAGAGAGTCATTCGACAAGTGGTTCAAGGATTACGGACAGTCAGAGTTCCAACGCTTTTATGAGTTCGC
>JBCCOI010001047.1:0-1614 GCA_039025515.1 Planctomycetota bacterium
AATGATCGTGTCACATTCTTCCTCGATGGCGTTTACAATGACCAGGAGCGTCGTCAGGAAAGCTCGCGGGTTCAGGCTTCGGGTGTCAGCAGCCTGAATAATATTTCCGTGCCAGACTCGTTTGAACTGGTGAACTTCGGAACTCTGAACGGCGAGAATGGCCCGCAAACGCTTGGCAGTATTGAAGCGGCCCTCACGGGCGTGATCGGAGTCGATCTTGCCGATGATGATGATGATCCAAACCTGCGATTCTCCTCTGACACCAATTCGCGTCTGACCGTCAGCGAGATCTATCGCCTGGGTGCAGACTGGAATCACGGCAACTGGTCCGGTCGAGTCGAGCTGTCGACGTCGACATCGGACTCCACCACGCCGAGCTTCAACACCACGTTGAACTTCATCAACCCGAATGCGCCTCTGGATGCAGGTGGCGGCAATGATAATGCCGTACCCTTCATCTATGATCTGAGCGATGGTCTGACATTTGCGGTGGCTCAAAATGTACCGTTTGGTCCCTCGACCGCGGAACTTCTGGATCCTGCAAACGTCGTCCTGCGTGACGTGAACATCGGACAGGACACAGCAGATAATAGCGAAGACGCGTTCCGGGCCGACTTCAATTATGACTTCGCGGACAATGCGTTTGTTGGTGAATACCTGACGTCTGTGGATTTCGGATACCGCTACAATAAGACGGCCAGCACACGGGATCAGATCCGCTCCAATGTCGGTCTGCGCAGCTTGTCTGACAGTCCGTCTGGTGACCTGTTTGCGGACTTGCTTGTCGCCGGGCCTGACAATTTCGATGATGCCGACGGACGGACGCTTTTTGTCTCGGACTTCCTATTGATCGATCCCGAATTGGTCGCTTCAGACCCTGACGGTGTTTTGGCAACGCTCAATGCGGCGATCGCCGCGCATGGCGGAAGCCGGTCAATCGACGCGCCAACGTCGAGCCAAAGTGCGTTCTTTGATATCGAAGAAGAAACCCATGCGTTTTATGCACAAGCCAATTTTGAGCATGGCATCTTCCGAGGGAATGCTGGTCTTCGTTACCTGGAGACGGATATTTCCTCGACCGGTAATTCAATCCTGAACGGAGTCGCGTCGCCGGTGACGACCGATGGCAGCTATGACTTCCTCCTGCCGCGCTTCAACCTTGTTGTCAGCCCGCATGAAGACGTCAACATTCGTCTCGGCTGGGGCACGGATATTCGTCGTCCTGACTTCGACGACCTGTCCACGTCTCGTACCTTCAGTACCAGTCCGAACCCGCCGGTTCAGATCGGCAATCCGGGACTGGAGCCGGAGCAAGTGGATTCTTTCGATATCTCTGCTGAATGGTATTTTGCGCCATCCGCCGTGGTCAGCATTGGCTACTTCAATAAGAAGCGCACCGACCTTCATGTGACCCAGCAGGACGATCCGTTTGAGGATCCGGGCACTGGTTTCCGTGACCTCACTGATCCGTGTGAGCAGGGCGGTATCTTCAACCCGATCGCCGATGTGAACGTGTTTGGTCCTGATGGCGGGGTCGGGGTCTGTGTGCCTGTCTCCACCAGCGTAAATGATCCAGGTGAGACCACCCAGGAAGGGATTGAGGTGGCGTTTCAG
>JBCCOI010001048.1:0-1613 GCA_039025515.1 Planctomycetota bacterium
ATAGATTCGAAGTTCCTTTTTCCAATTGTCAAGCTCCTTGCTATAAGCTTCCGCGTGTAGGTTCCGCGCGAATGCGAAATCGACTGCCGCGTCACCTTGGGCTCGAATGAGATCGGCTTGGGCGTAGACCTGGGATGTCACTAGGTAATAGGGATCATAAACGGCCCAACGAATGCGAGCCGGATAATGGTAGGCGGGATCAGCCACAACGATCGTTTGCGCGACACAATGCTCGACCAGGAAGAAAGCAAACACGCCCGCCGTCACAATTGTCTTCATATTCATAATCTCAGAGGGCTGGTGTTGACGGACGGCATTCGTGGACACGCTTGATTAACGCGGCATCGAACGAATGAAGAGACTGATCTTCCGAACCCGGAGTGGGAGGCGACCGTCGAGTGTAGACTCCAACGATTTGTCCCTGATCGTTAAGCACTGGGCTGCCCAGATACGCGTACTCCTGTTGGTCCGGATTGCAGTTGGCTACCAACCGGCGATCCGATGAATTGAACCCGCTGACCAATTGGCTGATTCGGCTTGACATTGTCGAGAGCTCGAACGGAACGGTGCGATCGAAGAACCGATCTTCCACGTCGATCGCATAACCGGTCACATTGATCTTCTGCTTAGGACGAAGTTTCGCATCAACAGATACCTCCGGCAGCCAATGTTTGAGTGAAACAGAGGTATTGATGACCGCAACGTCATACGTCGACTTGTGGTCCAACGACGCGAACACCTCCATGCTTGCGTCGATTAACTTTTTTTCGACGGCTTCGACGGCTTCCGGCTTGGGACGTTCAGACCCCAACTCGTCGTAGACCGCATCGTATCTTTGTTCTGCTTGCCGAGCAGCTCTTTCCGCCGCTTCGTAATTCGGATGCAAGACAGTGGATAAGATCTGCAACTCGCTTTGATTTGCGGGCGAGAACAAAAAAGCTTCGGGGTAGCCGTTCCGCTGGAGACTCCGCATCGCTTGTATGACCGACGCCGACGTGACAACCGTCTTGGAGTCGATCGAGAATCCGGTACCGACACGATAGGGCGTCTCCCTTTCCGAGTCTGAACAGACCACCAAGAAGACAGAACGAGCCAATTGCTCCTCAGGTGAAACGTCGTCTTCGACCGGTTCCATTACCGCCGGAACACGTTTCTCTTCCTCTGAAGTGCTTTTCAACGAATCGGTCGCAACGGCCGTTTCAGGCAGATTCGAAAGAGGTGTCTTCGTCTCGGCTCGTTCCGTCTCGGCTTCGTTTGGTCCAGAGCGGAGCCACCAGCCGAATCCTACGAGAAGCAGTAGCACACCGAGCGACGACACCGCCCACGTCACGCGACGACGAGACTGTATCGAGGGTGAAATTACATCGCGTTTCGGCCGGATCTCGGGCTCCACAAGAACCGGCTGTCGTTGACCTAGTAAGTCCGAGACGCGATAGGAAGTCGAACCAAAAAAGACGGTGTCGTTGAGCTGGACCGTACCGCGACTGATTTTGTTCTCAACTTTTCCAATTGACGTCCCGTTGGTCGAGGATATCCTTAACGGTGGTGCAGGAAATGACGAGATATCAGGTGGCACCGGAAATGATTTCCTTGATGGGGGACTTAACGGTAAT
>JBCCOI010001049.1:0-1613 GCA_039025515.1 Planctomycetota bacterium
CCACCATCCGCTTCAAAGCCGCCGGGCCCTGCGCCCAGCCGCTGTTGGCCGACCGAAGCCGGCGTCACCCACGGCGGAACGCCGCAGAACTCGCGGCCGCCAAGCCGCATACGTTGCCTCGACATGGAGGTCGAGCCAACGGAAAGTTTTTACGACACCGCCGCTACCGAAGCGAAGGTGGATTGAATCAAATTTCATTGTACAATAAGAGCGAGGCCAGCACCACATCGAAGGTGTGCCCGAAGGGCCTCAGCGTAAAAACCATGTTGGACGTCGCGAAACCCGGAGGACGGTATGAGCACAGATATCCCAAACGACTACGGGAACCAAGTGCAGCAGTTGATTGCACAAGGAAAGTTTCAAGACGAACAAGCAGTTGTCAATGAAGGCATTCGATTGGTGATTGCTCGCGAAAAGTTGCATTCAGATATTCAAGCTGGAATCGACGAGCTAGATCGTGGTGAAGGAATTGATGCCGATGAGGTATATGCTGAAGCCCGACGGCGTATCAAAGCCATTGAAGAACAGCAGTCGTAATGGCAAAAGTCAGATATTCCAAGCTGGCGTCGTCTGATTTGTACGAGAACTCAGAGTTCATTGCGCGTGACAAGCCGGAAGCTGCTTACCGCTGGGTAGAGAAAATCGAAGCAGCGTGTCAGACGTTGGCAGTGAATCCAGAGCTGGGCCAGCGACGAATTTCCAAGAATCACGGAGCGTGTCGCAGTTTCAGTTGCGGCAGCTACGTGATTTTCTTTCGAGGGCTGGACGACGGCGTCGAGATCATCCGCATCGTCAGAGGCGAACGCGATCTGGACAACGTTTAGACTGCGACGTCCAACGGAAGGTTTTTACGACACCGCCCTAAACGAAGCGAATGATGCCTGAACTACGGGAGACTGTACCAAGGCCAACGCCCGTCGCCAAACAACGAAGGTGTGCCGAAGGCCTCAGCGTAAAAACCATGTTAGGTGACCCGATGCGCTACGTTTCGGCTGCAAGCAGAGAGTTGATGATCCCAGCATTCTCGTCAGAGCGAACCACCCAACACGGAATCCGCGAATGCACGGGCAAAAACGTCAATTGTCATTGGGCCGTAGCCAGTCGCGAGCGTTGGCATCGCGACCGATGTTGCGCCAAGAGAAACCGCGAGACCGAAAGCAGCCGCAAGTGTGTCCGAGACGATCTGGTGCGATGAATCGTAGAACGGGTCGATAGCAACCGCGTGGATGATGTGGGAAAACGGCAAAGCACCGGCGGAAGTGCGAACGACCGATGTGGCGGGAATCGCGGATTCACCGACGGAGTCAAGGTGTGCGCGAAGTTCGGACTGGATATCAGGTTCGAGTGCGCGGATCGCACCGTTAATGCCGCCGGACATGTTGAGCCAAGGGTTAGCGGTGGAGATCAGGATGTCAGCCGAAGCATCGAGGACGTCGCCAACGCTCACCACCACATTCATCTAGGGTCACCTCACGTATGCGGATTGGCGGCACCGCTTGCTCCGTAATCACTGGGTGCCAAACTGTAGACCAGTTTAGCCGAAGCGAGCTATTCTTCACCAGTGAGCGGTGACCCGGCGTCAATACCAGGAGAACCCACCATCCGCTTCAAAG
>JBCCOI010001050.1:0-1612 GCA_039025515.1 Planctomycetota bacterium
ATCATGAACAGTCACAAGCACTGGGTGAGCAAGGCGGTGACGCCAGCCGCCGGTGGTTGGACCCTGCTGCATGATGGCACCATGTATTCGTCATCGGACCAAGGCGTTTCGTGGAAGGAGGTCACCAAGTTCGACGAGGCAGCCGCTGAAGCTGCTAAGGCTCAGCAGAAGAGCGACGTGCAAGGTGCGACCGAAGTGGCTTGCGATAGCGAGACGGCAGATGGTCAAACGCTCGATCGCGTTCACGGGCGCTACGAGGTGACGACGGGATTTAAGAACACCCAGGTTCACACCTATTGGATCGATCCGGAAACCGGCCTGATCGTCCGCAGCGAGTACCAGACCATCTCACCAAGCTTCAAAAGTGCGGTTTCCCAAAAGATGATCCCGTTCGGGGACGCGGAAGTTCCGGTCCCCGAATAGGTTTTCGTGTCAGGCGAAGTCGGCTTCCAGGTCGATGACCTCGTCGTTGAAGGCCAGCTCCTCGAAATCGTAGAGAAGATCGTGGGTGTCTTCCGCGATGTTCCAGACCACGATGCCTTCATTGTCGAGCGTCTTGTCCCAGCCGTATTTTGACGAATTGCCGTCGATGACGAACTTGTCGGATTTGTCCGTACCGGTTTCGGATTGTGTGCGGTTGGGATCGTCATTGACGACCATACCACCATCCGGACCGGTTTCCTTCACAAGGCTCACGCTCTGATCGTTAAATTTGATAGTCTCGAAATCGTAGAGCAGGTCGTGACCGGTGGGGCCCCAAACGACGATGCCTTCGCCATCCTGGGTCGCACCCCAGCCGTAATCGCCGGAGTTGCCGTCGATGGCGAATGTATCTGTGTCGGTCTCGCCGGTTAGATATTGGGTCTGGTTGGGAATGTCGTCGATGACGTTGCCCGGTTCTTCTACACCCTCGCCATTCACTTCGAAGCTGCCGCGCACGAAGTCAGGGCCTTTCCAGTCCAGCTCCATCGTGGCGAAGCCGCCTTGTTCGAAGTAGCGCGCGTCCAGTGTGTGGGTACCGGCATCCAGCTGGATCGTTGCCTGTTTCTCGATATCGGCATGAAGACCGTCGTTGAGAATGATCTGCTGGCCATCGATAGACAATGAAGAGCCATCATCGGAGTTGAGATAGAACGTGTATTGACCTGATGTTGCGACGGAAAACTCGCCCGTATACTTCGCGGCGAATTTGTCGATTGGGCCGCCAGAATAGAAGGCACCCTGTTGTGCGTCCTCCTGAATTTTCGTCAGGCTCTCCGAGAAGATCGGTGTGCCGTCGAAATTCACATCATCGAGCTTCTGGGCGTCGGCTGCAAAATACTCAGCGGTGATTTCACCATCCACCGGCTCCAATGCGCCCGGCTCGCGGTAAAGCGGGAGCGTCGGTTCGACAGAGATAATTGGGGCGACGGAAGGCACGCCAGCATCATCGAGTGCAAACAACATCCAGTTGCCAGCGCCGACGACGTTTGGATTGTCAGGTAATGAAACTTCCACCGTGGTGCCGTCGATGATCTGGTAGTCGAGGTCCATGCGACCCGATTCCATGTTCAGCGAGTGGGTTACAGCGCCGGTCTTCACGAAGGACAGGCGGGCGAGGTCGGACGTGTCA
>JBCCOI010001051.1:0-1608 GCA_039025515.1 Planctomycetota bacterium
CCCCGCCTCTCCCTTCCCCTCCATTTCGGAGTCTCACGACACCGTGCGAAGTCTGCTTTTCTACCCTCTCCGATTCGCCGTCGGATGGGGAGTCTCACCTCGTATTTTGGGCGCGATTGCGATCGCCATGTTGGTCATGCTGCGATTGATGATCGGCTGGCATTTCTTCAGCGAAGGCATCGAGAAGTATCAACAGGGAAATTGGGACGCGGCACCGTTTTTCGCAAATGCGAAAGGCCCCTTTGCCTCGCACTTTCGCGAAATCGTATGGGATCACGATGGCAAGGTCCGGCGCGACGTCGAATACACGCGTTGGTGGTTTGATGAGTATCGAAAGAAGGCGGCTGAGTATTACGGGTTTGGTGAAAAGGAAAACAACACCGCCGAAGAGTCGCTGGACCAGGTTTTGCTAAGCCTTGAGACCGTTCTGGATGACTACTCCGATGACTTGACGCAGTACGATCTGGGCCTGGAACGTTTGAAGGCAATGGAGTCCGAAGCGGATCGAACGGGTGTCTCCAGCTTGGCCGGACAAATCGAAACCGTAAGGCGTGAGAACGATGATCTTAAAAATCCTGTGTTGGCCAAGATTGATAAGCTCTGGCAGGATTACGAAATCTCCATCAACGCGCTCGCGGCGCCCAATCAACGAGAAGCTTCGCCGCCAATCAAGTTGCAGAAACCCGCGACGGCACGAATTGATACGAGCGTCCTGAACCGAGTCGTTCCCTACTTCGACATGATCATCGGGTGGTGCCTTCTGTTGGGCTTGTTCACCCCGCTCGCATCGTTAGCGGCGGCCGGATTTCTCGGTTCTGTTTTCCTGAGCAGTTACCCGCCGGCGACAGGGCCAATAAGCTCGAACTACCAAATGATCGAATGTCTCGCTTGTCTTGTCTTGGCGTCGACCGGTGCAGGACGATTCGCGGGCGTCGATTTCTTCCTCCATCTGTTTATCCGCCGCGGCGTTGCAAAGTCGGCGAAGTCATAGCGTCTGTGGCTTGTCGGAGTCGTCCGCAAGTCAGCCAAGCCCACTCGTTCATTCAACAACACACTCCCGAAGAAGCCTTTCTAACCGAGGATTTCGATATGGTTGACAAGCTGTCCAGCGATGACCGCGAAGTCGGAAAAGAGAACTACTACAGCGCCGTTCAAAGCTATTACGACGTGAACCGGCGTGACTTTCTTCGCGGGCTAGTCGGTGCCGGCGTTGCGTCCGGTGCGGGTTTGGGGGCGGCCTATTTCGGTTACGGGAAGGTCAAGGATCCCGTTCGTGTTGCCGTCATCGGAACGGGTGACGAAGGCAACGTGCTGATCGGTGGTTGCAATCCCGAGTATGTCGATGTGAAGGCGATCTGCGACATCCGACCCTTCAGCGTCCACCGTGCGTTCCACGGCGACTGGAGCAGTTCATCCGCACTCGTGAGACGTCCGGGGCTCATTTCCGTCGCGGGCTATCGCGATGAATCGGATGCCCGAAAGAACGTCAAGGTTTACGATTCCAGCAACGGCGGGATCATGGCTTGTTTGGACGATCCGGACATCGAGGCGGTGATCATTGCGTTGCCGCTTTGGCTGCACGCGCCCGTCGCCGCGCTGGCGATGAAG
>JBCCOI010001052.1:0-1606 GCA_039025515.1 Planctomycetota bacterium
CTCACCGGGGTTGGCGGCATGAATCATTTCATGCTCCCCGGCAAAGGCGTATCCGCCAATACCGGCGGTGCAGGCGAGCGTTCGTTGAAGTATGGGCCAAACGCCATGCGATCGCTTATCGACACCATCGTTCGCTGGAAAGGCACGCGTGAGTCACTCGAAGTGAAGTTGTTCGGCGGAGCGGCGGTAATGGACTTCGACATGAATCAAATCGGTGATGAGAATGTTGCCTGTGTCCGTCAATACGCACGTGAGCACAGACTCAACGTGTTGGCAGAGGACCTCGGAGGCGATTGGCCGCGGAAGGTCGTATTCGAACCAGCCACCGGCAAGGTATGGGTTCGTCGCCTAAGACGGTTGCAGACCGCAACCGTGGCAGCGAACGATCGCAAGTATATAAATGGAACTCGGGGCTAATTGATATGGCGACGAATGCAACGCTGGTAGACCCCGGCACGGGTCAATTCTCATCAACCAATCCGATCAAGGTGCTCGTGGTCGACGACTCCGCACTGATGCGCAAGCTCCTGAGTGAACTGCTTGGTGAGATCAGCGACATCAGTGTTGTTGACGTGGCCAAGGACCCGTTCGACGCCCGCGAAAAGATCAAGGCACTCAACCCGGACGTCATCACTTTAGATGTCGAAATGCCGCGAATGGATGGCATCACCTTTCTTGAAAACCTGATGCGGCTGCGTCCGATGCCGGTCGTTATGGTATCCACACTCACCGAGAAAGGCTCGGAAGTCACGATGAAAGCGCTCGCCCTCGGGGCGACCGGTTTCGTACCGAAGCCCACGGTTGATGTTGCAAAGTCTCTTGAAGACAAAATTGGTGAGCTGGTATGGGAAGTGCGCAAAGCCGCCGCTTCGGCAGGAGACATCCGAAACTCGCGACGCCATGTGACTCAAGCGCCAGTCTGTCAAACGAAATCTCAAACGTTGGAATACGCACCCAACCAGAAAGTCAGCGGCGGACCTTCGACTCATCTCATCGCAATCGGTGCCTCAACCGGTGGAACAGAGGCGATTCGCGATGTGCTAGTCGGGATTAAACCTGGCTCGCCTGGAATCGTGATCACCCAACACATTCCTATCGGGTTTAGCGGGTCATTCGCCAAGCGCATGGATGATCAGACCGCGCTGCATGTCTGCGAGGCGGAAGACGGCCTGCAAATTCGCGACGGACACGCTTACATCGCTCCCGGTGACCGACACATTCGAGTCGAACGAGACGGTCCTGGTTATCGAGTGCGACTCGATGATGGACCACGCGTGCTCTTCCACAAGCCCTCCGTCGATTTCATGTTCGATTCTGTTGCCAAAGTCGCCGGCGCAAAAGCTGTCGGTATCATTCTGACGGGAATGGGTCGAGACGGTGCCGCGGGGCTCAAACGTATGCGTGACGCGGGCGCTTATACGATTGGTCAGGATGAAGCGACGTGCATCGTTTACGGAATGCCGAGGGCTGCTGCCGAAGAAGGTGCGCTTCACACAGTCCGGAGTCTCAACGAAATTGCGAGTGAAGTCGGTACACGATTCTCCAGCATGCCGTCCGCGAATTCCGCCTGATCCCAATTCGAATTTTTGGGTCAACCATTCGTATA
>JBCCOI010001053.1:0-1596 GCA_039025515.1 Planctomycetota bacterium
GGGAGGAATCGGTCGACGTCGCATTCGAATCCGTCAATCGCTCCGATCGAGTCCACGACGGAGGCGGGGATGACCAATACATGCTCTTCAGCCATTTCGTTCGACCAAATTTAGGGGCGTGGACGTGGGGAAACAGCTTCAGCGGCTAGCGTGAAGCAAACAACCTGTTCGTCACCGCGAACAATCAATCGATTGCCGACCAGCACCGGTGCCGCCCAGCAGGGGCTCGTTAATAGATTGCTAAAGTCATGTTCGGCGATGACCGTCAGCTTTTCTGGATTCGGGTCGATCATTTGCATTCTGCCGCGTTCATCGAGCACGATCAGTGCATCGCCGGCACGCACCATCGATGTGCGAATTTGTCGGTCGTCGCTCCATTTCAGGTCACCCGTCTGGAAGTCGATACACCGAAGGCTGCTGTCCGGATTGTTTCGTCCGCTGCATCCGTAAAGCATTCCGTTGATCAAGATCGGGGTCGACCAGTGGCAACGCATCACTTGTTTTCGTCGATTCTCCGGGTCCTTCCAAACCTCCTGGACCGCAGAAGCGTCGGCACTCAGCAGAGCGCTTCCGAGCTGATAACATTCGCTGATAAAGATTTTGTCGCCGTCAACGACTGGCATCATAGCGTTGACGCTTTCCAGGATTTTGGCCCGATGACGATACTTCCAGAGGACTCTTCCCGCTTCAGGATCGATCGCCAAGAGATGGTCACGCGCATAAAGCAGCACGATGTTCCGTTCGTTGACAGTCATCAGACGTGGGCTGCTGTAGCTGGCCAGGTCATTCCCACACCGCCAATTCTCTTTGCCGGTCTTCAAATCGAATGAGACGACGGCGGTTCCGTTGTCTGTGACGCGATTGAGTCGCCCGGGTGCAATCGCCTGATCTTCCGCCGGGCTACCGCCGACCGAGACGATGACCTGTTGGCCAACGATCAACGGCGAGGAACCCACACCAAAGAAGTTTTGGATCACGCCGTATTCTGTCGCGGTGTCGACTTCCCATAGCACGGTGCCTTTTTGAAGCTCTCGTGCCACAAGTGCTCCGTCCACTCCGTACGTGACAATGACTTCACCGTCGATAGCGGGTGTGGTTCGCGGACCCGACTCATAATCATAAAGATCTCGATAACGCATCGGTCGACTGACGGACCAAATCTCGCTGGCATCTCGAAGGCTGACACACCGCAGACGCTCTGAGGCGGCGACCGCGTCGAGCTGATAGTACTTCCCATCGTTGACGCATCCCAACCCGTAGCCTTCGCCCACGGAAAGCTGCCACAGGGCTGTGGGCGCTGCACTCAAATCCAACTTCAATCCGTCGAGGACGCCGGTTCCATCGAAGCCTTCGCCCAAGAAACGCGGCCAGTTGTATTCGCCGGCTGCGATCTCATGAGATTCGCCAGTCGTTGTTTCATTGCCAGATGTTCCTGCGGACTGCAGTTCGGGAGGCGCGCAGCCGACGAGTGCCGTGATCACTAGTACGAACGGAATGGCGAATTGCATTGCCTCGCACTCCAAAGATTGCGAACAGGAAGGATTAGAGAATGAGCCGTGCGATGTTGATGTAAATCACGATGCCAAGGATATCAAC
>JBCCOI010001054.1:0-1595 GCA_039025515.1 Planctomycetota bacterium
AGCAATTGGTTGATTCTTTTAAACGCACCTGCAGATTCAGCGGGAGATCCTGCAACCGGGATCAAATCCTGAATGGTTAATCCCAGCCCGTTTCCAATACTCGCGTAGAACTCATCATAGTGCTTCGAACTGCTCGGTTCATCCCAACTCATCAGATAGTTGGTGCCCGTTTGCCCGGGTTGGCTGTCAACATGGGATGTGATGTTATGTTCGCTTACCGTGGCACCTGAGATGAATGACGCTTTGTGCCCATAGTCAGGGATTGTAATCAGCGTATTGTATCTCGCTGTAATGTTCGTCCCATTGGAGACGCTGATCCCTCGTCCGAGCGCGTTGACGATGATGTTATCCTCAAATAACACATTCGTGAAGCTCACTGCATCGTCCAAGAAGATGCCTTGATAAGTGGCCGCAACGTAAGGAATCACGACATTGCCACGGAACACCAGATCACTGTTAGCTGCCGTTCCTTGGAATTGGATAAAGTCTGCATGATCCCCCGGCCCCTTGTTGAAGTACCTCGGCCCGGTGTTGTTCTCAAAGAGACCGCCATTGATTCCAGAGTTCTTAAATCCGTCGTCGCGAACCCAATCAACAACATTGCCACGAAATGTCAGGTTATTCCCATTCCCCCAAAACCCTCGTCGCACGTCATGGACGAAGTTGTTGTCCAACAAGATGTCGACTGAACTCTCGACCTGGACACCAAAGTTGACGCCCATCTGCGTATAACTCGGGTTGTTTCGGTCGAAGCCAGGTATCGAATAGACTTCGCTATTGACGAAGTCGATATTTTGACTGCCGTCGATGTGAACGATTCGGTTGGAGGTGTCGGTGTGACTGCCACTGGGGGCCGTCGAGACAACTCCTTCTACGCGGATGTTATTCGAATTACGTAAGCTGATTCGGTCGAAGACGGCTTCTCGTTCGTTCTGAGCTCTAATCGTGATTTTACTGCTAAAAGAACGATCCTCAATCGTCAGCGGTCCGTAGTTGCCATCTTCCAGCAGGATCAATTCTCCTCCGGTTGCCGAAGCTAGAGCGTCTGACAGCTCCGAAGCGTTCGAAACCACAATTGCGCTTCCCGACTGCACCAAATTGACCAGGACAGTTCCAGCGACCGGGGCATTAACGCCGTCACTGACATCGAACCGAAAGACGCCCGGATCATCACTTCCGTTCCAGGAACTCGGCGCATCGTAGAGGAGGCTCGAAAGCTGTTGGCCGCTCAGTGTCTGTCCGATCGACAACTGTTCCCCACCCGATAGCCGGACGGTTCCTAGTGCCGGTAGGCCGCTAACGCTGATCGTAAGCGGATCATCATCTGGATCACTGGGAGCGGATAACCCAACGGGGTTGTCAGTCGAGCCCTCAACCGCCGTTAAGCTTCCATTTGTCACGTTTGGAGGCCGATTGTCAGTTCCACCGGTGATCGTGATTGTCACCGTGGCACTGTCAGTACTATTAGCTTGGCCACGTCCGTCATCGATCGTATAGGTGAACGTATCGGTGGCGGTTTGACCTGCGGGAAGCGAGTCAAAGGCGCCGTTTGGATCATACGTGAAGTCGCCATTGGCGTTGATCGAAAGCATCGA
>JBCCOI010001055.1:0-1592 GCA_039025515.1 Planctomycetota bacterium
ATTCCATCACGATTGGGACCGCGCCATTGCTGCCAATCGTCGGCCAGCGAGGTCATCGTGCCCATCAGCGTGATGAAGAAAAAAGCCATGAGTAAACGTGTTCGATACATCATCATTCAGCGAATCTCAGGAAAGTTAGGAAGGCCGAGAAGCCAGAACGACGAGCTTAGCACAACGGGGACCGGCATGTTTCAACACGCCGTCTACCGAACGATCCACTAGCCGCCGAACACAAGCGGGACGCTTGCGATGAAAACGAGCAGGTTGAGGAGCGGCACGGCTGACATGCTCATCGCCAGCTTGTACCGCCGAGTGGAGTACCCGATCCACTGGCCCACCAGCGCACCCAGTACCGTGACCGGCAGAAGGGCTGCGATCAAGATACTGAACTCCATCGCCGGAGTGATCGTGCCGACTCCGCCGAGCGCCATGGCGCCGACAATCATCAGGCCGGGAACACACAGCAGACACACCAACTGCACCATGGAAAGAACCAGTAGGATCACAAACGCCGAGCGGCGCGATCGAACGTCATCGGGCGCGGCGGCTTCCGTCGGAAGCGAACGCTGGTTCTGACCGATCCTTGTATCCATCGTCACCTCACGACTACAGAAAGCGACAACGGGAAGCAACCCGAGTCCGCTGAAACCGAGAGCAACACCGAACCAATCCGGATAGCCGAAACGTTGTGACAGTCGAAGCCCGACGTAGAGGACAAACGCCAGATTCGCCAGCGGGATGAAAACAGCAAGCATCAACCCACCGTGAACGCCGGCCGTACGGCATAGTTGGTAGCCATTGAGAATCGGGATGAAGGCATGCCAGGCGGGGATTCCAACCTTGTGGAACAAACCCGCCATTCCGACATGGATTCCCAACAGCCACCCGATCATCAGCAAACCGGCAATCAAGTCTTCTGGATTCGACATGAGTGATCTCCTTGTACGAGTGAAGCCGGCGTTCGGCTGTTTTTGGCCATAGAAAAAAAGAAAAACGGACACTCACCGGGAGTGTCCGTTCTCGTGGGTTTGGTGCCGGGCGTTCACTTCGTCTTCTCGTACACCGCCAGGATCGCATTCCCTTGTTTGTCTGGGACAAACATCGTGGGACGATCTTCCTCGTTTGTGGCGAACACGATCAGCAAGCGATCCTCTTCGAGCAGTTTGAATGCCCCATGTCGCTTCTGACCTTTCTGCTTGCCACTGCCGATGTTGATGGTCATCGCCATCGGAGAGCTGTCCGTGCTCACGTCAAAGGTTCCCGTCTGCAGTTCCTGTCCCACGTTCATCACGTAGATGCCGTTCGAGAACGTCAGTTGAAGATTCTCGATCGCAGAATCAGGAAGGTCCTGACCTTCGGCATTGAAACGAATTGCCTTCCACTGCCCCTGCAGAGCTGCCCGAACAGCAGCAGGATCGCAAGGGCTCTCGGGGGCTGCTGCGGCGGCCGTCGCCTTTGGGCGATCCTCGTCGGCAACAAGCTTTGACATGCGAAAGTAGTCCTCGACGAGTTCTTCGTTACCGGCGGACTTCATTGACTGCACAACGGTTTCAACCGTTCGCTTTCGTCCAGTTTCCTCGCCAAACGACTGC
>JBCCOI010001056.1:0-1590 GCA_039025515.1 Planctomycetota bacterium
CATCATGGCATGCGGATGGCGACTGCGTATCTGCAAAAAGAGATTTGGATTGTGCAAGCCGATCTTGTGAAAACAGGAACCGAACGCGAGGCGGAACGGATTTTGTTGACCCTCTGCGGGAGCTGTTCTGAATCGGCCTTCGCAAAGCTGCTGATCTGCGGTGTGAATCGAGTATCCGTAGGCCGTATCTGCCGATAGTCCGTTCAGTCGAATCTTTGTTGGTTTTCCTGACCGAACTTCTGACGCGTACACTTTTCCGTCACAACGGATTTCGATCTCCAAATCCTTTGCAGGCCTCAACCAAACGGTGACACCATCTGATTTCAAATCGCCCAACAGCGGCCCTCCCATCAAGGGCAGACCATGCTTCTCTGCGGACGCCAAGATCTCCGGATGCGAAAACTCGGTCTCGGCATTCCTTTCAAAGATAGCCCGCGTCTCGAGATAGAAAGATCTCCGAACTTCAGGCGGTCCACCGTAGCTATCGAGTAACTGAGTATCGATCTCGAGCGTTCCCTTGTGCGCGTTTCGCAGCGTGACACGAATCTTGCGTTCGACAATCGACGCCAACACGCGTTTTCCGCCGGCGACGAAGGAGGCCAACGCGGTCAAGAGAACTCGTCGTTTCATCGAGCTTCCTACGGTAATCTGGGAAGAACGGCGGAATGTAAACGTCGTATTGTATCTTGGTTCGGCCAGAAGGTTCTGAGTGGAGACTTGACATCCGTTTGAAAAACGCATCACACTCCAGGTTATTCACATTGTTGTCGGAAACTCGCATGCGTCAATTTCATCTGAGCCACCTGTTGGTGCTGACGATCTGGTCGGCAGTCGCTTTCGCAATTGCAAGATGGGCTGGTTGGGAAGGGGCGAAGACGTTTGGAGTCGGCTTCGTGATTTTTGCGCCGATCTTTTGCTATTTGATTTCGGCAATCGTCTTCTCCCAGAGTCGAAATTGGCGAGTGCGCGCGAGGCAGGGACTGCTGGCTTTCACGCTGGCGAGCGTCACGGTGTACTTGGCATTGAACCAAGGCAGCGGGGCGGTTTCACAGTTCTTGGGCATCGCGTTTCTCCTCTGGACGCCACAACTGATTCTCTTGGCATTCTGCAGCATGTACCGGGGTGCGCTGGTGGGAGCCTCGTTTTACTCGAATTGAAAGATGAGGAAGGTTGAATGAGTGACCTGCAACGGGCGATCGAAATCGCAGTTTCGGCCCACCGCGGTCAAACGCGCAAAGACGGGTCGCCGTATGTGCTTCACCCACTTCGTCTGATGATGTCGGTGAACGCGAGTGATGAACGCATCGTTGCGTTGCTTCACGATGTCGTCGAAGACACTTCGATCACTTCCGACGATCTTGAGCGGGAAGGATTTTCGGAGCACGTGCTGGCGGCGCTTCGTCTGCTCACGCACGACCCTGAAGTTTCCTACGAAGACTACATCCAGCGACTCGCTACAAATCAACTGGCGCGAACCGTCAAGCTTGCGGACTTGCGAGACAACTCCAATGTCTTCGAGCTGCCAAGCATCGGCGAGCGAGATCTTCGCCGGGTCGAAAAGTACCATCGAGCTTTCAAATTCTTGAGCCG
>JBCCOI010001057.1:0-1589 GCA_039025515.1 Planctomycetota bacterium
CAATCAGGAAACCGTACACGGCCTACTTGTCCGCGTTACTTTGAAAAACGATGGCGAGTACCGCCGAAAGGCAGGTGCAACAGAGGTGATGAGGGTTCAAATCCCTTGCCTTCCGCTGAATTAGGTGCTTAGCCGATTAGGGATTAGGAGTTGAGGTGGGCACCTCGCTTGAACGAACCTGTTTTCTCCTAACCTGCTAGCTCCCAAATCGCCAACCCCCTAGCTCCGGCTCGATGGTGAAACGGACATCATCTCTGGCTTCTAACCAGAAGTTCCGGGTTCGATTCCTGGTCGGGCTACTGCCGAATTCTGCGGTCACGTTGGCTGCCGGCATCATTCCGCTTCATTGACACTTTTGAAAGGCATTGTCATGAGCATGCAACAGATTGAGCGTCAATTCACGCGGATTGGTGCTCGAGCAAAGGTTCACCCTCCGATCGTCAGACGCTGGGGAACCACTCCTGAAGTTTCGATCGACATCGGCGACGACGCCGAAGGTGAGTTCTTCGACATCGCTGTTCAGCCAGCTCAGTTGGCCGACACTGAGGTGGTCGATATTCAGCCTTCACTACGTCACTTGCTGCTGATGTCTCGACAGGACGACGGAAAGCACAAGTTCCTGTGCGGGCACGACGAGCGACATTGGTTTGTTGCGGCCGTTCCAGAGCGTGCTTCGGTTTCCTCGGTCAAGACAGCGTTCGACGCGCTCAAGCCAACGGCGGTACGAGCACTTGAAAACCGTCTCGGCGTGAAGCCGCGAAAGCGAAACCGTCGACGAAACGCAGCGTTCATCCGTCAAGGTGAATGGTTCTTCGTTCCTGTGGAGAACCAGAAACTGGTCGATGAACGATTGGTTTTGCGGAACGAACCGATTGCACGCGGTGGCGGAAAGCCACACATGTGCGAGGAGGTCGTTCGCCAGGGAGGACAATTGGTTTACGTCAGCAACCAGCACCCCGGTGGTGTGACGGAAATGCAGCGTCGACAAATGATTAGCCGTCGACCTCAGCTTCGTCATCTGCATTGGGTTGCCCAGCGACGAAACCCGAGTGTGTTCGTTCGCGGACGAGTGCGTCATCCGGATCACAAGACGATCATCTTGGACGGATGGCACCAAGCCATGATGAACACAGAAAACGAATCGCTTGCAATGCGACACGTCGCATTCATCGATTAACCCGCGGCTCTCCACCACGGTGGCGAGCCGTTTCATACGGTGCCCGTGGTGTACTCGGTTTGTGCACACTTGCCTGTGAAGCAAGAGGTAAGGGTTCAAATCCCTTCGGTCACCCTAAGTACTCGCCGACGTGGCTCGACTGAGAAAGGCACCGCTCTTGTAAAGCGGCTCATGCTGGTGCAAATCCAATCGTCGGCTCTGATTCTATCCTGTCCTTGGAGTGTGCCGGATTCGCACGCGACTTTGCGGAGGTCGTAGACCAGGTTCGATTCCTGGCGAGGACGCTTGATTACATGACTCGTGGGTGTGCTGGATAGCATGGCAGTCTTCGAAACTGTCGGACTAGGTTCGATTCCTAGACGAGTTACTTGCCTCGGCGGTGTTAGGAGCGAGTAAGCAAATGGATCCTGCG
>JBCCOI010001058.1:0-1583 GCA_039025515.1 Planctomycetota bacterium
GCGGCGCTGTTGGAAATCATGCAGGAGTACCGCGTCACCATCGACGGTCACAGCCACGTTGTCCCCCAACCATTCTTGGTTTTGGCGACGCAGAATCCGCTTGAGAGCGAGGGCACGTACAACCTACCGGAAGCGCAACTCGACCGATTCATGTTCAAGTTGAAGGTCGACTATCCGAGCGAGACTCAGGAGGCGGAGATTCTCAAGTTGCACAGCAAGCAAGTGGATCTCAACGATCGTCTCGAGAAGGAAGTGGCGATGGTGACGAATCCGAAAACCGTCCGCGACGTGATCGCCTTGTGCGGAAGCGTAAACGTCGAAGACGCGTTGGTGGAGTACATCAACCAGATAGTCCGCGCGACGCGTTCGTGGCCTGCGTTCCATATCGGCGCGTCTCCTCGCGCGGGTCTCGCGTTGATGCAGTGTTCGCGCACGCTCGCCGGTTTCAGCGGCCGTGATTACGCGATCCCCGATGATGTGGTCGAGGTCGCGATTCCCGCACTCCGTCACCGAGTCCAATTGACGGCGGAAGCCGAGATCGAGGATAAAAATGTCGACGAGGAACTCGAAGCAATGATTCGTGGCATCGAAGTACCGCGGGACTGAGTTCTCTTTTCCCTTTTGCCGGACCGCTCTTCATGAACCCCGACACCTTGCTGCTGATCGTCTTCATGGTTTCGGCGATCGGTTTTTCATTCTATTGCAGTGTCGCCGAAGCCGTATTGCTTTCGATTTCGCCTTCTTTCATCGCGACGCTTAAAGAAACCAGACCCGCCGACGCCGATCGATTGTCTTCGTTGAAGTCAAACATCGATCGTCCGCTCGCGGCCATCCTCAGCTTAAACACGATCGCGCACACCGTCGGAGCCGCCGGCGTGGGCGCGCAGGCCGCGAAGATCTTCGGAAGCCAATGGCTTGCGGTGGTTGGCGCGGTAATGACGCTATTGATTTTGGTCTTTAGCGAGATCATTCCGAAGACGCTGGGTGCATTGTATTGGCGCAAGCTTGCCGCTTGGATCGCGAAGACGGTTGATTGGCTGATCTGGCTGCTCTATCCACTCGTCTGGTTGAGTGAACGGCTTACCAAGTTGCTCTCCGGCGGAAAAGGCCATCACGAGTTGACTCGCGAAGAGTTTCAGGCGATGGCGGAGGTCGGTGCACAAGCCGGCGTGTTGGCCGAGAGCGAATCAAAGCTCTTCCGATCCATGATGCATTTTCCCGAGATCAGTGTGTCGGACATCATGACGCCCCGTGCCGTAGTGGTTGCTTATCCAAAGGAAAAGACGGTCGGCGAAGTGCTCGAAGAGCATCCGGATGTGCGACTTTCGAGAATACCGATCTACGACGAGAAACTCGATCGGCCGCGTGGTTTTGTGCTACGCACGGATCTCTTGCTCGCGGCTGCACGAGGTGAGCATGAGAAGACGGTCGATGAGCTCAAGCGTGACCTGATGACGATTCAGGCAAAAGCAAGCGCCAACGTTGCGCTCGATAAGCTTCTCAACGACCGTCAGCATATTGCATTGGTGATTGATGAGTACGGCAGTGCGGTGGGTGTCGTGACCCTCGAAGATGTGATCGAA
>JBCCOI010001059.1:0-1581 GCA_039025515.1 Planctomycetota bacterium
GTACAGTCTGCAACAGGCCCACGCCCGTTTCGGCAACTCCCTCTCGGGGACCTGCTAACCGGAGAGCCGTGTGCGGGAGAACCGCACGCACGGTTCGGAGGGAGGGGAGTCCGGCAAAACCGGACTTCCCTACCCCTATCAAACCCGGATCTTCTGGCCTCGCAGAGGCCGGCTAAAGTCAAAGGACTGACTGCATCCACACCGGGGCCGGTTGCTGTCGGAGGCCAGCTGTTCCGGCTCAATAGGTTCCCAAGGGCCGACGTTGCGTTCCCGCGAGCACCTTCATCAAACCGACTCGTAACTCGCGAACCTTCAGCGGAAGCGCCAAAAGCTGTCTCCTTGGCCCGCGCCGGGCTTCGGCCACGATCCTCGATTGGCGACGGTCGACCAACAAGATCGATGGTATCTCTGACGTATGCTCATCGGCCGCGAACTGGTTGTAGGCTTCCAAAGCAAGCGTCCCCAAGTCGGCTGCGCTGAAGATCACACAATCCGCAGGCGCTTCTTCGCCTGGTTCAAACCGTGCCAGCGCGCGGTTCGGGTCCTGGATGATCAAGACGCGATATCCGCGTGCTTTCAAACGTTCGCGGATCGCATTCTGCAACGACGCCTTGGACTCGACCAACATGACGACGTAGCCTTCGCCTTCGTTGGTCGGCGCATCCTCATCCTCATAACCTGGGCCGTGCGCATGGCCGTCCCCACGATCCGATTGATCGTTCCCCTGGTCCAGCACATCCATGACGCGACGAATTTCGGCTTGCATGGCGGCAGCCGACTGTATCCGTTTCATCGGACTGAACTCCATCATCTTGCTCAATACTTGCAAGACGACACCGGGAATGCCATCGGTGATCTCCGTCACCGGCGTCACCTGCTGGAATCGCGAGACGTTCAGCCTTGCAAGCCGGTCACGTGTTTCCGTGAGCGCGGGCTGGCCGGCAAGCATGTGATAAAGCATGTTTCCGGCGAAGTAGACGTCGCTGCGGGGGTCATCCTTTCGCACGCCTGTCCCGCGTTCGAGTGCGGCGTAGTCAATCGCGCGAGCATTCGGGCAATCTGCAATTTGTTCCGGGTTGTTTCGATCACTGAGGGCCGCCAGGCCGAAGTCGACCAGTTTCGCTTTTCCGTCGGAAGAAATCAAAACGTTCGACAACTTCAAGTCACGGTGCGAAATTCCAAACGAAGCCGCATAAGCAAGTCCGGACGCGACCTCATGCATCAGCCGCAATGACAAATCGACCGGCAGTTTTCCTCGCAGTCGCACGAGATCGCGAAGGGTTTGCCCTTCGACGAACTCCATCACCAAGAATGGGTGCCGGGTTTCGGGGACCACCTCATGGATGCTCACGATGTTCGGATGACGAAGCTTCAGTCCCATCTGGCCTTCACGGAGGAACTGCTCCATCTCTTTCGGCTCGTCGCGAAAACGCTTCCGCAAGACTTTGATCGCAAAGACCTGCCCGTCGCGGCTGGCACGATAAACCCGAGCGAACGTACCGGCACCAATCAGATAAAGAACTTTGTACTCGCCGTAGAAATATCCCGACCGATCACCGCGCAGAATCTTCTCCGTTTGTA
>JBCCOI010001060.1:0-1575 GCA_039025515.1 Planctomycetota bacterium
AAGTCCGGTTGAGCCGGACTCCCCTCCCTCCGAACCGTGCGTGCGGTTCTCCCGCACACGGCTCTCCGGTCAGTAGGTGCCCCGAAGGGATTGTGCGAAACTCAGGTGGGCCTCCCGCAGACTATAGAGACCTGCCTCAGCAAAGTAGGCGTTGGGCCAAAGCTGGCCATTTGCCATGTTTCAATCGTCTTTCGACGAGTGTCGACAACATTCGTTCGGTCCATACCGCACGGTTTGCCCACGACCGAATGTCGGTCGGTGGCAACGCATCCCCCGGCGTAGCTGCTTCGACTGCTTGCACAGCCGAGAACGGCACTTGCGTGGGAAGAAGTCCTTGACCGGATCGCTCGGCTTCCCGCTTGCGGCGGGTCTTTCGGCGAGCCGATTGGCTCTTTCTCATGGGTTTGGTCTCACGAATCTACTTTCCTACCCCCCTTCGCTCGCGGTCGGTTTGGTTCCGCCGGTCATCACTACTATGGGGGCTCTGATTACTTCGCTCACGCATCACAGGTCTGCACGTCGCGAAGTCGTCCCTGCTTATCTCGATTGAACTTCCGAGCATTCCGTCTCCAACCACCCTATTGCCATTTCGCCCACCTCGGTTTGGCACGTTACCGCGTTTAATCACCGTGTGGACCGCTTCACCGACCGCCGATTCTTAGCACCGGCTGACCTGGGGTCATCGTTGGGCCGTTTCGTGAAGTCAGAGGTTCGCCAGTTGCTAGCAGGCTCCCCGACAGGCTTGGCCGAATCGAGTTCACTTTCGTTACGGACTGCTCATTTGTGTCGTGTTTACTCTCCACCCTTTCTGTTGAAAACGCAGTTACACTTCACGTTCGGGGCGGTAACGAACTCCCCGTCCAGGACTTTCACCTGGCAATTCAATCGCCTACACAGGCGTACTAGCCCCGGACGCAAGTCCCAGGACGCCAAACAACCGACCCAAGCAGTTGTGAAGCGACGACCGGAGTCCCAAAGTGTCGACGCACCACGGCATCCTAATCAACCTCGTTTTTTTCATCAAACACCGCAAACTGCGATTCCACAACGATTGGCGAGGTGATCTGCTCTTGTACATCGGCGGCATGCTCAGGGACCACAAGTCCGTGCTTTTGACTGCCGGTGGAATCGAAGATCATGTGCACCCGCTCATTCGTATTCGTCCCGGATTTGCGATCTCGAAAACGGTGCAGCAGCTGAAAGCAAATTTTTCACGTTGATCAACGAGCCTATCACGCGAACCGGTCGTTCGAAGATGAGTACCTGCTGATGGTGGACAAGCACGGTATCGAATACGACCCAAGATATGTATTTGAATAGGAGATCACCGCATAACCGTTTCCTGGGACTTGCGTTCCAGACTATCGGCTGTTGTTGCTTCGCCACTGTCGGCCCCCGAATGTCGCTTGATTGGCAGATCGTCCGCACGAGTTACGACTTCGCGGGTGTTTTGAGCCTCAGGTGCAATTCGTCGAGTTGTTCCGCGTCGACGTGGCCGGGGGCCTCGGTCATTTGGTCCGCCGCACGCTGTGTTTTGGGGAACGCGATCACTTCGCGAATGTTGTCCAGACCACC
>JBCCOI010001061.1:0-1570 GCA_039025515.1 Planctomycetota bacterium
AAGGATCCCCTTCCGTTGCGATTGGGGGCGAACGAACGCGAGATCGATGTAGCCGCTTTCGGTCACGCTGATGAAACCCAAGACCCGATCGAACTGGCGAGCGAGCAGAATCGTCTGACCGTCCAGCCTGTTTACCCATTTATCGCCGGACCGACGTTCCGGCATCCAAGCTCTTCTTTGCGCGTCGGAGTATTTGCTCGGGCCATTGCGCACGGCATCGAACATCACCTCCGCCAGCGCGGCGTAGTCATCCTTGCCAGCTCGGAGAATCTCTGTTGATGGTGGCATTTCGAAATGGGACTAGCTTCGTGAGCATTACTCGACTCCCAACGCATCAGCAATTCTTAGTGTTTCTTCAATGAGTTGGTTGACGCGGCCTTCGATGGTTTCATCCGCAAGTCGTCCGCCTTCAAAGGACTCGCCCGTTGCGTACACAAAACGCGGGACGATCAAACAGCGAAAATCAAGCATCAGGCTGTTGGCGAGTCCCATGGCGCTCATGTAGCTTCCGGAACCACCGGCTGCCAACATCATGGAAACGACCTTCCCGGTCCATCGTTTGCCGGTTAGCTCGACTGCGTTCTTAACGACAGCATTCACATCGTAGTTGTAGACGGGCGACGCCACAAAAATGGCTTCCGCCGACTCGATCAATTCCCCGAGAGCAGCGACGTTTGCGTCGCCATACGCTGAAGCGCCATCGCAAAATGGAAGCGGCGTGGTCGCGAGATCGAAAAGGTTGACCGATCGCCCGAGCGACTCCAACCGCGCCTGACACGCGGTGGCAAGAATTCGGCTTCGACTGTCGGGATGGAGACTTGCGCTGAGAACGAGAAACATCGCGTAGCTACTTCAGAATTCGAATCAGAATCGTCGAATCTGAAGAGTACGCGCCTCCCGGCTTAGCAACAACCGGACATGTCCTCGCTATCCATTCCGAGCCGGTTTTTCAGCTGATTGAACTGATCGTAATAGGCCTCGCTACTGCTATGCACATGCTCGGCTTCGGTTATGAACTTGATTGAGTCGTCCGGATAAACGTCACCGTCGATGAGGATCTTTTCGAATCGGTCCAGCGGGCGACCGTAGATAATCATGAGTTTGTGCTCGTCGAGTTGCACCTCCTGCTTTCGCCCAGGATTGATCACGGCAATTCCCGTGCAGCCGTCGTTGAGGAGCAGATCCTCGAACTCGAACAGAATGCTCTTCAAGACGGGGATGTCGATGTGTTCGCGATAGAGGTCGGCATGGTGGCCGGCAAAGTGATGGCTTGTTTCCAGAACGACGTCGACGACTGGACCGAGCGGATCGATAAGATCCAAAAACAGATCCAGGATTCGATGACGAGTCGCAGCGGCCATGATCACCGGTGTTCGCGTTTGAGACTGATCGTCTACGTACTCGTCAAATCGAAAGCCCTGTTTGGGAATGACTTGAAGGTCGTAGGAAGGCCTAATCGCATCGGTCAGATCGAACGCACCGTAGGTTTTGATTCCCATGTGCGTCTGCAGTTCTTCTTCGCTGAGAGTTTCGAAGCTTCCAGGCGAGAAGACGGAACCGGTATCCTCGG
>JBCCOI010001062.1:0-1567 GCA_039025515.1 Planctomycetota bacterium
CCTCGACAAGCGGCTTCTCCACACGCACAGTCAACCCTCGATCAGGCATCAAACGATCACGATCTTCACTCATGCCCAAGATCCATCAATGGTGATGCAAGAGGTGACAAGGTTTAGAACGACTGTGTTGACGTTGGCATCCTGGAGCAGAATAGCTCTTGTTGACGTTGGAGTCAACCCCAGCAGCGCTGTGGATCGAACAAATACTCGAGAGCAAGGATCAAGAATGTCAATATCAACATTCCAGAGCCGGGTGGTCGGCTTCTGGAAGAGTTTCGAGGTGTCGTTATAAGCAGTGCGAGTCCCACCGCTGCCCCTCACCCGCAGCTTACTTCCCCACTCTTGCCGAGCAAGAGGCTAGCCTCTCGAATCATCTGAGCAAGATACCTGTTGCCCCATAGGACAGGAAGCGAAGGAAGAATGCACCGATTCAAGTTGAATCTGCGCCAAGCTGCACTGTGGCTGCTGCTGCACCCACCGAATTCGATTGTCGAAGCCCAACTGGGCGACCCGGGGCCGAATGGCCCCCTCTCCACCAACTCTGTGAGCGTCTTTGATGACAGCGCCACCTCGCAGCCCTATTCTGGTTCTGGCCATGCGATGGCGAAGCGACAAGACGTGACACCCCTCTCTGAACTGATGGCGGATGGACTGGACAAGTACCCTCGAGTCGACCGGATCTTCGACAAGCGAGATGTCCAGGACGCCGCACCTGATGATGAAGATCTCGACGATCTTCACCCTGATATTGATATTGATTCTGACTCCGACTCCGACTCCGAGCCTGACACCGACCTTGGGGAGAACGACCAAGACTTGGACGACGAAGAAGAAGAAGATGAAGGCCTTGACTTTGACGATGACATTGAACTGGAGAAGCGCGAGCAACCCGAACTTGTGGACAATGATGAGTTCGACACTGATGGACTTGTCGGTGGCGAAGATGTTGCAGCACTTGAGAAGCGTGAAGATCAAGACCTTGCTACCGACGATGACACTGATATGGAAGACGGACAAGACCAAGACTTTGATGATGATTCAGACGACGAGCCTGAGGACCAAGAAGAAGAGGATGATGATGAGGAGGAAGCCGATGGATCTGTTGGCGACCACGACGAGCATCCAATGGTCCTTGCGAAGCGTGATCCAAAGTCAGAGGCTCCACCTGCCGACTGTCCGTTGCCGCCCAAAGTGACTCAGTACTGCCATGGTCCCAAGGAGACCCGACGATGCCGAGCCAAGATGCCTGAAGAGTGGGAAATTGTCAAATGCGTTACCCGCGACCAGGTCCGAACTTGCTACTGCCGCGATCGCCGAGTCAAGACTGTCTACTGTCGCATGCGAAAGGGCAAACGGGTCTGTCACTCCAAGAACCCGAAGAACTGGACCGTGCTGACTTGCAAGAAGATTGACCGATGGAACACCCAGTGCGAGATCGAACTGCAACGATGGTGCTACCGACGAGCTGATGGAAAGGGACTCGTTTGCCACTTGAAACGACCCAAGGCCTGGAGTGAGACCGGGTGCAAGACCATCAACTCTGTCAAGACTTGCATGATCGAGCGCA
>JBCCOI010001063.1:0-1567 GCA_039025515.1 Planctomycetota bacterium
CCCGTTAGATAAAAATCTATCGAGGGACGAAACACATACGCCGGGTGCCCAAAAAGCATCACAACAAGCTCCCGTCGTTACCAACGAGGCACTCTTCGTCTCGGGAACTGTCTAGGGAGAAGATGAATGAGAAAAGCAGTCTTGTTAACAAGCACCGCCTCAGCGGCCGCGCTCATGATGTCCGCGGCGCTGGCGGAAGACGAGATCATCGTCACCGCCACCAAACGTGAACAGACCCTGCAAGAGGTCCCCGTTGCGGTCTCGGTGGTGCAAGAGGAAACCCTTGAGCGCGCGCAGATCGTCGACGTGATAGATCTTCAATCGGTGGTCCCTGCCCTCAGAGTGAGCCAGCTCGAAAGGTCATCCAACGCGACGTTTATCATTCGCGGCTTTGGGAACGGAAGCAACAATGCCGGGATCGAACCTTCCGTAGCCGTCTTTGTGGACGGCGTCTTTCGGACCCGCGTGGGCTCGGCCCTCGACGACTTCATCAATCTGGAGCGGATCGAAGTTCTGAAAGGTCCGCAGTCGACCTTGTTTGGTAAGAACGCCTCCGCCGGTGTTGTCTCGGTGGTGACGAAGAAGCCGTCCTTCGAATGGCAAGGCGCGGTGGAAGGCACCCTGGGCAATTTCAACTCCCGCATTGCCAAGGGTTATGTGACTGGCCCGATCAATGACATGTTCGCGTTCTCGCTGTCGGGTTCCATCAACAAGCGCGACGGCTACTTCGAAAACTTGGGCGACAGCGGTGACTTTAACAACCGCGACCGATACTCTCTGCGCGGACAAATCTTAGCGCAGCCTACGGAAGACCTCGAGTTCCGCGTCATCGCCGATTATTCGGAGATTGACGAGCGGTGCTGCGGCACCTTCCGGCAGACGGATGGTACCGGCCCGATCATTCGCGACAGCCTGGGTGCACTGACACCGGAACCGGGTGCCTTCGACTACACGATCGCCAACGATTTTGAAAACAGGAACGAAATCAGCAACCAAGGCATCTCGGTTCAGGCTGACTGGGACATCAACGACGACAACAAGCTGACCTATATCAGTTCCTTCCGCCGCTACGATGACCTCGTCGACTTCGAAGGCGACTTTACGACGGCGACTATTCTGGGCACCAACATTCGGAGCATCGATACCGATACGATCACTCAGGAGCTACGCCTCGCTGGTCAAAAGGACCGGATCAGTTACCTCGTAGGCGGATTTTATTTCTATGAGGACCTCGATGTCGGCGATACCGTCCTCTACGGATCAGACGCGCGGCCCTACGTTGATAACGTCGCTGCGCTGTTAGCTGGTTTCGTCGGGCCGGACGGAACGCCCATTGCTGCGGCAAGCCCGCTCAACACGGTGGAAGCCCTGCTCGGCCTTCCCGTGGGGCAAACCTTCTATCAAGATGGGGCGGGCGTTGGCTTCAATGCAACGCAGAAAGACCAACAGTTCCAAATCTTTGCCCAAGCGGATTTTGAGATTACCGATCGGCTGACCTTCACCGCGGGCGTCGCTTATTTCCAGGCGGACAAAGAAGTCACGTTCCGAGATATCGAACGGTCAAACA
>JBCCOI010001064.1:0-1562 GCA_039025515.1 Planctomycetota bacterium
CCACTTGATCGGCGATCGCGACAAACCCGTGCATTCGAATCATCGCGGAACACACTTCGCGCTGGAAGTCACGGACTTGGGTGCCTGGGAGACTCGCATTGCTGACTCGGGCGTGGAGTATTTGCCACGTCGCACCCGCCCTGACGGCGCTCAACAAGTCTTTGTCTGCGACCCTGATGGCCACTGGATCGAGCTTTGTCAGAAGTGAAGTAGTGCGGCCCAGCGAGCGCACTAAGCAGTTTGCCCCCCACGTTCGCAGACAAAGAACAGGCTTGAACAAAGGTCGGGGTACTGCTGTCCCAGTTGGTAGCAGCCCTCCAGGTAATCTTTGCCGATGATATCGGTCTCGAGCAAACGATCCCACTGGAAGTTCGCGAGGGCCTTGAAGAACACTCCCGAGCGATAGACCACACGAAGACCACCCGCGACGGCGTCTCGTTCCATCGTATCCAGAGAGTACGTGATCCGGTGACCGTGAGTCTTCTCCGACGGCGTGACGGCGGCGTTATGAGAAATCAGCCCCATTTTGACGGCGATTTGCCGGGACGGAGCATTAGCGTTCGGGCAAACCAAGAAAAGACGACCACCCGGAGCCAGCCATTCATCATTGATACGACGAAGGACGAGCTGAGGATCGTCGAGGTGCTCCAAAACATGCATCAAAACAATGTTGGAATACTGCTTTTGCAGGTCTATCGACTCGAACATCCCCTCCATCACGTTGACACGTGCTCCGAGTCGCTCGCGGAGTGTGCGAACCGCTTCTCCGGACGCTTCCACGCAATCCACCTGGCGAAATGTAGCGAGGAGCCGATTCGTAAAGTCCCCCAAATAGCTACCCAATTCCAAGCAGTTCCCGTCTCGAAAAAACGGTTTCATCGATCGCAAGATCATCGGATGCATTACATCTAGGTCAAAGTTATACGCATACCGATGGTCCGCGGTATCTTTGAATTCCGCATCGTAGTCTCGCATTGCAGCAGGCGTTACATGGCTTGGATTTGAAGACACTTGAAAGTCGGTAGTATTCGAATTCACGGTTTTTCTCGCTCGGCTTGAATGTGGCAACACATGCGTATCTCGTCTTGTTCTCGCCCTGATTCCCCGTAGCCAAATCGCTCGTAGAGCCTTCGCGCGGAGACGGCTTCTTCGGACACCCGGAGGTGAATTTCGGTGACATCGTTAAGCAGAAGATGTTGATGCAATCGGCTCATCAAAGCACGCGCGACGCCACAATTTCGAGAGCGCTTCGCAACACTGACGTTGCTGATGAATGCCTGACCCGGCGCTGACGATCCCGGTTCACGAGCCGACGGCGGATTCGAAGGAAGATATGCGGCGACCAGGCCGACGAGTTCCCCCTGGTTCCAAGCTTCGATCGTGACTGCGTGTTGCCTCAGTTTTCGCGTATACTCAAGCAAAGCCACCCGTTGATCAAGCGGAGGATGATAGTCTTTGCTGCATGCGCGCAAATGATCAAGGATCTGCGCTTCGCTTGCGTGATTCGTCGAAAACTGTATCCGATCGGACTTCGCGAGAACGGTACCCAGCGCAACGCCAAA
>JBCCOI010001065.1:0-1561 GCA_039025515.1 Planctomycetota bacterium
GAAATGCGTGCGTACTGTTTTTCCACACGTTCCATCAGGTTTGTTCACCTTCGGACACGGTATAGTGAATGCGGACATGGCGGTCACCGAGCGTACCGAAGGTGTGCCATAACCATCGGATACACGACGAGCGGCGAAGTCAAGGTTGTTGGAGTGGTTGGTCGTCTGTCGCCGCCGCGTGATCCGTGACGTTATGGGCGGAGGCAGTTGCGCGTGCCCTCCGGGGGCGTTTTTTTGGTTGAACCCATGAAGTGGCAGACGTGGCAGTGTGTTTTTTGAGGGCGAGACAAGCAGTTCGCTAGACGTAATTTGGCCATTCATTTGCTTTGCACGGGCGTTTACTTTCCGGAACAATTGGATTTCACATTTCAAGGCAGACGACACATTCGGTCAGACGAGACCGTCAGACATACACGACAACGTACGTGACGGTAGACTTTGACAGGAACGGAAGACAGATGCAAAAGCTTGTCGATGCAATCATTCAGCTCGGCATGCTATTCAATCCGCCCCATAACAATCGGATGCACGACGAGTCGCCGAGTCGTGATTTTTGAAGTGGATGGTCTCGCGCGGCGACCGCGTGATCGCTGACGTTCGTCGAGTGAGATGGAAACGAATCCCTATTCACTGAGTGCAGATGGTGGTCCATCAGAGGCAAACGGCGTCCAGCCGAGAATCTCTACGTCTGTCCAGACAATCGCGGTAGTCTTTTCCTGGGCGGCAATCCCATCGTTTTGGGCTATCGATTTCATTGTCGTACAACTCTGCATGAACGGCGTAATCCATCCACCGTGGACCGCTTTAGAATCATTGATCGCAGCTGCGGTAATACTTTCGCTGTCGTTTCCGCTTTGCAAGACGCTCGGGCTTATGATTCGCGTCTCCTGGATTGGTGTGATATTGGTTTCACTACTATTCATTGGTACTGGTGTATTCAACTACTTCTTGCTCATTGCTGCATCGAACTCTGTATAGTCGACACTACGTCAACCGATTTCGTCTTACCATAGAGAGCCGACGAACCATGAAATGCACGGGAGGACGGGTGGTTCGTCTTCTCGTCTGCTTGCAAGTCGTTCGCCCGTCCCCCGTGATTTCGACCGTTATGACAGCGGAGCAAACAAGTATTGCGTGTGGAGCGCCTCGGAGTCTTTCTCCGGGATTTGCATCAAGCACACCTGGGATCACAGCGAATACTCCAGGCAGTTTCATCACCCGTCGTAAACGAGAGACGGATCATTTGTGCGTCACAAAACGAGAGCGATTACTCAGCTTCCCAGCTTCATCCTGCCGGTATTCCAATTGAATCATGTTTCCGATCAACGATGGATAGCCTTCGGGCAACAAGCCAGAGACGAGCGTCTGCACGAATTTCGGGTTCTATCTACCGGCATGTTTCGTTTTCTTCCCGTTGTCAACGCCATGGCGAATAGGTGCATTTGGCCGACCACCGAGCGGACCGAAAGCGTGTCATAACCATCGGATACACGACGAGCCGCGGAGTTTTCGTTGTTGGAGTGGTGAATCATTCGCCGCGGCCGCGTGATCCGTACCGTTA
>JBCCOI010001066.1:0-1560 GCA_039025515.1 Planctomycetota bacterium
GTCGGGCGTTTTAGGTGAGTCCGGCCTACTGGCTATTGTAGTAGCGGACCAAGCAGGACGCGTCTGATTCTTGTTGCGTGAGTCGTCGGCGGGGAGCCTCAATGACGGTTGCGAAAGTGTCCAGTCCGAACGTTCAAGCAAATCACGGGTCCATTCGTTAGAAAGTAAACGGGTAACGGACGCGAGATTGCCACGACGAATGCCTTGTACCGCCAAATAGGCTTGACCGTGAATTCGATCGCGTTCTTCTTCCGTCGCAAACTGATGATGCAAACGCACGTCGTCAATCCAGATCGTGCCAAGCGAGAGACTGTCAATCGTCAACCGAATGGTCTCGAGTGACTGCAGATCCAACGCCTTAGCTTCTAAGACGAGGCGTCTCGCATTCCACTGACCGTTTCGATCAATAGCCAGCTCCGAAATGACCTGTAACGGAACTCCGCCACGTTCGCCTTCCAGTGAAATACGGATTCGGTGCGGCGTCTGATCGCCTGACCTCGATGAAGCTTTTGCCGCTCGAACGGACATCGAAACGGCAAGCCTCGCCGTTTCCGGAACCGGTATCGTTTCGCTGACGATCCACGTCCTTCCGGATGACTTCTCCGAGTTTGTCATGCGAATGGAGCGAGAACCCTCAATGGCTTCGTTCGAATCCAGAACGACGGCATCGGGAGGAAACTGAGTTTGCATCCAGCCGACGATTCCGACTTGACCATCCGACTCGAAACCCCCATTCCTGAGGTGCGGATAAACCATGTTCGGAAGCTCAAGCTTTCCTGTGGATCCGATCACTTCGCCAATGACGGACTTACAAAGTGCGATCGTGGGTTGCGGATTGGACATGGTTCCCTTCCAACCGATGATGGGAATCGTATCCCCGATCTCCTGCTCGAAAGAAACAGTCAGGCATGTGACGGATCCCGCCGGTACCTGCAGGAAGCAATTGCCTCCTTCGTGGTGAAGCCCCAGCGATCCATGGACGCAAAGCTCATGTGGCTTGCATTCCGCAAGGGTTCCTCGAAAAGCGAACTCCATCTGCTGTCGCCATGGCGAAGCGTTTGCCACCAGCAGATTACCGGACTGCGGTGAATCGCTTGCCCAGAAAACACGCAGTGTTCCCCGTGTCGGTTCATCCACGCCACCTTTTTCCGATTGGATCGTGTTCCAAACGCTGGCAATCTTTGTTTGCGAGAGAGCACTGGAAAGGTCCATCCTCGTTGCCAACGGCAGCGTTGCATACTCGAGCACAACCGGTTTACCCGGCTTGCCGGACGGAGTGTCTGTCCGCTTTACAATTTCCTGCATCAATTGCAGTTCGGTGTTTCCATCCGTCACTTCACACTGCACTCCGTTCCCGACGGATAGTGTTTTCTGTCCGTCGCGGAATTGAATGCCGTCTGATTGCAGTCGCTCACACGCCTGGCTGATCATCCACGAATCCCAGTCACGATCAGAATTGGATGTGGGCGCCGGCAAGTCATAGCCGTTGCACCCAAACCAAGCTGCGTAGTCGGACAAACGAGCGATGGCAACGCTTAGGCGATAGAGACGGATCGTTGA
>JBCCOI010001067.1:0-1556 GCA_039025515.1 Planctomycetota bacterium
CTTTACTATTGCTTTGGTTGTGGGCAGGGAGGTAACACCTATAAGTTTCTGATGGAAATTGGCAAGCAGTCTTTTGCTGAAGTTGTGCTCGATTCCGTCCACAGCCTGCACCTTGGATTCGAGGCCGATGACATCGATGTTGACGATTCGGGCATCGACGGTCTACGCGGTATCCGGACGATCAATCTTCCCTATGAACACGGGTTGGAAACCGGCGATCCGGTTCGCTACACGACCGATGGCGTCGCCCTGGGTGAACTTCGGGACGACACACGCTACTACGCGATCGTCATCGGCGGAACTCAAGTCGCACTGGCGGAAAGCGAAGAGGCCGCCGATCGGGGTCGCGACCGGATCTTTCTAACAGACCGGTTGTTGGACAACGGCGACGCATCGGACGGTTTCTTCGACACGATCGACCTGTACACCGAACACGGTTATGTCGACGGGACGCAGCTGATGTACGTCCAGAACGCGGGCGGTGACATCGGACTGGTCGATGGCGAAATCTACACCGTCCGCCTGCTCGATGCCGACACAACAACGCTTTCGACGGATTCCTTGAGCGGCGAAGACGTTCGCGCTTCGATGGTGCAGTTGCTTGATAGCAATGGCAATCTGATCGAACTAAATGGAAGATCCTCTGCCGACGGCGGTCCGAGCTTGCTGATCGATATCTCCGTCCGTTTGGATGTGACGCCCGAAGTCGATTCCACCAACGTTCACTATCTGACCAATGATGCAAAGATCGAATTGGATGCCAGCGTTGCGTCGGGTAACCAGCATCAATTGCGTTTGGGCTTGTCGACGCTCGGGACCACAACAGCCACGCACGGATTCGGTCGAACCTTCGTCGCCGACGGATCCACATCGAACCTGACGGGTGATGAATCGGATGACACGATCGACCTTGGCTATGCCCACGGTTTCTCAGCCGGGCAAGCGGTCATTTATTCTTCCGGATGGGGCGCCCCGATTGGTGGTCTGAGTGAAGCCCAGGTGTATTTCGTCCGCTTGGTGGATGGCAGCGACACGCAGATTCAATTGGCGGAAACCGAAGAGCTGGCTTTGGCGAACACAGACAACCCCGAGTTGATCGAGTTCAACACCGCAGTCGCGACCGGTTCGAATCATACAATTACACCGGTGTTCAATCCGTCGGTGGTGGTTGATGGTGCGAGTGACACCATCAACTTTGGCAGGCTGCATGGTTTGACGACAGGCGAACAATTGGTCTACGAAAACGGGGGTGGCACCTCGATCGGCGGACTGGTTGATGGAGAGGTCTATACCGTCAGGGTGGTCGACAGCAAGATCATCCAATTGACGGTCGGTTCGTCCAGCAATGACGCAATCGACTTGGACGCGAGCGTCGCAACGGGTGGCAACCACATATTTGCCGAACCGTCGGCGGGCGACATCGCTCAGATCACGGTGGGCGGCGAGGCGGGGCTGGTTGCCACCAACACCGGCCAGATCATTTCGGTCACCCTTGCGGGCACCATCGCTACCTCGCCGGATACAAACAAGTACACCGGAGCAGGTTGGTCTTCGAA
>JBCCOI010001068.1:0-1551 GCA_039025515.1 Planctomycetota bacterium
CTCGGCCGAAAATGGCCAACGCTTTTTTTAAGATATCGCGTTCCTGTTGCACGCGTCGCAGTTCGGCTTCAAGCTCCCGCACGCGGCCGTCAAGTGACTCCGCAGTCTTTCCTGCTTCGCCGATCAACTGATGCTTCCAGCGATACGTAACCGTACACCAGAACCGTTGTAGGCGCGGGTTTTAGGCTGGGAGGATTTGTGTCCTCTCCCTGGAGATCTCTCTTCTATGGATAAGCAATCTCGTGTCGCCAATCGACAGGCTTGGGTCGAGCGGCTGGAACGCTTCAAACAAGCTGATCAGTCCGTCGCTCAGTTCTGTGCCGGTGAAGGCATTTCGGTTCCTTCCTTTTATCAGTGGCGACGCAAGCTTGATCCGCGTCCGGAGACCCAACGGCAAGCCTCGGCAAAATTTATCCCGGTTCAACTTCCATTGCCTCCTGCCAGCGATCCGGAGACTGTTCTATCGGTCGAGCTTCCCGGCGGAGTGAGCCTCAAGCTCGAAGTCCGAAACGCCAAGTCACCATGATCGGTCTACCCGATGCGACGCCCATTTATCTGTGCACCGAACCGGTCGAGTTTCGTAAAGGCTTCGATGGACTGACCGGCGTCGTCACCGCTTCGCTCGGCTGCAGCGTTACCAACGGTTCGCTCTTTCTGTTCGTCAACCGTAAGCGTGATCGGATCAAGGCCCTCTGGTGGGAAACCGGTGGATTGACGCTTTGGTACCGGCGGCTTGAGCAGGGGACTGTTGAGTTGCCAAAGTCTCAAGACGGTCAGGCACATGTCATGATCGACTCGGTGGAGCTGGCGATGTGGATCGCCGGAGTGTCCCTCAACTCGGCCAAGACAAGACGCAAGCGAATGAAAGTCGCTTGATCGAAACCATTTTCGTTCATGATGCGTATAAAGATGCATCATGGACGAGAAGCCAAACAAAAATGTATCACTGCCCGAGGACGCCGAGTCTCTTCGCCGACTGGTCGCAACGCTGCAGTTGCAAGTCGAAGAGCAAGCGCACTCGGTTCTCGAGCTCAAGAGCCACAACGAACGGCTGGAAGAGAAGAACACCGAGCTCACGCTGAGGGTTGAAAAACTGCTTCAGCAACTCTTCGGTCGCAAGAGTGAACGCCGCACCGACGGTGAAGGCCAGCTCTATCTTGATCTAGGCGAGGAAGCGACACCTGAGGTAGTCAGCGCGCTTGAGGAAGCTGTTCGCGAAGCGGAGCAAGTCGTCGCCGAGGCGGAACAAGAAAAGATCAGTCGCAAGCCGAAGCGGCCTCGCAAGGACGATCGCAAATTTCCCGAGCACCTGCCACGCGTTGAGCGGATCATTGACCTTCCCGAAGGCAAACGCGAAGGCCTGAAGCTGATCGGCTATGACGAAGTGGAAACGCTCGAGTGGGTTCGCCCGGAACTTCGCGTCCGCGTCAATAAATACGCCAAGTACGCTCATCCGGCTGATCCCTCTCGCGGCGTTGCCAGTCCCGAACGTCCCACAGGATTGGTTCTCGGTGACCGCTTTGATGCCTCGGTCGGCGTGGAAGTTGTCGC
>JBCCOI010001069.1:0-1550 GCA_039025515.1 Planctomycetota bacterium
ACCACGGGCCGAGCATCGACGTCTGTCTCTCCGGTTTCAGGAGATCGCTTTGCATTGTGCTGCGCAGTGATCTGATCTGAATGTCCGGTCAGGACGACAGACGTCGATGCTCCTTCGCGCCGCGGTCTCAACCGACGTTGGGAGGGTCGGCGTCAGCTGAAACTCGATTCGAGGGATAATCGAACACAGGGTTCATCGTCGTTCCCCGCGTGCTGAAACAAGAAACCCCAAGGATTGGCTTCTTGAACCCAGACGCTCGGACGTACACCAAGACTGTTGCGGGCAACAAGAACCAAAGTCTTAACACGAAGGATCCGGCGCAACGTCACAGCCTGAATAATCGACTTGCATTCGAAAGCACTCGCCGGACTCGCGAGAACGGCAGTTTGACGATCCGCGATGCGCGCGCACCATCGCTGCTTCCGCGTGCCTAAAAGAAGCTCATGAGATCGTTGTAGAAAACAAAGATCATGAGGGCGAGAAGCATGCACGCACCAACCATTGTCAGTTTCATTTCCAGCTCCTCGTTTACCCTGCGTCCCATAATTGCCTCGACAGCGAGGAACACCATGTGTCCTCCATCGAGTACGGGGATCGGCAGAAAATTTAGAATCGCCAGGTTCATGCTGAGCATCGTCAGAAACAGCAACTGCTTTGAGATGCCACGTTCGGCTTCGTAGCCGGCCACTTGTGCGATCTTCAAGGGTCCACCGACCTGATCGGCGGATACCTGCCCTCTGGAAGCCATTTTGAGAAATCGGAACACGTCGCCGAGCCGCCGTTTCGCCTCACGGACGCCAAGCTGGGCGGCTTCCTTCACTCCCGTCGCCGTTTGAACTTTTTCGGCGCCCTTGAATTGCAACCCACGGTCGAAGCAATTTTTCGAGCTGTACTCGATGCGTTGTTCGAGTTCGGCGATCTTGCCAGAAGGCTGTTCCGCGAGGACACGGAACGGCGTACCGACGGGCAGCCACTGTAATGCCTCCATGAACGAAGCAAACGTCTGCGTCTCGTCAAACTTCCACCCCTCTTCGAGTTGCTTGATGATGCCTGAGAGGCGTTTCTCTCGATAGAGATCGGGCAGCGCCTCTGCGTTTAAGAGCTGGACTTCACGTAGCTTCGCACCATTTTCCAGAGCCTCACCCTTGGACGTCAACGCACGATCGAAGTCAGCGACCACGGCAGGCATTTCGATCGCAAACCCGTAGGCGTTGTTGGCTGCCTTGAATCCAACACCATCTGCCGGCGGCAGCGTTTGCAAAGAACCATCGGGCTTGATTTCGATTTCAACCGTTTCGTCACCGCGACGGACCACAAACCGCGTCGCCGTTCGGTCTGCCAACTTCAACAGCAACTCATCCGCGTCGCGAACGGGCGACCCGTCGATCGAGACAACTAAATCCCCAGCAAGCATCCCGGCCTTTTCCGCGGGGCCGTTCTCCACCAAGTCGGTGACCGAACCGACTGTGGTTTGGATACCGATCCATTTTGAGACTTGCGGTTCAAGCACGACCGTGAACGTGGTGCCGTTGGTCCGTTCAAAGGCCAAC
>JBCCOI010001070.1:0-1545 GCA_039025515.1 Planctomycetota bacterium
AGATTAGGCTGTTCGTATTGAGCTGCATGCCTTGATCGAATTCGATCTCACCATCGGCGGTCCGTCCGTCGACGTAGAGACGCAGGCCTTCTTCGCCGAAGGTGATCGCGACATGATGATCCTCACCGGCGATGACCGATCCGACTGCGGAACGCACGGTCTCACTTTTGCTCTCGCTCTGGTAGCGAACTTCTACCCGATCATCGTTTACCCAAGCGGTTAGGTGACCGCCATCCTGATAATTGCGATGGTCTTTGCTGAGCAACGTTTGCCGACCATCGGTTTCATCCACGCTAAACGCCAAGGCATACGTGCCTTCGGCAAGCGCGAAGTCCTCGTCGTGGGGAATTTGAATGTGATCGGATTTCTCACCGTTGAAGTCCACGGACTGCCCGACCGAGAAGATCGCCCCCGGTGGCAAAGGAGCTTCGTCGACGTCCGCTTCAAGCCATCGCGATTCTCCAGGCGTGACCACCGGCGAATAGACTCGTGGCGTAAGAGCCTCGGTCAACTCACCGATCGTGTCCACAATCCCGTAAGCCGGGCCCGCATCGACCAAGACGTCATCCCAACGCACCAGGTCGCCGTAGACCGTGATTGTTCCAAGTTGGTCACGATTGTGGGCGCCAGCGTTGCCTTGATTTGATTGAACATAGAGTCGCGATGCGTCCAGCACACCGTCGTCATCGCTGTCTAAGTGAACCAGCTCGTAGACATCCACGGTGTGACCGACGACTTCGATCCGGTCACCTTCCGCGCGGTCGAAATCGGCGATGACTTCGTCGCCGAGTGCATCGACCCAGTGGTCGTGGACCAGATTGTTCTCACCGGCCACGCCGTGCCAATGGATGTGCCCGTTGTTATGCGTGTGCTCGAATAGAAAACGTTCCTTGGCGTTGATCAGCACTTCAAAACGAAACGTATCCGCACCCGGACCGCCGATCAGCAAATCGTCCGCTGCGATGGGCTGTTCTTCGTAAAGTGTGCGGGTCGTCGGATTGATTTCGCTGTAGGGATCATCGTCCTCGGGGTCATAATCCTGCGCGATTTGCGGCTCCCGAGCGTCCGATCGGCTGATCAGCAGGTCATCACCTTCGCCACCGCGGATGATGTCTTCACCGTGGCCGCCATCGAGCACGTCGTCTTCCGAGGTGCCGTCGATCTCGTCGTCACCATAGCTGCCGTTCACATTCGATCCGCTGAGAGACTCACCCGCATCGGTACCTAAAAGTACTCCGTCGATCTCGGTCGGAGTCTCAAGTCCTCCGAGATTCACACCGACGAGCTCAGCGATCTCGAAAGGTGATAGTTGACTTGGATAGACATCGAACGCTTCGATCGTGCCTTCCAACGCGTCACGAAGGTTTGGACGATCGCCGTCGCGTCGGACGGTGCTGGCTCCCAAGATTAGGCTGTTCGTATTGAGCTGCATGCCTTGATCGAATTCGATCTCACCATCGGCGGTCCGTCCGTCGACGTAGAGACGCAGGCCTTCTTCGCCGAAGGTGATCGCGACATGATGATCCTCACCGGCGATGACCGATC
>JBCCOI010001071.1:0-1540 GCA_039025515.1 Planctomycetota bacterium
GGCTAGAAACGGAGGTCTTCTGAACGGAATCTACCGAACAAGCTACTTCGTCCTCGAAGAGGTCAAGTATGGACGCGACTGGGCGTATTATCGTTTGGTCGACGCGTATGGCGGAAGCGGGATCATGTACATGGAGCTAACGTTTCGCGGTGACGCGATTCAATTCGATGCGTACACGAGTCGGTTTGGACTCACAGCGCCGAAACCACACATGGCATTTCGCGCCCGGCGGATGCACGCCGAACTCGCTGAAGAAGCAGCGAAGGCGGTCGGTTTCCCAAACAACGTTGTCGACTTTGATCTTTCCGGCGGATTTCCCAAGCCGACATGGACCGACAAGTATCCGCAAACGTCGGCGACATACATTTGGGAAGGCGCGGACGAAGGGTTGGTCCAATTGGGGAAGCTCGCGAATGACCCTCGGCGTATCGATCAGATGCCGTTTTTGTCGCAGTTGGAGATCACCTTTGAACGGGTGCCAGGTACCGAAGATAAGAAAGTCTTGCTCTACCTATCGCGTGACGCCCTGGTCGACTCGCGAGGAAAGTTCATCAAGCGGTACGGTTACATTCGCGAAGAGCTATTGAACACGCTCTTGCTGTTTCCAGAGCTGGCGGCAAATCAAAACGAGTTCAACTTCACCTATCTTCATCCCGGTGATTACTTCATCACGGCCGTTGTGGATATGGACGGAGATGGTTTCCCCTCGCCCGGCGATTTATCGAATGGGCAAACCAAGGTTACCGTCAAACCAAGTTCAAAGCAGCGTCTCCATCTTGGAACCATCGGCGTTCAAAACTGAGCTCCATCTGTTCGACAGATCGCCCTCTCCAGCTTGTACCCGAGGCCACGTAAACAGAGACAAACGAATAGCGTGACGGCGCCCATCACTAGGTGTCCGAGAACAATGCCGCCACAGAGTTCAACCAAAACATCACCCGGCGGGCCGCCGACAATCGCGATAAAAATCAAGATCTCCACAGCCGCGAGCAAGACACAGTAGAAGGTCCAAAGAACGATATACGAAGGGGCCTTTTCCCGTTCTGCGCCGAGTGCAATCCAGATACACGGCATCTTTACAAGCAGGCTCACGACTCCGAAAACTGCGAGGGTTAGAATCGCACCGGGCTCATTCAGCATGATGAACGCCGTACCAAAATCGATCTCTTCTTCTCCGACCAGCATGACTCGTCCGATAGCCATTGATATGGCAAGAAGGAGTGTTCCCAGCATCATGTCTCGTATCGAGTATCTCCCGTCCCGGTCGAGTACCTCGGATCGCGTTGACTGACCGGTAATTCGCCAACGAAAACCCATCGCGGCGATTTTCAGCGGTACGAAGCTGGTGAGAAATCCAATTGTCCAGAAGAACGCCACGGGAAGCATCGAATCGACATTTCGCCCGCGTTCAAGTTGAATTCCCCAGGCGAATCCGCACCAGGAAATAACCAAAAGCAGAAGGGTCCAAGGGAGTCGAATCCAGAATGAGCCTTCGACAAGCGTACCCCAAACGCAAATGACAGTCAGCTGTGCGGTAACC
>JBCCOI010001072.1:0-1538 GCA_039025515.1 Planctomycetota bacterium
CCAACCCTCAGACGTCCGTCGCTGTGGCAGCAACAGCTTGTGGGTCAGAAACAACTCCTCCAAGTCTGCTTCTGTGGTCTCATCGTCAAATCGGCTCGCGATGTCCGAGATCGTGTAGGCGATCTTCGACATCTGGCTTTTGGCCCGGAAGGCGTCGAACCAGACAAAGCTCGCACCCAGCCAAAGCGCCAGGATCGGGAACACGAGGACAAATTCGACGGAGACCGCACCCTCTTCGTTGCGGATCAGTCGGCTCAGTTTTTCACGGAGGTTCATCATCAGATCGGCTCGTTACGGAAGGCGGAATAGGAAATCATCTGATGTGCTCCGGTGGCCGAGTCCTTTGGCAGCAGAAGGCCAAACTCGAGGCCGGGCAGCATCGGATCAACGTTCGAACAGGCGCGGATGAACATGTTGGTCGACCGCAAGTTCTTAGTCGGATCTACGTTAAGCACAGGGGCCGGGACGATCTCATTTCGCGGGTAGCAATTCGCACGGGGGTTAAACTCATCAAGCGGGACCAGTTCGACAATCAGCGTCGTCTCGCATGCCGGAAGGATCTTGGAGTGCAAGCAGATGCTGTTTCGGATGTTGTCGTGGGTCGGGTTGGTCATGAGGCCCAGGCGGAGTTCCCGAACGGTGATGTCCAGACCGCGGTCGAGCATCATGTAGCGGGTCATCAGCCAGCCGGATTCGATCACGCCAAACACGAGGGCGATCACGGCCGGGAAGATGATGACGAACTCGACGGTGCTCGACCCGTCTTCGTTACGCCGATAGGCTTTGAAGCGTTTGAGAATTGACATGGCTACGCCTCAGTTCGTCAGCTTCAGTTTTTCGATGTCGTCGAGGATCGCATCGAACGATTCTTGCAGATTGTCAGCTGTCGCATTGAAGAAGCGGCTTGCCGTTCCGGCGCACTCGCGCAAGGCACGGTTCGCGTTGTTACCCGCGAGAAACCCGATGGAGTAGATGACGACACCTTCATTCCGCGCCGCCTTGCAAATCTCGAAAAGACGAGCATCGCCGCGTTTGATGTTGTTGCCACTGGCGTCGAGGGTCGAGATACCATTGTAGGTGATGAATTCGCCATCACTGTTGTCACAGCCATTGTCGTTTGCGCGATATGCCTCGTCGTCCGCGCCACCTGTTTCGGTGCAGTTGTCGGAAAAGCTCGGGCGGTGATCTTTCCAGTAGTTGTGGCTGGTAAGCCCGTCGTTGGGCCCAAGGTAGTCAGCATCGTCCATCCGTGGGAGCCAAGTGTTTGCACCGTCGGACATCACAACAACAACCTTCACAACCGACGATGGATCATAGGCGCGGGGCAGACCAGCAAAGAGGCCTGGGACGAGGTTGTCCGAAATGAGCCCCGTGATCACCGGTTGCATGGCGGGATCGAGCATCGCCACACCCCATTTTACGCCCATGTAGACCGATGTGAGGTTTTCTTCCCCCATCGCTTGAATGCGCGTGTTGATCGCGCTTGCGTCATTGCTGACAGCCATGATCTGGTTTTCAGCGCTTGAGCAGCTGAAGAC
>JBCCOI010001073.1:0-1535 GCA_039025515.1 Planctomycetota bacterium
GCGCGATCAACTGAACTTGCAAGCCGCTGGACGCGTCGGCGATTACAATTCGATTGGTACAATCTTCTCTTACAATGTCGGCGCTGTCTGGGCACCGATTGAGGATATTCGGTTCCGCACGCAATATTCTCGCTCGCAACGGGCACCGAGCCTGACCGAACTGTTCTCACCGCCTCGTCAGGACTCAGACAATTTGGCCGACCCATGCGAAGGTCTGCAACCTGACGGAACAGGTATTGATCAACCCGACGGAGATGGTGGCGAAAATGCTGATCTGGCAATCGTTTCGGCGAACTGCCTGTCCGAAGCTGGCATCCAGGCCTATTTTGCCGATCCCGAACTGTTCGATCCGGTTGATGGCTTCGATGCACCTGGCTCGGTCAATGGACCAAACTCCGGTAATCCGAATGTGAAAGAGGAAACCGCTGATACGTTCACGATCGGTGCGGTTTATGAGCCGAGCTTCATTCCTAATCTCACCCTGATTGCGGATTACTATCAGATCGAAATCGAGGATGCGATCACCGCCATCTCGACCCAGAACACTGTGGATCTCTGCTACTCATCTGCAGACTTCCCGAATAATCGGTTCTGCGATGTGATCACTCGAAATCCGGCGACGGGTGAAGTCACCGAAGTCATCAATTTCCAGGAAAACCTGAACGAGGAGAAGGTCGCCGGGATTGATGTCAGTGCACTCTACGATTTCGAAATCCCGACCGTGCCTGGCGAATTCAATGCTGATTTCCGGTACACCCACTATCTCGATCAGGAAGTGACGTTCACAGGTATTGGCGACACGCAATTGACCACGTCTCCGCTCGGAGAAATCGGCGACGCTGAAGACGAATGGCGGCTCCGCCTGCGGTATGATCTGAGCGGCTTCGTTGCGAGCTATACTGTGACCTATATCGGGGGTGGGGTCGATGACCTTCTCAATGATCCAAGTCCTGATGATGACCGTTTCTTCGAAGTCGATGGACAGGATTTCCACCGAATCTTCATGTCCTACACCTGGGGTGACGATAATCAGTACCGGATCTATGGCGGCGTAAACAACCTGTTCGACGACCTTGGACCAATTGTACCGACCGGCCTGGATACTGGTAGTTCGCTGAACATCATCACACCCCTGAATGATGTTGTCGGGCGGGAATTCTTTGTCGGCACGAGAATTCGTTTCTAAAGCGAATTTGACGTCCACTGTGGCGAGCCTGTTTCCTCCAACAGGCTCGCCATCTCCCAAACCTGCCAATCTCCAGATCCGGAGCAGACGCCAATGTCCCGCACCTTATTATTGCTTGCTTTGTCAGTCCTGCTCATTGGACCTTTCGCGAGTTCCGATGAGGCGGCAAAAGGCATGACCCCGCGCGATTTTCTGAGCATCCATCATCTCAATGATCCCGTGCTCTCGCCGGACGGGCGGTATGTGATTTATCAGCGCTCAAATACGCTCTGGTCGAAGACTGAGAAAGTCGATCGATATCGCTTGATGGATCTTGAAACAGGCGCCCGTTTGCCCGTGCCGGAACCAA
>JBCCOI010001074.1:0-1534 GCA_039025515.1 Planctomycetota bacterium
CTTCTCACCACCCCATTCAGTAATCGATTCGTCAACCACGGTTTCCGTTAGCTGTACGCTGTTGCCGGTGTTTTCAGCCAACTCCACCTGGTCATCACGCACTCGACGGATTTCGTACTTGGGTGTCTGAAACGCGGCATTTGCACACAGGATGAACTGGGTGCCGTGTCGTGCTTCGAGCTTCTGAACCCAGTCGCGTTTCTCGTTAAATAGGTAAGTGGCAACGTCGACCGGGAGCTGCGCGATGACTTTTGAGGTGCGCTCCTTGCGAGCTTCCTCGCCGAGCACGCGGAGAATCGCCAACGCGAGTGATTCGATTGACCGGAACACTCCCATACCATCACAGCGCGGGCAGACTTGATGCGTTGATTCACCGAGTGATGGGCTCAGACGCTGCCGCGACATTTCCAGCAATCCGAAACGTGAGATCTTACCGATCTGGATGCGCGCACGATCGGCCTTCACCGCCGCACGCAAACGGTTTTCCACCTCGCGCTGGTTTTTCGATGCATTCATATCGATGAAATCGATTACAACCAAACCACCCAAGTCGCGCAGACGCAGCTGTCGCGCAATCTCATCCGCAGCTTCAAGGTTGGTGTTGAATGCGGTGGTTTCGATATCCGCGCCCTTGGTCGCACGCGCCGAGTTGATGTCGATAGAGATCAACGCTTCGGTGATATCGATAACGATGGAGCCACCCGATGGGAGACTCACACTATGCGCATACGCCGTCTCGATTTGAGATTCGATTTGGTAGCGCGTGAACAGCGGGACCGGATCGGAATAGCGCTTCAGCTTATTCGCGTTGTGCGGCATCACCGATTCGATGAATTCCTTGGCTTGCTCGTAAGGGTCCTCGGCATCGACAAGGATCTCGCCGATCTCGTTGGAGAGGTAGTCGCGCAATGAGCGAATCACTGCGTTGCTTTCCTGATAAATCAGGAATGGCGATGCCTTGGCAACAACCACCTTCTTGATGGCTTCCCACACCGAAAACAGATTGTTCAAATCCCACTCGAGTTCTTCGGGGGTTCGGTCGATGCCGGCGGTGCGCACGATCACGCTCATGCCGTCAGGAATATCCAAAGAAGAAAGGGCTTCGCGAATCTCCTCGCGATCTTCTCCGGTGATCCGACGAGATACGCCACCCGATTTCGGTTTGTTGGGTTTCAGAACGAGGAAGCGACCAGCGAGGCTGACGAATGTCGTTAGCGCCGCACCTTTGTTGCCGCGTTCTTCCTTCTCGATCTGGACGACGATGTCCTGGCCTTCCTTCAACACATCGCGAATCGATACGCGATTCTTGTCGGACGGCTCTTTGATGTAGTACTCGGGAGAGATGTCCTTGAAGGGCAGAAAACCGTGGCGCTCTGCGCCATAGTCGACAAACGCCGCTTCGAGACTGGGCTCGATGCGGGTGATTTTGCCTTTGTAGATATTGGCCTTTTTACGTGCCTGAGAGGGTAGCTCTATGTTGAGGTCGTAGAGCCGCTGGCCATCGACCAGCGCCATGCGCAACTCTTCTTCCTGA
>JBCCOI010001075.1:0-1531 GCA_039025515.1 Planctomycetota bacterium
GGTGTCGACACCGTGAGAATGGTCAGCGAAACCTGCACCGAGCGGGGCATTGAAGCGTTGACGCTTTACTGTTTATCGAGCGAGAACTGGAAACGTCCGCAGGCGGAACTGGATGCCTTGATGCAATTGCTCCAGCAGTATTTGGTCGAGGAACGCGAATTGATCATGAATCAGGGTCTTCGCCTACGCGTGATCGGCCGCCGGGATCGACTCCCCGACGCCGTGTTGAAGGAGATGAACGAGACGCTGGAGCTTTCGGCGGGCAATCAGGGAACGCAATTGGTTTTGGCGATTGACTATGGCGGTCGCGCCGAGATCGCAATGGCTGCCAGACAGATCGCGGAAGAGGCCATCGCCGGGAGGCTTGACGTTGACACAATCAATGAAGAGGTATTGAACAAGCATCTCTACACGAGCGACTTGCCCGACGTGGATCTAATGATTCGTACCGGCGGTGATCTTCGCGTCAGCAACTTTCTGCTCTGGCAAATTTCATACTCCGAACTATGGGTGACCGAAACCTGCTGGCCAGATTTTGATCGAGCCGAATTCGAAAAAGCGCTCGGCGAGTTTGGAAATCGTGAACGGCGATTCGGAGGCCTTTCCGTCGGCCAATGATGGTTGCTTGGAACAGACCGAGGATCGCGACATGCTGAAGCATCGTTTGCTTTCCAGTGCGATCTTGATCAGCATCGCCTTCGCGCTCTTTTGGCTCGACTACAACAGACCGGTTGCGAAAGCGCCCGGGGTTTGGCTTCTGCCACTCCTGATGTTCTTTGCTACGGGAACAACCTGGGAGATGGCGTCGATGCTTCGAAGTGCCGGGCACCCGATTCGACCGATGATCGCGGTGATAGGTGGCAGCTTGATCGCCGCCTCGACGGCGGTACCTTTCCTCTGGGCGTTTAGCGAAGAACCTTACCCGGCCGACTGCCCCATCGGTCGGCTCGGCTGGATTGTGCTTTCCGCCAACGTCGTCGTGTTCGTCGTTCTGCTGGCCGAGATCCGAACCTACGGCAAAGAGCCGGAAGCCGATCTGGGACAGGCAATTCGACGAACCTGCACCGCAGTGTTTGTCTCCATCTATGTCGGTATGCCGATGGCGATGCTGGTCGCCCTGAGGACGATGCATGCGGATCAAACCGACGGAAAATTCGGTTTCGCAGCTTTGATCACGATGGTTGCCGTCACCAAAGTGGCCGATTCAGGCGCTTATTTTTCTGGGAAGCTACTCGGGCGTCACAAGTTGATTCCGCGATTGTCGCCCGGAAAAACGATCGAGGGGGCGATTGGCGGAATTGCGTCATCCACGATTTTGGCTTACTGCTGCCTCAAATGGCTGTTCCCGGAAGCTGATTCCCAGAGCGGAGCACTCGCTTCACCCCTCTTTGGGGCGGTGTTGCTCGGACCAACCTTGGCGATCTGCGGGATGGTGGGTGATTTGGGCGAATCGCTGTTCAAACGTGAATCCGCGGTGAAGGACAGCGGTAAGCTATTGCCGGGGTTGGGGGGAGTTTGGGATGTCACCGAC
>JBCCOI010001076.1:0-1522 GCA_039025515.1 Planctomycetota bacterium
CGTCGCTGGTGGACGCCACGATTCGCCAAGGATTGGACCGTATCAATGAGTTTGACGTCGGGCGAGTTCTTGACGAGAGACGATTGAACGTCAACCGCTTTTTGCTCGCGTTGTCTTCTCTTGCGTTAGTTGGCGTTGCCGTATCGGTTGTGACTGCGGCACCAATGCGAACTTGGTTCCAGCGAAACATCTTGCTCAGCGAGAAAGCTTGGGAGATTCATACGTTCTTTGAGTTTGCCGGTGTCCGTGATGGCGCGATCTCGGTGCCTCACGGTAGCAATTGGCCGTTGGTCGTACGCATGACCAGCAAAGATGTGGCAATGCCTTCCACACTTGACGTTGATGTGCGAATCGAAGGTGGAGGCACACGCACGGAACGCGCCGAACGCTTTGAAAAGAATCGCGAGTTTCGGGTGATGCTAAAACGCGTGACATCCCCGCTTGAAGTTCGCGCGCGGGCCGGGAGATCCCGAACCGATTGGCTTCCCGTTCGATTACTGGCCAGGCCAGCGATTGAAAGTCTCCGGCTCAAGGCCACGCCTCCGGAATATTCCGGACTTCCCGAGCGGACACTGCCAAAGGGCGAGGGCCCCTATTACGTGCTCAAGGGGACCAAGATTTCAGTGACTGGGACAACGAATAAGCCCGTGTCGAGTGCGACGCTTGTCGCAGGTGAAAAGCCACTTCCGCTGAATCTTGACGGAGACCAACGATTGAGCTTGGAACTGGACCCCGCCACTGCCGCTGCGGAGACTTATCGGATTGAGCTGGAGGATGTCGAAGAGATCTGGAATCCATCCACGCATACATTTGTTCCGTTGCGTTCGCAAGGCGAGTTGCAATTCACGTTGAAGCACACGCCGGACCTTGCTCCCGTTGTCAACGCACAGTTGATCGGCGTCGGTGGAATGGTGCTGCCCACCGCAAAGATTCCCTATCAGTGTGACATTTCCGACGACTTTGGCATTACCGCATCGAGAATCCAATTCGAATGGCGAATCGACAACGCCGACAGCACAACAGAAACGGGAACCAGCCAGATTGAGCTTCCGGAATCCGCGATCGGAAGCATGGAATTCGCATTTGAAGATACGGTCAACCTTGCGGATTTAGAGGTTCCGGAAGGCTCAGGCTTCGGTTTTGAGATTGAAGCGGACGACAACGATGGGGTTTCGGGACGAAAGACAGGCAAGTCAGCCAAGTTTCTCTTGCGAGTGGTCAGCGAAGAAGAGTTGCGAGAAAACTTGCTGAGACGCGAAAAGGAATTGCGTCAGGAATTTGAGAGCATCCTCACGCGCCAGGAGGATATATTGACAGAGTCGGAAGCCTTCAGAGCTGCGCTGACTGCGGGTGAGGAGATTACCGCTGAAGATCGCAAAACATTGATGCAGTCGCAACGGAATGAGAAGCAAATGACAACCAATGTGCTGAGCATCGCCGACCGGCTGGAAGCAATCATTACCGAGATTCAGAATAACCAAATTGAAGCAGAAGATGGGCCAAGCGAGCAGCGACTGGGAAG
>JBCCOI010001077.1:0-1520 GCA_039025515.1 Planctomycetota bacterium
AAAGTTGCCAAGTTGGAACTCGCCGAGCAAATCGAAACCGTGTTTGGTGCGAAGGGTTTCAAGGCCGGCAAGTTCGCGCTGAAGAAAGAGTCGTAAGCCGCTCTTCGCTGGAGTTTGCCGCGTCATCTTTTTGGACTGGGTTACGCGCCGCCTGAGCCGATGGGCGATAGCCCCGGTTTCTTGGGTACAACCGTGGCCAACTCCGATGATTCAATAATGGTGGTTGGTGTATCCTTCATTCAGTCGGCTTAACCAGAGTCCAGGCCGGCTGAAGCCGGTACACCAGCGTGCGCAGTCCGGCTCAACTTTTGTTCGTTGCGGTTGCGAATGCCTTGGCTGCTTCCGCTACTGGTTGAAGGCTCGGAAGATTTTTTGAACGGAGCGAGCGCGACGTGGTACGAACAGTTTTAACGTGTTGCCTGCTTGCGATCTTCGTAGGCGCTTCTTTCGGCAAAGACATTGCAACTTCGTTACCTGAGGTTACGCCGAAGCAGATTGAGAAGGTCCGCTGCTTCATTGAGCCCTCAAAGACCGTCGAGATGGACCACTCGGTTGTCTACAAGGAGGCCCGAATCTTTTTCAGTAGTGCCGGCGCGGCAAAGAAGTTCGAGCATGACCCGAAGAGCTTTGAAGCTTTCGCGAACCACCAGTTGGTTCGAACGGGTCAGTACGTTCAGCATGCCTGCCCGCTGAGTGGCGAGGCACCGGACGAAGACTCGGTGGTGATCACGATTGCTGGCGTCAAAGTCACTTTGCTGTGTGCCGACTGCGCGAAGGAGATTGCCAAGGAACCCCTCAAAGAACAGATCACGACGTTGTTCGACGAAGAGGGATTTCGTTTCGGCAAATTTGCACTTCGCGAGAAGCCCGACGATAGCGGACGATAGCTTCTGCCTCGCCCGTCCCTGGCTTAGGAACGGGCGATCGATGGTTGTCGCCGGTCGGCTACGTCCGATCGATTTTGACACGTTTCCCTCGGGCGGAACCGATGGGCGACTTAAGTCGATCGCGATACAGAAAGAATTCTTTGATTGCCGGCAAGATCTTTAATGAATCGCAGATCGTCCAATTCCGCGATCTGTTCGACGTAGTCTTGGCAGACGTCCGCGATCATCGGGCTCAGTTCGATGATGAGCCTGCCGCCTGAGCTGAGCATCAGATAACCTTCTGCCAGCAAGCGTTTGATCAGCTCGGTACCATCGTCACCGGCGACCAGGGCCGTTCGCGGTTCATATTCTCGGATGCCTTGATCCAACTCGAGGAACTCTGCTTCGCTGACGTACGGCGGGTTGCTGCAGATCAGGTCAAAGGAATCGCCGCTCACACCTTCGAGCAAATCGCACTCCACAAAAGTGATGCGTTCGGAGACGCCGTGTTGCTCGGCATTCCATCGTGCAACTTCCAACGCCGGTTCGCTAATGTCGGTAGCGACCACCTGGCAGCCCGGCAGATGAATCGCGAGGGCAATCGCGATCGCGCCCGTGCCGGTGCCGACGTCAGCGACTCGGAGCCCCTCACCT
>JBCCOI010001078.1:0-1515 GCA_039025515.1 Planctomycetota bacterium
CGGATCCGGAAACGAAGGCGCGAGCTTTGGCGGAACTGCCGAAATTCACATTCGAGCGAGCTCGCGCCCGCAATATCCAAATCAGAATGGTCGATGGTAGCGACCCGCCTGAGGCAACAGTTGATCTGGACGCCGCGGTCACCGCCAGTATGGCTCGTGGCGGGATGAAGAATGTTCCCGTTGTACGCAGGTTAATCCTCACGTTTCAAAAACAGTCTGATGACCAGTGGCGGGTGATCGATTACTCGCACCAACCTCCCATCGGCGGACCCGACGGATATTCCAATCGTTGAATCCCCTTTGCAACGACAAAGGGGACAAGACGTCGGCCGTCATCGAGGAGCCTTCAAGCGACGAAAATGCGGCAGACCAGGCAGTACCTCATGCCGCATTGGCGTTCGCCAAGCTCTCTTGATAGCGGCCTACAAACACCGCAACGACGAAGGACACAAGACGTAGGCCGTCATCGAGGAGCCTTCAAGCAACGAAAATGCGGCAGACCAGGCAGTACCTCATGCCGCATCGGCGTTCGCCAAGCTCTCTTGATAGCGGCCTACAAACACCGCAACGACGAAGGACACAAGACGTAGGCCGTCATCGAGGAGCCTCCAGGCGACGAAAATGCGGCGGACCAGACACTGCTCGTGCCGCATCGGCGTTCGCCAAGCTCTCTTGATAGCAGCCTACAAACACCGCAACGATGAAAGGCAAGAGATGTAGGCCGTCATCGAGGAGCCCTCGGGCGACGAAAATGCGGCAGACCATTCCACCACCACTCCGCATCGCCACGCAGACTAGCCTTGGTAAGAGACGCGTCCCTGAAGGAAGGTCTGTTGGATCCAGCGATCGTCCCAGGCAAAGAGCAACATCGCGAGCGGGTCGGTTGCCTTAAGCCACGGAATATCCGGCTCGATGCACAACACATCCGCCGAAGCACCGATTTCGATTCGACCGACATCGGTCCAACCCATCGCGGAAGCGTTTCCCTGAGTGATCTGCCACCAAGCTTCCGCTGCGGACGGAAAATGTGATGGGTCCTTCGAAAGTCGCATCGCGGCATCGATCATCGCACGTGCAACCCTCACCATGCTGCGTTCATAGCCGGCACCGATGTCGCTGCCGAGGGTCATACCGAGTTGAGACCTGAAGTGTGAGCGTCGATCCATCGTCCCGCTGCTGAGGAACGAATTTGCGGTGGGACAATGTGCAATCATGCTTCCCGAACTGGCAAGCTTTCTTCGGTCTTGATCATCCAAATAGATTCCGTGACCGAACAAGCTTCGGGGGCCCAAGAGTCCGACGTTTTCATAGACATCGACGTAGCGGGCACCGCCGAACGCTTCGCTGACCAAACGACACTCATCCGTGTTTTCGGCCAGATGGGTTTGAATGATCGCATCGTGGTCCTTCGCAAGCTGTCCAGCCGACAGCATTAACGGTTCCGTGCAGGAAAGTGCGTATCGTGGCGTGACCGCCGTCGCCATGCGTGCCGCCGGAGGGAACGCATCCAAGGTC
>JBCCOI010001079.1:0-1509 GCA_039025515.1 Planctomycetota bacterium
ACGCCATGGCGAATAGGTGCATTTGGCCGACCACCGAGCGGACCGAAAGCGTGTCATAACCATCGGATACACGACGAGCCGCGGAGTTTTCGTTGTTGGAGTGGTGAATCATTCGCCGCGGCCGCGTGATCCGTACCGTTATCCCACGTTTGCGAGCTCAAATGCAATCTGAGAAGGCACGCGATGGATTGCTTCGCTTCACGCTGACACGTGTTGCATCGACCCTCTTCATCTTTCGCGTCGACGATGACACGAAGGTTGAGTTTGGTGACGTTCGTCAAGCATGGGCTAAGGCATTCGATGTTGTCGATGCACCGAATCACTTTTCACTTGTGTCGAAAGGTTCCGGATTTCCTGCCACGCTTTCCAGCGAAAATAATTCCATCATGTCGGGAGATCGCATACAAGAATCGAACGCATTTTGGCGTTGGACAAAACCGCAGTCCGTTGGGTACCGTGTCGTCGGTAGACTCAAGAATTGGATTTGCCCGATCTATACCGCCTTCCATCTTTACTCAAATGACCGACGTATTGCATACTGGGAACAGCCAACTAGGTATGGAGATTCCTTCGGAGTATTTCGAAGCAATTCTCGGAAGCTCGAAGTCGCGACGATCGCCTTCTCTGCCATGTACGACTGGGACAATGGCGGCAACTGGTCACAGTGACAGCGGGCGGCCGATGCCATCTCGATTATCGAGTCATTAATCAATACTCCCGGCGATGAACTCTGTCTTGGGATAACAATGCGATTCACACGGAGCCGCGGGCCGCGCGGAATCTGAAATCAATGTCTATTGCCGCGGCCCGGTGATCGCCGTCGTTATCGGATTTGGTACTTCAGATTCGTTTTTGTACGGATGTCGTTCGTCGTCGCCAAGCATTGACAAATAATGCGAAATCAATGGGTTAGACAAACCTTACGTCGCTTACGGGTATCGCAGGACGTTGGAGAGTATGTCGATAAAGGGCGCATTTCAAAGTGGTTTTTTGGGATGACGTTGCCATACGTATTGTTCGCTAGCATCCTTACAGATTGGCGAAACTCGTTTCAACCCCAGCCCGGTTTCGTTGAGTCGATGTTCAGGATGCTGCTTACAGGGATTGGTTTTACAATCATCTTGGTCGTCCTGTACGCAGTTGTGCTGCGACCGGCGATAATTGCGTATGAGTCCGATATCGGCAAAGAGAGCGTTGATTCCAGATCAGGGCCAGATCAGTAACCGATAACCAACGGATGCACGACGAGCGGCGAAGTCGCGGTTGTTGGAGTGGTTGGTCGCTTGTCGCCGCCGCGTGATCCTTGACGTTATGACAGCAGAGCAGACATGCACCACGCGTGGGGCGCAGCTGAGTGATTTTCTGGAATGCTGCGTCAGCACACCCGAGACGGAGTCGGATACACCAGACAATCACTCAGCTGCGCCCCACGCGTGGTGCATGTCTGCTCTGCTGTCATAACGTCAAGGATCACGCGGCGGCGACAAGCGACCAACCACTCCAACAACC
>JBCCOI010001080.1:0-1507 GCA_039025515.1 Planctomycetota bacterium
GCCGGTCGTTCAATCCGCCAGTAGAGCCAGCCGAAAAGCGACAAAACGGGGACTGTCGAGATCGCTACCAAAACAAGCAGTCGTGATTCATTCGATTTCATGGGCTTTCTCCGAAATGGCGTTCTCTGTCGGGTAACGTCACGGATCACGCGGCCGCGGCGAACGATTCACCACTCCAGCAACCACGACTCCGCGGCTCGTCGTGCATCCGATGGTTCCGCGGCTTGCTCACTACGTTGACCAGAGAAGCTGGAACTGCATCTCAGTCTACGAACTCACCGTAACCGATCATCTCGCGACGATTGCGGTAGACGGTCTCGGGGAAAAGTGGAATTCGGATCGATTGAGTCCATGATGTTCCGCAAATCTCACCGTTCTTACGTGCATAAAGCCTAACGTACGGCTCAAGCCCAATGACATCGACCAAGTAATCGGACTGAGAGAGCACTTCCGCAAGCGGCTCATGGGAATTGGCATGAAGTTTGATTACGCGAAGATCGGAGAGGTAGAGGTGTTCATCGACGACGCCAATCACCTCCGTTGGATTCTTAAAAGGCTCGTCAACAATTATGTGTGGGTAGTGAAAACCCACAATTCCAAACAAGTAAGCGAGGACTGAAACGCCAACGGCCCCAACAATGATCCAAACAACTGTCTTCATCTGATGATATTTCGCGGAACGGAAGACATCACGGAGGACGGACGATTGATCCTCCACTTCAAAAACCGCGCAAGCCGTCCTTCCGTGCATGTCATGGTTCTGCATCGCCTTGTTACAGAATCAAAGACCTAGTCTCATATGAAAGCACAATGATCAGTCCATTGACAAGTGCATACGCGATCCAAAACAAACCAATTGCGAAGCCACTCCGCGAAATCCAATTCGATGACGGCCACCACCCGGCCGGAGTTGCTCGCATAGACAGGAAAACCCAAGTGACGACGGTCGCCATCGCTGGCGTAAAGTTGTCAAAATCAAAAAGCACACCCACAAGCCTGTCGAACAGACTGTTGGACTTTGAACGCACGACCACACCGTGTGAAGTCCGTGGAAGCAGGAGGTACCAATCGGTCATCAAACGGAAGATCGACGCAACACTAATGGAAAGGAGGCAACTCTTGCCTGAGCATCGTGCGACATGCCGAAAAGGAGACGAATCAAATGCAATGAGCAGGGTGAGCGTCCATGTGAGCGTCAACGCAACGATGTACGACTTGGCAGCGATATCGACCCACACGGGTCCGTAGGACGGGCCACTCGCCCTACAGAAACAAAACGCCAGCGAGGCGCCCGCAGTAAGAACAAGCAAGTCGCGTATTCGTAACTTTTGTTTGCGATTGGGGATAGGTCATCCTTGTTGTGCAGAACGTCCGCGATAACCGAGTCGCGGCGCATGATTTTCCATTTTCGAAAACGACGACTCCGCGACTTCGGTTCATCGCATGGTTCGCCGCAACCGGCTAGTGCCGCGAATCGGCGTTGATCCCCGCTCGTTTTCTTGAAAAA
>JBCCOI010001081.1:0-1505 GCA_039025515.1 Planctomycetota bacterium
AACGTGACGGCGGCGACAAACAGAAGCAGCCAAGAAGAAGAAATGGATCGTTTCATGGGAACTTTAAGTTTCGGTGGCTTGGTTGGAACCGTTGGCAAAAGTTTACGCGTTTCGCTCTGTTTTTGTTCAGAGAATTAGCGACGGTTGCTTCTGCGGCGGTCGGACTCCTTGAGCAGGATTTTGCGTAAACGGATGTTCTCCGGCGTGACTTCCACAAGCTCATCTTCCTCGATGTATTCGAGAGCCGTTTCCAACGACATGTCTCGGGGAGGCTTCAAAATCACGTTTTCATCGCTCCCGGCGGCTCGGATGTTGGTCAGCTTCTTCTCACGGCAGGGGTTGACGTTCATGTCGGATTCTCGGGCGTTTTCGCCGACGATCATCCCCTCGTACACCTCGACTCCCGGCGGAACGAAGAGCTCGCTCCGCTCCTGCAGTGCAAATAAGGCGAACGGCATCGTCTTCCCGCCGACCATCGAAACGAGCACGCCGTTAGGTCTTCTGGGCACTTCAGCTTCGAGCGGCCGATAATCGTCAAACCGGTGGTGAATCACGGCCGTTCCGCGGGTGGCGTTCAGCATTTTTGTGCGGAGACCGATCAAACCGCGTGACGGAATGCTGAACCGCAGCAGACTGTATTCGCCGCGCTGCGTCATCTCTTCAAGCGCCCCCCTTCGTAATCCGACAAGCTCCATCACCGGGCCCATCGACTCGGTAGGCACTTCCACCCGTAACGCTTCGAATGGCTCATGCGGCTTGCCGTTGATTTCCCGATTGATCACGCGTGGCTTGCCGACGCTTAACTCGAACCCCTCGCGACGCATCGTCTCGATCAAAACAGCCAAGTGCAAAACGCCGCGTCCCTTCACCGCGTAAGACTCCGTGCCCGGAATCAGCTCGACTCGCAGAGCGACGTTCCTTTCCAGTTCTTTCTCGAGTCTCGCCTTGATCTGACGCGTCGTGACATACTTTCCTTCACGGCCGGCGAGCGGAGACGAATTCACGGAAAACACCATTTCAAGCGTCGGCTCGTCAACCGTCAGCCGCTCGAACGGGTTGTCTGCATCGACCGCACCGACGGTGTCTCCGATTTCAACCTTGTCCAGCCCCTCGATGGCAACGATATCACCAGCCTGCGCCGATTCGGTCTCGGCCCGACCGAGGTTGTCGAAAACGAACAGCCCGCCAACTCTCACTTTCGAGGCACCTTCCTTTTGGTGCAGCTCGATCGTCTGTCCCGATGTGATCTCGCCCGCTTCGATTCGCCCGACCGCGATCCTGCCGACGTATTCGCTCCAGTCGAGTGTTGTCACCAGCATTCGAAGGGGGGCGGAACTGTCGATTTGAGGCCCCGGCAAATGGTCGACCAGCAGGTCCAGAAGCGGACGCATGTCCGATGATGGTGCTTCCGGGTCCATGGTTGCAAAACCAGCCTTCGCCGACGCGAAGACGTAGGCGACCGAGTCGAGTTGCTCTTCGCCGCCCAGATCCGCAAGCAATTCCAA
>JBCCOI010001082.1:0-1505 GCA_039025515.1 Planctomycetota bacterium
GCGGGCAGGCCTTTCATAATGCCTTTTTGCGGGCGTCGAGTATCTTCTTGACCGAGAGATGCGTTTTCTTGCTGCCGTTGGTTCGTTTCGATGGTGGCTTGCGTGGACCGCGTTTGCTTTTTCGATAGTTGGAGAGCTTCATGAAACTCACCACGCTGCGAAGCTCTCGTACGAATGAATCGCTTGGAAGGGTTGCTACTTCGGCCCAACGAGGCTCAGGAAGTGCCACCAGCAGGCCATCGCTCGCTTGGGAAATCTCCAACGCCAAGTAGTAGTGACTCAATTCCTCCAACGCATCCCGGCCATGCTCAGCGGCAATCGCGCCTTTGAGTAACGTTAACGAGTTGTAGGCCATCAACGCGCAAGCGAACACGTACAACGAAGCTTTCGGATAGCACATCGTGTTGATCTCGCACTTCAACGCCGTCGTCAAGTGAAGGAACATCGTTTCGATTTTCCAGCGGTCACGGTACAACTCCGAGATCTTCCGCCCGTCAGCCTTTTCAGCCGGCACATTACTGAGAATGACCACCTCGGTGTCGCCATCACGCGTCGGTGTGTCGAGCCGGATCACCACGCGCCGAACGGTCATCGTTTGCCCTTCGTAGGTGGGTAAAACTAGCTTGTTCTCGTAAACGATGCCGTTATCGGTGCGACCAATTTTCTTGAGCTTTCCCTTGACCGTTCCGTGTAAAAGACCGTGCTTCCGAATCACGAAAACGCTTTTCGCCTCGGCGATCGAATAGAGAAACTTCAGCGTGCAGAAGTTGCGGTCCGCACTCCAAAGTTCGTTTCGCCCGATCGTCTCGATCACCGGATCGAGACTGCTTCGCTCCTGAGCGTGTCCGTCTTCGATCGGGAACATGTCGCACACCGCATCATGCCGCGGGTCGTAAACGACCAGTGACTTACCCGGCAACGGAGCGGCCCCATGCGTGCGTGTTTCTTTGAGTCGATGCTCCGTCTTGCCGATGCAATTGCCATCGAGAATTCGGGTGGCGTAGCCGGCGAGGTCGTTTCGCCGAACACCGCCAAACTCTTTCTGCGCCGCGATGGCTTGTCGATAGCTAAACCGCACGAGTGCCTGGCTGGTCTGCGTCTCGACCCGTTTGAGTTTCTCGTAAACCGAGTTGATCCGAACACCCAGACGATCACCAAACTTTTTGAATGCGGCATTGATCGATGGGCTTTTTCCCATGACCACGTGACTAACCATATCGGTTAGCACTGAGAACGTTTGCACGCGCACATACTGAGCATCGGAATGCTCCACAACGACCTCATCGACCAATGAGTCTTGCAGCAGCCTATGAACGACCAGCTGGACCCCGGTGGCTACCGGTCGTTCGGTGGCGAATTGGCGAAAGACTGGATCACTGAACAGACCATTGACGCTTTCATTGACCGACATGGGTGTCACTCCGTGACAAGGGGGCATCCGTAAAGCATCAATATGCTCCGCGCAGCTAAATTAGGCAAGAGAGACCATTATGAAAGGCCTGCCC
>JBCCOI010001083.1:0-1504 GCA_039025515.1 Planctomycetota bacterium
AGAACAAAGGCTCCGATTCATGTTTGGCGGGCACCGGTGCTGCAATCCACCGTGGGCGCAACCGTTTTGGTGCCGGCGATCTCGGGTCCAAAAGATGTTTCAAGCGGCATCCAACGGCAGTTGATTGCGACGGCCCCTTCCAATGTCGGTCGTTCAACGACTCTGATTGATCCTGATGAGCTCACGCATATGGGAGAGAACAAGATCGCACTTGTCTCTTTCGACGAGCAGGATCCCAGCGATTTGGTTGTATCTCATCAGGCGCGGCAAGCAGACGCCGACTTTATTCTGCAAGGCGAAATACTTCTTGATCGCAGACCTGGACCCAACGAGCATGGATCCGATCAAGCACCGAATGCACGCCGACTGCTCTGTTCATGGCGTTTGGTCCCCACCAGCGACACAGCAGCGCAGAACGCAAACGGCTCGCCGATGGGCGAGCCCGTTGCGTTTTCGCTCGATCAGGCCATCGACAAGTATCCCGACCTGGCGCTGGCGCGTGATCCGGACGCTGCGTTGCAAGCGGCCGTTGTTCGTGGCTCACTGGAATTGATCACGCCCTGGGTGGACCGGGAACGCATTCAATTGGATGTCCCGTTCGGAATGCTCGGAAGCAGAACGATTCGCAAGGCGAATGGGTTGGCCCGACAGGGTCGGTGGGCGGAGGCGGAGCAGTTGTGGCAGGAGGCCCATGATCGCTTTCCGTGGTCCTCTGCGGCATCACACAATTTGGCACTCGCTTCCGTCGCGAAGCAGGACTTCTCCGCTGCCAGAACGCTTGCCCGGCGAGCCGTGCGACTCAAGCCAACGCGGCGTCATCAACGCACGCTTGCGTGGGTCGAACAGACGCAACGGGCTTACCATGACGCTTTCCAGTTGGCCGATCCTCCGGAAGGTTGGTCCATCACTCGATCCGCCACCGCTTCAAATCGAAATGAGTTTCCGAACGGAAACGATGGCGGCTGATCGTATCGCGGTTATCGTCTAGGACGGAACGTTATCCAGTGCCGATGGCGTGAGGACCGTGTCGATCACGTGAACGATCCCATTGCGTGCTCGCAAATCAATCGCAACGAGCTGGGCACGCTCATCCAGAACGATCCCGTCACCGGTGATCGCAACGCTGAGCGGTTCACCCTGGACGGTATCCAGACTGGTGGAGCTGATGACTTGTCCCGAGTCGACGTTTCCGGGCGAGACATGGAATAGCAGCACGGAAGTCAGCAACTCGTTGTCGATCACCAGCGAGCCGTCTTCAAACTCCAGCCCGAACTCGGCGACGAAACTCTCAAACGCCATATTGGCTGGAGCGAAAACTGTCAGGGGATCAGTCCCGCTGACAGCCCCCAGCAGCCCGGCTTGAGCGAGAAGACTCACCAGCGTCGAGAAGTCCTCGTTTCCAGTTGCGATGTCTACCAAAGTCGGCCGCCGTGCACCGGAATCGACCAGATCCGCAATCGCGGCGTCAACCACAGAGTCAACCTCTGCAACTTCCTCACCCTCG
>JBCCOI010001084.1:0-1504 GCA_039025515.1 Planctomycetota bacterium
CTGGGCGGTCGAACACGTCGAGGGCTACCTAACCTCCCAGGGAACGTACGAAGTCGGGGCGCCGGGGATTGAAACGATGCTTTGCGCAGAAGAGCGAACGTCACGGATTGTCGTTGGCTGTGTTCACTTCACGATCATTGGTCCCGATGAGGGGCAAGCGGAGATTGGTTACTCATTCAACTCGAAATTCACTGGGCAGGGTTTCGCGACCGAGGCAGTAGTCGCACTGATGGGATTCGTCTTCAATTCGATGGGCATGCACAGAATCTGCGCGGGTGTCGACGCTCGAAATGAGCGTTCTTGGAAACTGATGGAGCGTGTCGGAATGCGTCGCGAGGCCCATTTTGTCGATGCAAATTTCGAGGATGGTCATTGGGTCGACGATTACGTCTACGGCATGTTGAAATCAGAGTGGATTGACCGGTATGCGACATAACCATCGGATACACGACGAGCGGCGAAGTCGTTGTTGTTGGAGTGGATGGTCTCTTGTCGCCGCCGCGTGATCCGTGACGTTATCCGAACTAACTGCCTCGGGACTTTGCCCGGCTGCTCCTGATGTTCACCCGACTCCGAGCTTACTTCCATCGCAGAACGCAAGAACGAATCCGTCGCCTCCTGCAACCCGGAAAGACTGTATCTCGATTTATCGCGAAAGACGTGAAACGCGAAGTTCTGGTTGTCGACGTTGAAGATTTCGACAACGGCTACATCATTGCACGAATCCGAACAAACAATGTTCTGTACCGCATCAACAATCTGATTCCCGAACAAGACTTCGGACCGCCGGTGCGTGTTGCTATTGCCGAACTCTGGCACTGGACCGGACAATCCTGGGGTGGCTTAGCCGACGGGACGTCCATTGTGGACCATATCGCCACCAGAAACCAAGACAACGGATAACCATCCGATGCACCCGAGTCGCCGAGTCGGGCGTTTTGACAATGGAAGATCGCTCGCGGCGACCGGGTGATCGGTACCGTTACCCGACAGAGAACGCCATTTCGGAGAAAGCCCATGAAATCGAATGAATCACGACTGCTTGTTTTGGTAGCGATCTCGACAGTCCCCGTTTTGTCGCTTTTCGGCTGGCTCTACTGGCGGATTGAACGACCGGCTTCAATTACGCAATTGGAAACTTCAGTAGCCAGTCTTCCTCTCGGTATTTCTGCCGAAGAGGCGGACGCGCATATAGGATCAATACCGGATTCAGTTACGCAAGCATTCGGCGTGCTTGCTACACCGGTGACAATGCTGGCTGCGGAAAACGAACTCTCAGCCGAGTACGGTCAGCCTGAAGAATTCACTTTACGGCGATATAGTCGAGATGGGGTCCACGCAGTCGTTGCTATCGATGCAGATGGGAATGTTGCTGGTCGATGGACGCACAGTCCGTACAAGACGGAAGAAGAAAGCGGGTAACCAACGGATGCACGACGAGCGGCGAAGTGGCGGTTGTTGAAGTGGTCGGTCTTTTGTCGCCGCCGCGTGATCCTAGACGTTA
>JBCCOI010001085.1:0-1499 GCA_039025515.1 Planctomycetota bacterium
CTCGGTGCGGGAGAAACCAAGACGGTCCGATTGCGTCTGACTCACGCCGGCGAAGCACTCGCGAAAGAAACCTGCGGCGGCAGCGTTGAAGCCTACCGTGAGGCCGCGTTCGGGGATTCGTTCGAAGAGGTTTTCCAGCAGCGGAAAAAGGAGGCCGACGACTACTATCAGACTCGAATTCCGGATTCCGTGCCCGACTGTCGACGCGCGGTGATGCGACAAGCTTACGCCGGGCTCATGTGGACGAAGCAGTTTTACCACTATGTCGTCGACACGTGGCTGGAAGGCGACTCAAACGGTGTTTCCTTTAGCGAACATCGCAAATTCGGACGCAACAGCGATTGGCGTCACCTGTTTAACCGCGACGTGATTTCGATGCCTGATAAATGGGAGTACCCGTGGTACGCGGCTTGGGATCTTGCGTTTCATGTCGTGCCGATCGCCCATTTGGATCCCAAGTTCGCGAAGGATCAAATGATCCTCTTCCTTCGCGAATGGTACATGCATCCGAGCGGACAGATCCCCGCTTACGAATGGCATCTCGACGATGTCAACCCGCCGGTCCATGCGTGGGGCGTCTGGCAAGTCTACAAGGCCAGCGGACCGCAGGGCGGCAGAGATCGCGAGTTCCTCGCGCGAGCCTTTCAGAAGCTTTTGCTCAACTTCACGTGGTGGGTCAATCGTAAAGACCCGCGGGGCAAGAACATCTTTTCGGGTGGCTTTCTGGGGCTGGATAACATTGGCGTCTTTGACCGCAGCAAACCCCTTCCGCGCGGGCACCTGGAGCAAGCCGACGGAACCGCTTGGATGGCCTTTTACTGTGGGACCATGCTACGCATCGCGATCGAATTGGCCGAAGAGAGCAAAGCCTATGGCGACATGGCGAGCAAGTTCTTCGAACACTACGTCGCCATCGCCGAAGCGATGAACACGATCGATGGGACGGGATTATGGGATGAGGAAGACGGCTTTTATTACGACCATCTGTATGTAGATGGACGTTCGATTCCGATTCGTGTGCGGTCACTCGTCGGGCTGTTCCCGATTACAACGGGCGTGATCTTGGACGAGGAAATCATTGATCGCCTTCCGGGCTTCAAGCGAAGAATGGAATGGTTCTTGAATAGCCGACCCAAACTCGCCGAACACATGACCTACCTGGAAGGTGAAGGTCCCGACAGCAAAACGCTATCACGAAGACTGCTGGCGATCCCAAGCGAAGATCGCTTTCGACGACTACTATCCGTGATGCTGGATGAATCGGAATTTTTGTCGCCATTCGGAATCCGAAGTATGTCCGCGGCGCACGGCGATACACCGTTCGTTTTCGATTTCGGCGGGCAGCGACATCAGGTGCAATACGTTCCCGGCGAAAGCGACAGTGCCATGTTCGGCGGGAACAGCAATTGGCGGGGACCGATCTGGTTTCCAATGAACTTCCTCATCATACAGGCGCTCAAGCGATATCACGACTTTTATGGCGACGAGTTCCAAGTGGA
>JBCCOI010001086.1:0-1497 GCA_039025515.1 Planctomycetota bacterium
GTGCGGGAAATCGATGACAGCCAATGATGTCTGCCCCGACCCCGGGACGCTTGCAAAGCTGATTGCGGGAGAACTGAGCCCCGACTTGGAAGCAAAATGGGTGCGCCACATCGATGGATGCCTTCTTTGCCAGCGCGAATTGGAGCAAGCTTCGTCTTCAATCTTCAACGGTCCCGTTCATCGACTAGGGAAGACTTCGCTCAACACAACCATCCTCGCGGAGGTTGTGAATGATGCGAAGTCGATTTTGCAAAGCGATCAAAGAGCCTCGTGGGGCGACGCTTGGATCGGGGAGATTTCGCGAAATGTTCAAGAAGTCGGATTTGAATTCGTCCGAGTGCTCGGCAAAGGCGGAATGGGTGTCGTCTTCCTCGCCTTCGAAGCTTCACTCAATCGGAATGTTGCGATCAAAGTGCTCGCCCCCGACATGGCAGAGCAAGACTCCGCTCGCGAACGTTTCTTACGCGAAGCACGTGCCGCCGCGGCGGTCAAGCATCCCAACATCATTACCATCCATGCGGTCTCCGACCGAGCACGACTGCCTTACCTTTCGATGGAATACGTCGAGGGGAGAACGCTGCAACAACTGATCGATGGAAATCGACGCCTCGCCGTCAAGCAAGTGATCGATGTTGCGACGCAGATCACCAAAGCACTTTCCGAAGCTCACGCTGCGGGCATCGTGCACCGCGACATCAAGCCGGCAAACATCTTGATCGAAGACGGAAGTGGCTTGGTGAAGGTCACCGATTTCGGTCTCGCACACTCGTCGGGCCAAGCGCACCTGACGCGCACCGGTGTGATCGTCGGAACGCCCGCGTTTCTCGCGCCGGAGGCTTTGGATGATCGGGCGCGGTATGACGGACGCGGTGATCTGTTCAGCTTGGGCAGCGTGATGTTTGCGATGTGTTATGGCGTCTCTCCGTTTGAGTCCGACTCGATCCTCAAGACTTTGCACAAGATCGAATCAAAGCCCCCGCCATCGATCCGCGAACGATTCAAAGACGTGCCGGCGTGGCTGGAAGACATCATCTTCAAGTTGCTCCGCAAGAATCCCTCCGAACGGTTTCAAACCGGCGAAGAGGTGCTCAAGGCCTTGCGTCAGGGCGAAGCCGGCCAAGCCACCGGCTTCGCGCCAGTGATTCATCCGGCAAAGCCAACCGCGGGACGCAAGTCAAATAAGAAGACAAAGAAGAAGTTACCGCTGGCCTGGGTTCTCGTTTCTTCACTTGCGGTTTTCTCGTTGATTGTCAGCGCTTACGCGCTAACGCGAGAACAAAGTGGCATGGAGGACAACAGCGGTGTTGCTGCGAGGGTGCCGACAAAGGAACGATACCCGTCAAATGAACGTTCCCAACGACGACAGCTTGCAAGCGATCATGAAAGTCGCCAGTCGCGATTGCGATTGCCAACGCAGTCACCCTGGTTCTTCATCGTTGAGAATGGTGCGGTCGTCGCAGAGCTGACGACGCTGGAAGATGCGATCGAAGAATCAAA
>JBCCOI010001087.1:0-1497 GCA_039025515.1 Planctomycetota bacterium
GGCAAGTACCTCAAGAACAAGGACTTTGCAGATCTCCTCGCACATGGCCAACGCATTGCGGAACGCTGTGATCTGGAGACGTCGGCTGACACGTTCAACCCTGTCATCATCGACTTCTACCGCGAGATCGGATTCTCGGCCGAAGCCCTGCTGAACTATCTGCTGTTGCTGGGGTGGTCGCTGGATGGCGAACGAGAGAAGTTCTCGATCGATGAGATGACTGAGCTTTTTTCGCTCGAACGCGTCACCAAGTCGCCCGCCTCATTTGATCCTCAGAAGCTGATGGCGTTCCAAGCCGATTACTTCGCTTCACTCGAGGCGGAGCAACGACTGAAGGCGGTAGTACCGTTTGCGATTTCTGCCGGGCTGGTGGAATCAGCGGATGACGCCAAGCTTGCCGCCGTCGTCAACGCTGCCGGAGACCGACTAAAGGTCGCGGGCGACATCATCGATTTCGCTTATTGCTTCCGAGACGAAATCCAGTACGACGAGAAGGCATTCGAGAAGCGAATCAAGAAGCCTGGGCTGGCCGTCGACTTGCTTTCCGGCTTTCGCGACCGGGTGGTGGAATGTGAGTCCTTCGATGCCGAAGCTGCCGAAACGCTTCTCAAAAGCTACTGCGAGACCCGCGAGATCAAGATCGGCCAAATCATTCACGCCGTCCGTGTGGCCGTAACCGGATCCGCCGTCGGCTTCGGGATGTTTGATACGCTCGCGATTCTCGGTAAACAAAAGGTCGCAGCCCGCATTGATTCGGCGGTTCAGAAGGCTTCGAGCGCTTGATTCGTGGTCGCAAATGGCTCAGTCTATGAGGTGCTCGATTCCCGCCTGCCTGCCTCGATTCCGAGTCTCCTCGATGAAGTTCCGTCGTCCGCCTGCTGCAGCCCTCGTGGTCCTGATCACCTTCGCCGCCTCTTCATTGATGGTGGTAGGCGGCTGTAGCCGCAGTACAGAAATCGCGAAGGCGGAGTTCGAACCGAATCTGGTTCACGCGATGAAGTACCAGATCAAGGAAGGCATACCGATGGAGCAGGCCTCCGACGATACGTTCTGGCTGATCGACCAGTTTTTTGGCACTCCGGATGAGCCGAAGATCCCGGAAGTCCTGCAGGACGAGGACTTCGAAGGATTGATCTCGAGGGAGCGACTACAAAAAGCTTCTGGCCCCGAGGATGCCGAGGGCAGGGGGCTCTATCGAAAACACTGCATCAGTTGCCATGGGGTGACCGGCAATGGTCGAGGTGAATTGTCGGCCGTCTCCGATCCTTATCCTCGTGACTATCGCGCCGGCATCTTCAAATACAAGTCCACGGAACGCGGTTCCAAACCGCTTCGGGAAGACCTAGCAAATTCCATCCGGCACGGGATCGCCGGTACAACGATGAAGGTAATCCCTGAACTTTCCGAAGAGGACATTCAGGCACTCGTCGATTACGTGATTTACCTTTCGCTTCGTGGCGAGCTGGAGCGTTCGTTGATCGATGAAGCGATCTTCGA
>JBCCOI010001088.1:0-1494 GCA_039025515.1 Planctomycetota bacterium
CTTTCGGCTGAGTCGCTGGCGTCTTTGGCCAACGTAACTCCGTGAAACTCCAGCGAAACACTCGCTGATTTGACGAAGAAGATTGCAACGCAATAATTGTTCCGTTCATTCAAATGCGATTGCCCTGCTGTATGAGGTTCTTGCTACCGAGCCGACCATTGAGAAGGTGCGAAAGTACGTCTCCGATGACTACATCCAACACATCAATTATCGCCGGTGCATGGTTGTCACCCACGATGCAGGCTCAGGCGACGGTGACGGACCGACTGAGTATGGCTTTTGCGCTACGCAACCTCACTCCGAAGGGATGGAATCCCGGGCCGCACTTGGGAACTCCGTTGGAACAACGACCGTTTCATATGACCGAGTACACAGCCAAGTTTCGATCGAAGATCCTACGCGGGCGGGTTTTCGATTTTGGATCAGAATGGGTCGGGACCGACGTGCCCTCGGGAGTCGATACCGACAAGGACGGCGTCCCAGATGCATTTGACGGTTTCCCGGATGATCCTCAGCGCTGGGAGGATACCGATCGTGACGGCATCGAAGACAGCGTGGACAATGACATTGATGGCGACGGCATTTTGAATGATGTCGAAGTCCAGAATGGCACGTTTCCCTATAAAGCCGATTCCGACGGCGACGGACGCGCGGATCCGGTTGAAATCGCTGCGGGGACGGATCCGGTTGACCCACGAAGTCTATGAGTCTCGTGAGTGCTGCGGATCGGGAAGATTCGTTTGAAGGATTAAGATCATTTTCAGATTCAACTAATGGGTTTTTGCGTGGCCAAATACTGTTGCATTGCGATCTATGTGGGTTTGCTAAGTCTGCTCGTTTTCATTAGTGATGCGGGCACAGTCGCTGGTGCGCGACCAAATGTGCTGTTCATCGCCGTCGATGACCTGAGGTCGCAGTTGGGTTGCTACGGCGATGCCCAAATGGTGACGCCGAATATCGACGCGTTGGCCGCTCAAGGCGTACTCTTTCGGAATCACTATGTGTCGAATCCAATCTGCATTCCTTCGCGGGCGGCAATGTTGACCAGTTTGCGATCGGAACGAACTCGGCAGGTCTACGGTCCTGCGAAGTGGGTTGATGTTGCGGGTGTCCAGACCATTGGTCGCACGTTTGGAAACGCAGGATACTTTACGGCTTCGCTTGGTAAAATTTGGCATATCTCAGGAAAGGTACCCGCCGACAAACAAGATCGTTTCGATCTTGTTTGGAAGGATCGAAATGATTCGATCTATGCCGATCCAAGATTATCGAGGCTCCGTGAACAGTTTGACGACGGTGACAAGGTTGCTAAAACGGCGATCAAGTCTCAGCTTCCCGCACTGGAAGATCCGTTAGCAGCGTGTTGATTTTTGTCGGGTGATGCTATCCTTTGGCTCAACTCTTTCGGAGGCAGTTGGATGGCACTTGGACGACGCGGTCTTGAGCAGCAAGATACCTTCTGGGTCGCGGCGGATCGACTTGGCAGCGGTCCGC
>JBCCOI010001089.1:0-1488 GCA_039025515.1 Planctomycetota bacterium
AGCGAGATCCCTGAAATCACTCGGCCCGATCAGCTCGACGCGAGACATGTTCGCCGTTGTGATTCTCCCGCTCGGCAACAACGACTTGGTGCTGCCCACCAAGACTCGTTCTGTCTCGTTACCTGCCTGCAGCTCGACCTCGCCATCGATCACGTGCACCAGCGACTCGCTCTCGTTGATATCGACCGCAAACTCGGTCCCGAGATCGATGATCTTCCCCGAGCGGGTGAGGATTTCGAAGCCTTGAGCCGGTTCCGGAACTTGAGCACGAGCACGACCGTGTTCCATCGTGACCAGCATGGGCGACTGAATTTCAAAGCGAGACTGGCCTTCAATCACCATCTGCACCCCACTGAGAAATTCAAGATGCGCGATCCCTTCCTCCAATTCTATGACTCCTTTCGGAAGCAAGTCTCCGACGGATATGGAGTCGGAAGACCACGACGCATTCGATTGCCCCCTGAGGACGGCGTAGCCCACAACCGATGGAGCGAGTCGAGTTGAATTGGAATCCGTCTGTGCAACCTGTCCGGACGTCGGATAAAGCAAGAGTCCCAACAGCAGGCTTGTTGCCAATCCGACCAAGATACCAGTGATCATCGCAAGTTTGGACTTGTCGGCTGAACGCCGGACTGTGTTCGCTACCGGTGCGATGTTCTGCGAAGCCGCCTCGGCTTCTTGCTCGAGCAGGTGGTCCATGACGAGCCGATCGTAGTATTCACGACGGGCTGATTCGTCGACGGAGAATTCAGCCTCCAACCGGATCAAATCCGCTTCGCTAATCGAACCATCAAGAAGACTGCCAATGAGGCTTTGTCGTTCGTCAGGATTCATGGGTTGGCTCTTCGTCATTGCGAATTCCCCCCGGCTTGGAGGCGACGCTCGATACAATCACCAAGTGAACTGCGGAGTCGATTCAAAGCCACCTTGAGGCCACCCGCCGAGCGGCCGATCCGGGATGCGAACTCGGCGAGGGTTTCTTTCGTTCCGTACCGCGACATGAGCAGCTCTCGACTTTCGGGAGCCATGACCTTCAAGCAGTTCCGAAGTGCGAGCTGACGATCCTCGAGATCATCGTGCATGCTCGAGAATTCGGTGGCGATCGTTTCCGTGAGCTCGACAGAGAATCGAAGCCTTGCGTCGCGAGCTTGCTTTTTCCGATAGTTGAGCACTTCGAAGCGGGCAATCGCGAAGGCCCAAGCACGAAAATTTGTGCCCAATTCAAACGTGGCTCTCTTTTCCCAGATTCGAGCATTTGCCTGCTGCACCACTTCCTCAAAGGCTGGATCCCCGGGCAGCAAGCCACGTACATAGAGCTCGATCGAAGCCTGACACTTCGTCAGCTCCGCGACGATCTGGGCGTCGAACTTTTCCGGCGTTTGTGGGGACATGCCAGTAAATGGCGGCAGTGAAAGGAAGGTTAACGACGAAATTAAAAAAGCTTCAAAAACCCCTGTAGAAACCTACGCGGAACGCAAACCGAGACAG
>JBCCOI010001090.1:0-1487 GCA_039025515.1 Planctomycetota bacterium
GAAAAGCCCAGCGTTGATTTCAATTCTTTGAACAACAACTCAATCTGCCAACGCAACGAATACAACTCCAACACCTCGGTCACGCTCAGCGAAGTCGCGTTGGTCAAAAGGATCTTCACGTCGTCGGGTGTCGCTTTTTTTAAGTCGGGTTTCATTGTCGAAAAAACAAGCTGAACGTCACCAACGTTTCGCACTTCTTGTCTTTCCTGATGGGCGTAATACACGCGAGATTTCACTTTCGGCCCAACACGACACGCGGAAAGACGCCGGTAATCGGCGTACTTGCCCGTGGACGCTCGAAGCCTGATAGTCTTCAGCGACAGACTCGTCCAATCCTTCAGTCGAGAACGCAACTTCGCCCGCTGGCCAGTTGGTCCTTCGAAAACGCGTTCCGCGTTGGCTGGGAAGACCCAGGTGTATCCTTGTTCTTGGCAAGCTTCTTCGACGACCGAGCTTTCATAGGCGGTATCGCCGAGCACAATCACTTCGGCATCGTCCTCAAGCGGCAAGGTGCGCACCATCTGCGCAGCGGCTTGGGCGGTGGTGAGGTGCTCTCGGTCGTTTTCTTCGCAGTACTCTTCGGTCAGGTGAGGAATCTGCATTGGGATGCGGATTCCCGATGGCGTGATCAGCAACCCGAACGTGAAGCTATGGACATGCTTTCGCACGACCTTTTTCTTGTTGTATCGAAAACCCTTCTTGATGTTGCGTCGTCGGCGGTTGCCGGTGCTGTAGGTATTTTGGGTCTTTTTCCCTGCTTGGCTGACGAGTGTGGCGTCCAGGATGAAGATGAATTTGCCGCGTTTGCTTTCTTTGGCCAGCAGCATTCTCATCAGTGGCTGATTGAAATCATGCTTCTGCCACCGAGGTCGAGCCAGGAATCGCGTTAACTCACCTCGATGAATCGGCTCTGAGCCAATGGCTCCCGCCGCCGCCGAGCAACTCATCCGTCCTCGATGCATGATAAAGGTGAGGACCATCCGCAACATCATTGTGCGAGCGGCCTCACGAAGTTGAGTGCGTGAGATGAAGACCTTGAGTTTGCCGGCGACTTCGGGGACGATGATCATTGGCGGAGCCATCAACGTGAAGGGTGTAAACACAAACAACTCGTCATGGGGTGGTTCCGCTTTTTTTGCAATAGCAGTTTTTGAAAGCATTTCCCAAAAGCGCAACTTCAAAATGCGTCAGCGAGGAACGTGTCAAGATTGATTTTTGCTCGCTACCGCGTCGGGTTGTGAAAAGAGCGCAACAATAAGGCACTACGTCGTGGGTCTAACGCGCTCGAAAATCGATTCGCGTCAAACTGAGCGAGCCCGTCATCACGATCCGTGTCGCATTGAGCGGTCGCAATCGTTTTAACCTGGCGATAAACGAACGGGATTGCTGCGGACTGCCACGGGCGATCAACCACACCCTGGTCGCTTCGCCGGGCAACATCGCAAGATGCTGTCGCAGCCAGCTGGCATGCTCCCCGCACGCCACCA
>JBCCOI010001091.1:0-1475 GCA_039025515.1 Planctomycetota bacterium
ATTCGCTGTGATCCCAGGTGTGCTTGATGCAAATCCCGGAGAAAGACTCCGAGGCGCTCCACACGCAATACTTGTTTGCTCCGCTGTCATAACGTCTAGGATCACGCGGCGGCGACGGACAACCGACCACTCCAACAACCCCGACTTCGCCGCTCGTCGTGTATCCGATGGTTATGGCACACCTTCGGTACGTCCGGTGACCGCCATGTCCGGCGTCATTGTACTGCGTTCAAATGTCAACTAACGCGTTGGAGGCATGCGGGACCACAGAACGCACGAAATTCGAGCTGACGTTCATCTCTGCCTTGCTGATTGCAGCACTTTCATCGTTGATCGGAAGCATGAATGATCGAGATCAGCGCCGGCTAATCGCTTGAAAGCGGCATGCAGCGTGCCTGTTGCGTTGCCGCCAAAATGATTCTTCCCTGGTCTACGATGGGTAGTAAATCTGTCTCGTTTACGATCGGTAATGAAGGACAGCGGTGAAATCTGACGTCCTTACAAATCCTGGCTAGCAAGCTGCCTTGCAGAAAGACGGCGGAAGAGTCGTCAGTCACCTCAGCGTGATGCATGGCTGATCTGCTGCCATAACGGCAGCGATCACCCGGCCGCGGCGGATGACCAACCACTTCAATAAACGCACCTCCGCGGCTCGGTGTGCATCGCATGGTTATGCAGCATTAGAATGGAAACGCTGAAGCTGTGGGACAGTTCCCCACCAACTCCGGTGCTCACGAATTCTACTCAGGTTTCGCTTGTAGTTCTGAGTAAACGCGTCCAGGTCATTGCATGTCGACGGTTGCGGTTCGATGAACCAGGCGAACCCGACATGTAACGTGTCAAACACACGAAACGCAACTAGACCGTAGTCCGCGATGGCCTTGATTCTACGTCGTGCGGGATATGGCGGCCAGTATCGAATGAAATCGTTGCGGACCTCTGGAGAAACGGCGACCACGGTTATGCGTGTACGACCATTCGATCTGTCACGCGTGTGCCAAGTGCAAAAACGTTCCCATATTGGGCAACGTTCGTCAGACCAAGCATCGAATCCCAACCTTGTCATGTGGAATCGCACCGGACCCGTTTCACGGTGCACCCCTAATAAACCACGTTCACACATTGATCGAAGAGTTGCTCGCAAAGCATCGTCGTCGAGACCATGGGAAAAGGGAAAACTCCACTGAGCGCGAAATACCTCGTTGCGGAGAAGTCGGAACTGGCAATCACCATTGAACAAGACGTCCAACAGGACAAGCTCGGAATCGAGAAGATCAGATTTGTGTGAGCGAAAGGGCAGTTGTGTCATTTGTCACAGCAAGTACCAGCTGCATAACGTCAAGGATCACGCGGCGGCGACAGACAACTAACCACTCCAACAACCTCAGCTTCGCCGCTCGTCGTGTATCCGATGGTTATGGGGCGGATCGAAAAACATGCCGAGCGGAACGATTGAATCCAAGCGGAAACTCAAC
>JBCCOI010001092.1:0-1473 GCA_039025515.1 Planctomycetota bacterium
ATCCAAGGTCGAAAACTCGAACACACTCGCTTCTCGTCGTCCGGTGTGAACCTGAAGGTTGAACCGGCTTGCAATATCTGTCTTGAACCAGAACCGGATCTCCGATGAATCCGCCAAGTCCGTTGCCGCAATGGAATAGCCTGTCCCAAAAAAGCTCTTCGTCTCGGTGACCGCATCTGCAACCACTTTGGCGGCGTACTTGCTCTCTTTCCCCCGGCCCTTTTCCCCCGGGTTCTCTTCGACCAGGGAAGTCGTCACCGCTCGGGTCGCCTTGTGCTGCTTGAAGGGATCAGGCCCTTCGAAATCCAGGAGAGTCACTTGACCCGTGTTCCCTCCTAGCGCGCCGGTCGTTTGCCCGATGACAGCGATTCGTTCCTCCTCCAACTCGATCTCACGCTGGAGTTCCGCACCTTCTCGCCTGTCCGCTTCCGAAGAAAAGACCATCACTTCGTTACCAACAAAGTGCTTCCGAAACATTCCCTCGCCCTGCTGCTCGAACTCGGGGATGGCTTTGTTGAAATACGCGTAAAACTGGTAGTACTCTCTCTGAGAAATGGCATCAAACTTGTGATCGTGGCACTGAGCACATTCCAACGTTAGTCCCAACCATACGGCGCCCGTGGTAGCAACGCGATCGTGCAACACATTGGCCCTCACCTCATCAACCTTCGAACCGCCAGCAAAATTTGTCGGGACGTTGCGATTGAAGCCTGTTGCGATCAATTGGCTTTGAGTTGGATTAGGGAGCAAATCACCAGCTAGCTGTTCGATGGTGAATTGGTCAAATGGCATGTCAGTGTTCAGTGCATCAATAACCCAATCTCGGTAAGGCCACATGGTCCGAAGATCGTCGTGCTGGTAACCGTTTGAGTCGGCGTAGCGGGCGAGGTCGAGCCAGCTAGCGGCCCACTTCTCACCAAAGTGTTTCGATTTCAGCAGACGATCGACCGCGGCCTCATAGTTCTCTGGCGACGGGTCCGCTTCGAATGCTTTGACTTCTTGGACCGACGGAGGCAATCCGATCAGATCAAGATAGAGCCGCCTTAGCAAAACCGCCGGCTTCGCTTTTGGCGCTGGCTTGAGACCTGCTCGCTCGATTCGATCCAGGACAAAGTAATCCAACTCACCGGCGGGCCATGATCGGTCCTGCACAACAGGCTCAGACGGGCGCTTTGGCGGTTGGTACGCCCAGTGTGCCTCGTACGGAGCACCGTCTTTGATCCAAGCTTTCAGCTTGGCGATCTGCTCTACAGAAAGCGGATCGCCCTTGGGAGGCATTCGCAAGTCCGGGTCGTCTGTAGCAACGCGAAAGATCAATTCGCCTTCGTCCGGTTCGCCCGGCACGATAACGCCGTAGTCGATCGCCTCATCGCGGTCGTCGAGCCGCAAGTCCGCTTCTCGCGCGGCGGGGTCGGGGCCGTGACAGTGAAAACACTTGCCCGAGAGGAGGGGGCGAATGTCGCGGTTGAAATC
>JBCCOI010001093.1:0-1469 GCA_039025515.1 Planctomycetota bacterium
GCTCGAAGGTTTTGCTGCGTGCTTGCGACTTCCGACTTGGCGCGAGCGACTTGCAATGCGAAACGTTCGCTTTCGAGCCGAGCAATCGGCGTCCCGGAACTTACCGGTTGATCGTCGGCGTCAAAGATTCGGCCCTCGATGGGTGTGTTTTCCTCGACAACGAACTCAACCCTCCCCTGAACTTCGAATCCGATTTCTTCGGTTTTCCAGGACCCAACGGACGCCGTCACCAATGCAGCATCCGGCGGAGTCTGGCGTTTAATGATTTCAGTGACCACGGGCCGAGGCCGACGTTCAGGTGTATCGTCTTCGGGACTTCCGCAACCGCTTAGGAAAGGAACGAGAGAAAGGCCCAAGGCAACAGCAAGGTGCATTTTCGAGTTCGGCACCGGCGATCTCGGTTGCGTGCGGGATCGATTTCGATGAAAGCAGTTCATATGCATTTGAAAGTTTCAGGCATTCGCAAAGTGTGTTTCAGTTATTCAAACGCTGAGGATTTCCATTGAACAAACTCCGCGACAACAACATATTCCCATTGCGGGAAAGATAAACGGCAACGGCATGGGGCGACAGAAGCCATAAAGCTGCGTTAGTGTAGGTGCCTTAATTGCCGGAAACGGCTGCGACAGCTGCCGGATCGATTGAATTTCGACTTTCGCTCGACACGTTTTCGATGCCTGTACGGATGAGCCGATCTGCCAAATGACCCAAGAAGATCGAACGAACCGGGACCAATCCGTAAGCGGGGGTGTTTCGGATAAAAGGTCAGACCGCATGATGCGGCTTGATGACGTTTTGAAGAGATCCGGATTGGTGGGAAGCGGCGGTCAAGCCAAAATCCTGATCCAGGACGGGCTGGTGGAGGTCAATGGCGTGGTGGAGACTCGTCGCCGAAAACAGCTCTTTCTCGGCGACAACGTCGAATTCATGGGTCAAACCGTTGAATTGGATGAATCATTTTTTGACAGTTAGGCAAATTCTGATTGTTTGGCACGAATTCAAGGTTGACGGTCGAGCAAATGTCGTTCGATACTGCGCACTAGGCTTTGATTAGTGGTGGGTGAAACCCCTCTACTCGTTGTTCTAGCAGGCCAAGATTCGTTGGTGGGCTAGACTGCACCGGCCGTGAGATTGTGATCTTTTGTGACCGATGAGGCGCGGCACATTCCACACGGCAATTCCCAGATTCAATGTCCGGTAGCCGACCGGCAGGAGACAATTTATTTAGTGGCGTTGGCAAGACGTAATCAACAAACCGAAAACCGCGACACCGTTCGCATCAATTCCAGTATTCGAATTAGCCCGATCAGGGTTGTCAGCGAGACCGGGGAACAGCTCGGGGTCATCTCGACTGAAGACGCTCTCGAAAGAGCCCGCGATGTCGGGTTGGATCTGGTAGAGGTCGCACCAAATGAGCGTCCTCCAGTCTGCCGTATCATGGATTACGGCAAGTACAAGTACGACAAGAA
>JBCCOI010001094.1:0-1456 GCA_039025515.1 Planctomycetota bacterium
TGAAGTCACGGGTACGATCCGTCCGAGTACGTAGTGAAACAATTGAACGTCGTCCGAAAGTGGTTCTATTGGAGTGGATCGACCCTCCGTTCAGCTCAGGCCACTGGAATCCCGAATTGGTCGAAATGGCTGGCGGCTGCGAGGTTCTCGGGAATTCCGGCCAGCGGAGCGAGACACTGCCCTGGTCCGCGATCCGTGACGCGGACCCCGAAATCATCGTTGTGGCATGTTGCGGATTCGACGTCGAACGGGCACAACAAGACTTGCCAATTCTCGAGTCTTTCGAAGGATGGGCCGATCTTCGCTGCGTGCGCGGGAACCGCGTTTACTGGGTCGACGGCTCGGCGTACTTCAACCGGCCAGGGCCAAGACTGGTCGATAGCTTGGAAATCCTCGCCAACGTGATCCATCCAGACATTCATCCGCCACCAAATTCATTATGAAAATCACCATCGTCGGAACGGGCCGAGTCGGATCGGCGATCGCATTCGCCATGACGATCAATCCACTCGCGAGCGAGCTCGTCTTGGTCAACCGATCACGTGCGAAAGCCGAGGGTGATGCAATGGACTTGTCGCACGCATCAGCGCTGGTAAACAGCAATCAACAGATCGTTGCGGGAGACGTTGCCGATTCGGCCGGCAGCGATGTCATTATCTTCACGGCGTCTGTGTCACTGGAAGGGTTGACGAACAGGCTCGATTTGGCGGCGGGCAATCAAGCCATCTTGCAAGACTGGATTCCTCGCTTGGCCGCAGCGAGCCCGAACGCTGTGGTCGTGATGGTCACCAATCCAGTCGACGTGATGACGTACCTTGCTCTGGAGCTATCAGGCTTCCCCGCAAGTCGCGTCATCGGCACGGGAACACTTGTTGACAGCGTTCGCTATCGAAGTTTGCTTTCCACCGAGCTGGAGATTCACGCCGACGACATTCGTGCGTATATCCTCGGCGAACATGGCGACACTCAGTTCGCCGCCCACTCCGTATCCGCGACGGGTGGAAAACGATTCTATCCGAGCGGAACTTCCAAGCGTCTTTTTGATGAAACCGTGCGTATGGGATATGAGGTGTACCGCCGCAAAGGACACACCAGTTACGGAATCGCGCTCGCCACAACAGCGATCGTCGACAGCATCGTCTATGACCTCCGGCACACGTTTCCGGTCAGCATCCGAATCGACGACTATTTGGACGTCAAAGACGTCTGCTTATCGCTTCCCGCCGTCGTCGGTCGAAACGGCGTCACACGGATCCTCTTCCCGACCCTCGAGGCCGACGAGCAGCAGGCGTTTCGACACAGCGCCGTCGTGGTAGGCGACACCATCAAGAGCCTTCAACCGACTGCGGGGAAGTAGCTGCCGACTCGGAATACAGCGTTCCTCGATGCCCACAGTTCTATCTAGCGACTCGGCGATTTCCAATTACTCTGTGCGCATATTTCGCAGCACTGAGAA
>JBCCOI010001095.1:0-1448 GCA_039025515.1 Planctomycetota bacterium
AGCGCCCATAACGCGTACTCCAAGTTGTAGGCTCTGATCGACGACTGACCGGCGAGCACATAAGAAAAGGCACCTAGAGCGAAAACGACCGGAAAGGCCGCGATAAACTTGCCCGTCTGCTGGCCGCGCAGCTTCATCGCGACTCCGAAGACGGCGATCAACAGTACGAAGGCACCCAGCACGCCCAGGATCGTGACTTTCGCCGGTTCAGATTCGGATGCACCGACGTAAACCGATTCGACGATGTTGCTTTCCCATTTCCCGGGTTTCGCAAGCCAACTTTTCAGTGGACTGGTCACCGATACCGTTTCACCGGCATTCCACCGATCTGTAGTTTGACTTGGTACGGAAAACAGCACAGCCAAAAAGCAAACCGCCAACAGGAACGCACCGCACCAGACGGCCCACCAGTCCTCCGACGTTTTCATCGCTTGCCAAGTGGACTGTGGCCGATCAATAACGTCTTCGTTGCGTTCCTGGGTTGGGGATTCGTCAGCTTGCTTGGAGTAAGTCTCCGAAGGAGGGGGATCGTACGGATTGGACATTGCTGTCAGGAAACACGTTGGTTTTGTCGGAGAGGCTTCTGCCGAAACGGGTGATTATGGCCGGAACCGGTTGCGAAAACCACATGAGCAACGGTCGCTACCGAATGCGCACGCTCAAAATCGCTCGTGTTCCAATCGACAGGGATTCGTGGGACACTGCGAGTTGTTAAATCAGTTCGTTTCAATCGACAGCGACCGTCGTCCGTCTTACGTTCACTCTTTCACAGCAGTCCGTTTATCCATGCCTCTCGATCCAGCGTTTCAGTCGGTCTTGGAGCAGCATTCCTACGAACTGCCCGACGATGTTGCGGAGAAGCTGCAGACGTACGCAAAGTTGATGTGGGAATGGAACGAGAAGCTGAACTTGACGCGGCATACGACGTGGGAGTTGTTCGTCGCCCGAGACCTGCGTGATTGCCTACAGCTTGCTCCGTTGCTTGCCGAAGGCGAAGAAGTCTTGGATTTGGGCAGCGGAAATGGCGTTCCGGGGATACCGCTCGCAATCCTTCGCCCGGATATCGACGTTTCCCTGGCGGAATCGGTCGCCAAACGGGCGAATGTGCTCAACGAGATCATCTCTGAACTCGATCTGCCCGTCGCGGTCTATGCGGCCCGCGGCGAAGACTTGTTAGATGATTTTCGTTTCAGTTCATTGGTATGCCGAGCGGTGGGCAGCATCGCAAAGCTTTGCCGCTGGGTCGAGAATCACTGGTCGAACATCGATCGCATGCTTCTCATCAAGGGCCCAAAATGGATCGAGGAACGTGGCGAGGCACGTCACCTCGGTCTGATGGGTTCACTGCAACTGCGGCGGATTGCATCGTATCCACTGGGCGATGGTGCCGAGCAAGGCTCTGCCGAAGAGGAAGACCAAGGCGCGATCATCCAGATTTGGCCACAAGG
>JBCCOI010001096.1:0-1446 GCA_039025515.1 Planctomycetota bacterium
CACGCTTCTCTCTCCGATTCTTCAACGCTGGTTTCAATCGGACCGAAAGGGGCAAATGTCATTTGGTTTGCAACTGTTTTTCATTGAAGATAGGCTGACGTGTTCACCGTTGGCTTGGCCCATGACAGTAACCAACGGATACACGACGAGCGGCGAAGTTGCGGTTGTTCGAGTGGTTGGGTGTTCGTCGCCGCCGCGTGATCCGTGACGTTATGGCAGCAGAGCAAGCGATGCACCACGCTGACGTGATCGACCCGTCCTCCTCCGGCGTCTCGCAAGACGCCTCGGTGGCCAGGATTTGAAAGGATGTCAGATTTCAACGTTGTCTTTCATTTCCGATCGTAAACGAGACAGATTTACTACCCATCGTAAACGAGGGAAGTGGCATTCGTACAGCAAGCAAACGGGTACGATTCACTATGCTTCCCTGCGTTTCCTCTGCGTCTGCTTCATTTGATTAATGTTCCCGATCAACGATGGATGTGCTGCATTCAGCAAGCCAGAGATGAACGTCAATTGGAATTTCGTGCGTACTGAGTTGCTGCATGTTTCGTAACGTCAGTTCTCCTTCGGTCACGGTACAATGGCGGTGTCCTTGTTGGTCACCATGGGTACGGAATGTGTGCCATAACCATCGGATACACGACGAGCGGCGAAGTCGCGGTTCTTGGAGTCGTTGGTCGCTTGTCGCCGCCGCGTGATCCTAGACGTTACCCGATTGAACTCTCAACGTGAACGCCATCACGAAGCGTAGACTTGTTCGGATTGCTGCGCTTTCTCTTGCGATTGTGTTTGGCTGGTTTGCCCTTTCAATCGTCAGGACTATCCGAGAGATACCCGAGGCTTACGCGGCGTGGGACACGGGCACTCTCTTGACGACCTACATGGACCAAAACGATGGCAAGTGGCCATTAAGTTGGGACGAACTTGCCACCGTGATAGACGAAGACCAACCGATGCTCTTCTCTCGCGGAGATAACGATGGCAATCTTATATCGAACTCGGAGTACATTGATAAACTCCGCTCCATGATCAAGGTTGATTGGTCGTTTGATCCTGTTCCTGGCACGTTAGACTCGCCGGTGACTCGAATCGATGGCAGCAAGTTCCGGACAGTCTGGGTCGGTGCTGAACCGAACGAAATGGTACGGTCATTCCTTGCGCACCGTGCAAAACACCCAGAAACTGACGGGTAACCATCGGATGCACGACGAGCCGCGGAATTGTGGTCTTTGAAGTGGTGAATCGTTCGCCGCGGCCGCGTGATCCGTGACGTTATGGCAGCAGAGCAGATATGCGTCACGCTGACATGACTGATGATTCTTCCTCTGGCGTCTCGCAGGACAGAATTTGGAAGGATGGCAGACGTTGCCGTCGGCATTCGTTACCCATCGTAAACGAGACAGATTTACTACCGATCGTAAGCGTGTAAGTAAGCGTTCGGGC
>JBCCOI010001097.1:0-1439 GCA_039025515.1 Planctomycetota bacterium
ATCCCTGTACAACGCGAGTGCTTTCTCGCCTCGCTGCACCGCAGGAAGCAGCAGCTCAAGTTTGCGATCGACGTCCGAATTTAAAAATGCCAGTTGCACCGCAAAGTCGGTCGAACGGGAAAGAACTTCGTAGTGGTGCTTCTTAGCCAACTCCGTTTCGATCGGAGAACTCTCAATCGCACGAAGCGATCGCATGACGCGGTCGAAAGCCTCCGTGAGACGTGCAACCCGCTGTTGCGCGTCGTCAATTTCATCCGAATTGCGATGTAAACCCACACTACGCAAGTACTCCACGGGGGCCGTGCTCCCACCAAGTGCCTCCACTTTGTCTGCGAGATCAATCAGCACTTCACCTCGTAACTCGCGCAATCCCACCGCAGCATCAACAACCCGCCAAAGCATCTCGCTACGACGCGTCGAAGAAGGTTCGGATCGATTTGTCGCTGCCGCTGCGGTCGCGGCAAGCGTCATTCGATCTCGCCTCCAATCATCTGGCGTTTGATACCCTTGCTTTACGAGGGGATCGCCGTAGACCTCCAGCACCATCTCGATAAAGTCGAGCGTCTCATCGGGACGATCCCGAAAGTCAGATGCGATCGCCGTCGGTAGCAGAGAATCTTCTTTCTGCGTGATGACCTTTTTCAGGCCATCGCGGATGGATGGCAAGAGAACTTGTTCAACGAGAACGCGCTTTTCTGCCGACTCTCCTTTCTGCGCACCAAATCGTTCCGCTCCAAAACGACTGATCAATTGTTGGGTTGGTCGGACCAAGCCGTCCCAAACAAGTTCATAAGAAGGCTGCTTCTGCCGACAACGTTCTAACGACAAATGATGAATCGCAAGCAGTAATTGGTTGGACGCATTCTCCATGCGACCAAAGTCGGAAAACGGTTTCAACATCGACGTAGCAGCACCGCGCGTCTCTGCAAACGCTTCGCGGATCAACAGTTCGGACGCCAAGCTGTCGGTCGGCCCCGAATCGAGATGCTCAGCCAGAAACCGTCCCGTGTCCAGATACGTTCCGGCCTTGCGAGCGAGCTCGGCAGACGTTGCGGCTGAATACCGCTTCCCCGTAAGTGAATCTCCGTCGACTCCCGCCATCTCGACTGCTGCTGAAGCCAGCAAGTCGCAGCCCCGAACGAGCCGCGCCGCACCGAGCGACCTAACTCCCGTTGCAGACATCTCCGTGATCGAATCCCGCAATGGCCCGATGCTTGTTTGATTGGATGCCTGACTGCATAGAGCCAGGAAGGTTGGATATGCGGGCGAAACCGGATCAAGCGGAGTCAACGACTCGAGTCTTACATCGGCAGGCAACCGCTTTTCGTTGAACATCTGTTGCTCGAGATCGACCGCAACTCGATACGCTTCGGAGCGAGCTTGATCGCGAATCTCGTCAGCCACCCGGCGAAATTTGTCCCAGTCTCCGGGGGACGCGA
>JBCCOI010001098.1:0-1438 GCA_039025515.1 Planctomycetota bacterium
AGCTCAGCCGCTTGTTCCTCGGACTTTGTCGCCGACCGATTCACGAGTGCAAGGTTCCACCCGCCATCTGCAAGTAGCTTGGCGATCTCCGTTCCGATGCCGCCCGTTGAACCGGTTACAACTGCTGTTTTCTTCATCCGCATCGGCTCCCGATACTCATAGCGATATTGTCTGTACTCAGCGCGTTCGGCTCAGCCGGTTGACCGAACGGTCCAGAAAGAATACCCTAGTGGACCGAGTGGTCAAGTGCGTTTCGGCACGGCGACACGGTTAGTGATCCGAGCAGGCAAGCTGACGAGCTTTGAGTATGAACCGATTGACACGTGATGCTTTTGTCGAGCGAACGCACGACCTCATGCTGCGTCAAGGAACGCCCGACGTGAGTCTTTCTTCGGTGCTGACTGCTTGCGGAGCGAACAAGGGTTCGCTGTATCACTTTTTCCCCGAGGGCAAAAGCGAACTGCTCGTGGCCGCGATGGAAAGACAAGCCGAATGTGCGTTGGCATCAAACCGAAGGTGCCTCTCTGAAGCGAAGTCGACCAGCGACGCAGCGTTTCGATTGCTCCGGTCGCTCGCCGGCATGATCGAAAGCGAGAACTGCCCTGAGTTTCTGCCGTTTTCGGCAGCGGGAGCCATCTGTGATGAATCGAGTGAGTCCTGCCGTGAAGTCTGCGCCGCCACTCTCGAGTCTCTCGAGAAGCTGTACGTCGACAGCCTTCGTGGTGAAGGAGCCTCAAAAAGGGTGGCGAAGTCAGTCGCGTCGATGATTATTTCGACGGTCGAAGGAGCACTGTTGCAGTCACGGACGCTAAGAACTAGCGCGCCGCTGTTTGCTGCCGCAACACACCTTCGTGATCTGATCGAATTGAAGGTAGCTGGCTGATGAGTGACCCGAAGGGCTCAGCGGTTGACGTTGCCGCAGACCTGCCGCCCACGCTTGTCTACGACGCCGCGGCAGATATTTCGACCAATCGCTCAATGGATGTGTCGCGACCGGACGTCGGGTTAATCGTCGGCAGCCGCCCTGAGTATACCGACGAGGTCACAACGCTTTTGCATCGTCGGCTTTTGGCGGCAGCCATTGTCAACGTCTTGATTGTTGCATTCGCGTCAATCAGGACACTACTTATCGGCGAAATCGGAGCATGGTTCATTCAGGTGCCAACGCTTTTGATTGCCTTCGGGTCAGTCACTCTGCTGCACCTCCGGCCAGAGCTCTCGTTCCGAGCCTTGCGGTGTGTTGAGTTCGCATTGTTCGGCTCGATCGTGCTGCTGGTCTCGTATGTGATGTTCGCCAAGCTCGATCAATTTGCCAACGCCGGTGATGCTGTTTCGGTCTCATCGATCAAGCAACGATTTTTGAATTCATGGTGTGTGATCATCTTTGTATACGGCGCGTTTATTCCGAACACATGGCGTCGCGGGGCCGCCATCATGA
>JBCCOI010001099.1:0-1436 GCA_039025515.1 Planctomycetota bacterium
ATCGAGAAACGACCAACTGTCGCCGGTTCTCCAGTAATTGGTGCCCAAACAGTCGGCACAGCCGAGCTCGTGGGCAACCAGCCAATGCGGGCGTACACGATCGTCCATAATGGTCGTGTTGGTCATCTCTCGCTGCGGTGTGTTGAAGTCGCCTGCGGCGAATACCATGCGATCGTCTGAGAGGTTGGACCGGAGCGTGTTCAGGTGGTCGTAGGCGAGCTCGCGCATCTCGATCGGGTGAAACGGGGCAGGGAAGTGAACGGCGAATCCGGTGATTTCATTGCCATCCGGCAATTCAAAAGTGGCCTCGAGAATCCCACGGGTGTCGTCTTCACGGTCCGGGTAATCCGACGCATTAAACGGGTGAAGTACCGCCTCTCCTACGAGCGGTAGGCGAGATAGAAACGCCACATCAATACCACGGATATCTCGTCCTTCAATGAGCAGGATTTCGCGATAGCCAGCAACAGCAAGATACTCCGTCGCGAGTCGAGTCAATACACTCAGGTTCTCGACTTCTTGCAACGCAATGATGTCAGGTCCCAGGCCGCCATTAACCTGCAGGATCGTGTTGGCGATTTGCTGAAGCTTAAACGTCAGTGCATCTTCGTCCCAATTGAGCTCCAGGCATTCCCATTTCCATCGCTCAACAGCAATAGGTTCACATTTCGCGATGTGTTCAGGGTCATTCTTTGCCGAGCGGGGGAAATAGGCATGGTCGTTTTTGCCAGGATCGTCGGTCGTATCAAAAAGATTCTCGACATTGAAGGTCATGATTGTCACGATCGCCGGAGTGGCCACACCATCGTCGTCAGCCGGATCAGGTCGGCAGTTGGGGATGGTCACGCTAAATAGCAGAAAACAGAGTAGCAGGGGCTTCATAAGACTAGAGTTCCGTTGCCCGTCGAAAGACTGCCCGATACGCGGGGTGAATTCCGGGTAACGATAACAGTAGTATGGAGTCTCGCGGAGGAATTTCTGAGAGCGTTCTTATGCCGAACGGTATAAAAAGCAACAGGACAATTGGGATGCTCAAAACGCCTCGCTGGCATTCGGCCCTGGTTTCGCTGGTTGTTCTCTTTGCATTGCCGGTCAACGCTGAGACCAGCCGAATGTCGACCACCGAGATTGGCCGGTTCACGGATCTTGCGATGACCTGCATACCGCAGGAATACCCGAACAAGCTGAATCAGCTGTTGGCGAACGAAAGCCAGCTTCGTGCACCTCGGACGCTGCACCCGGCGTTCTTTGGTTGTTACGACTGGCACTCGTCGGTCCATGGCCATTGGATGCTGGTAAAGGTACTGCGGGAGTACGATTCGCTGCCCGATCGTGATGCCATCCTTGCTCGTTTGCAGTCGTCGATCACCCCGGAGCATATCGCGGCGGAGCTTGAGTACTTTCAGCAGGAGTCCAAGAGCTGGGAGCGCATGTAC
>JBCCOI010001100.1:0-1433 GCA_039025515.1 Planctomycetota bacterium
CAAGTCGACCCGATCGTCCGAATTGTGCGAGGTTCCTGAAACAAGTTGCTGCTCCGTCGGTTCTACTTAACAGACATCAGTTCAAGGAACGTTCAAATGGGCACATCGAGACTCACCCCGTTGGCGGCAGTGGCCGTCAGCACGCTATTCCTAATCGCAGCCTGTACCGGGCGTGCCCAAACAGACGAGCCGGAAACGATGAGCGATCCGATGACGATCGATCGGATCGAGACCATCATCGGCCGGCTGGACGACAACTACGAGCGTAACGGCAACAGCCTTGTCTTCGTGTTCGCCGAGTACGAAATTCTTCTGATTAGTGATCCTGCCGCCGACAGGATGCGTGTGATGATCCCGATCAATGACGCTGATGCATTGGATGAGCAGGAGCTCATGCGGCTGATGCAAGCGAATTTTGATTCGGCACTGGATGCCCGTTATGCAATCGCCAATGGAGTGCTGTGGAGTACGTTCATTCACCGATTATCGACGCTGTCCGAACTGGATTTCCTATCCGGTATTGGTCAAACCATCAATACTGCGGAGACTTTTGGTACCAGCTACTCGTCGGGTGAGTTGGTCTTTGGTGGAGGCGACTCGAATGCCATCCAGCGACGAGAGTTGATCGAGGAATTGCAGCGGCGCGGTCGAGAAGCGATCTAACGCCAGCCAACAGGGAACGCTCCTAGAATCCGGTCAACGGTATCCCGGTCCGTCTCGTTCACTTCATTTAGCTCAGCGACCATCCCGGTTTTCTTGTCGTTGCTGACAGCGGTTGTTCGGTAGGGCAGGTCTGCGAGCCGCAGCGATTCGTCGAACACGCGTTGGATCGCCATTTTACGAAGGTCCAGTTTTGAGACTTTACCCACTGCGGTTTGGGGCATGGCCGGCAGGATTTCAATGTAGCGTGGCAGGGCCGCTCTTTCCGCAATGTTCTCGACGGCGAATGCGTGCAGTGCTTCGACGGACACGTTGTATCCCTCAAGCGTTGTGACGTAGACGCAGGGTACTTCGCCCGCGTGAGCATCCGGTTGGGCGACCGCAGCAACCAAATCGACCGCCTCGTGTGTCGATAGTGGTTCCTCGATCACAGAGGGATCGATGTTGTGTCCGCCGCGGATGATCAGGTCTTTTGCACGACCGGTAATCCACAGGTAACCATCGACATCGAGGCGACCCAAGTCGCCGGTCCGAAGGAGCCCTGCGTCCGTGGACGGACCGTTTTGTCCATTCAGAAAGAGTGCGTTCGGGTGAATGGCAGGGCCGGCGACACATATTTCGCCCACCTCATCGGTTTCGCAGTCTCGCCACGTTTCACCGTCATTGCGGCACACACGCAAATCGACGAACGGAAAAGGAATGCCGACCGAGCCAATTTTTTTGGTACCGCCAATCGGGTTCGCTGCGACCAACGCCGTTGCTTCGGTCATACC
>JBCCOI010001101.1:0-1431 GCA_039025515.1 Planctomycetota bacterium
TATTTGCTGCTCGCCCGATGCGGACTGCTCCGCGCTGCGCAAATCGACGAGTTCCTGCTCAAGCATCGATTCGGATGCGAAATCGGTTTGTTGACGTCGCGACTTGCGCAGCTGGTCAAACGTCAGATTACGCAGAATATGGTACGCCCAGGCTTTGAAGCTCGACTCGCCACGAAAGCTCGAAGCCTTCTTGAGGAGTCGCAAAAACAGCTCTTGCACCAGATCTTCGCTTTGTGCTGCGTTGCGGGTTAGCTGCAGCGCGTAGTTGTATAGACCTTTCTGGTGCCGCTCGAACAGCGTGCCTAGACAGGAGGCATCTCCATCGGCAACCCATTGAATCAATTGTTCGTCTGAAACAGCCTGCATGCGAATTCTCGCCTCCTGTGCTTATAGAGACGAAGGCTGCTTCAAAGTGTTACAAAAAACTCATGAGTGCAGCGGAATGCTGGGCACGAAGAACACAAAAATCAAAATCGGAGTTGCAAGACCTAACGCCACAATCATCAGTGATCGCGATAGTTTGCGTCGGTTTTGGAACAAGATGACGAGCCCGGTCAGAGCGAACAGCAACATTCCTATCGCTGTGACATCGACGAGCAATGACCAGAGAGCACCTGCATCACGGTTCTTGTGTAGATCGTTCAGCGTGGCGAGCCATGATCCGCGCTGCGAGTCGATGACGATCCCATCCTGACTGACGAGCACATCTGCGTCGGACGCGGGGGCCGAATACGATAGCGTCAATTCTCCATAGTCACGGTCCAACTCGATATTGATCGGTGCCTGCAATCCCACCGATGTCTCGAGATAGTCAGTTAGCGCGCCTACATCGGGGTTCCAAGCGTCGGGGTTCAGCCCTTCAGCGAGCACATTGGGGATCTCGAGCGTGGTTGAGTCATTGCGACTCCCGGAATCGAGATACCAGCTATGACTCAAGGTCACTCCAGTGACACAGAAGAAAGCAAGTGACGCAAATAATGCGGTTGAGCTGTAAAGATGGACGCTTCGCACCAGCATAAAGAACCGCTGCCGAGTCATGAATACCAACCCTTAGGACCTCACCAAGGTCGCCAAAGTTAAGTGAGTCAGTCATTAAACACAAATGAGAATCGTTTGTATTTAAATCGAGACGATGAGACGATAGCAAACCATTTCTTATTCGGGACTGAGAAATATGACCGTTCGAATTTTGATGATTACGGCGCTCACGATGTTTGCTGGCACTGCCGCTGCAGGCGGACAGTCGACCGAGAAAAACGCGACGAAAACCTCGGCGAGCTCGGCCGAGACTCGCATGGATCAATGGAAGCGAGAAGGCCGTCGGATGAACTTTATTGCCGACCATGACCACGATGGCGATGGGCGTGTGAGCTCGATCGAATTCGAGCAGTCTCGACGCGATCGCTTCGATGCGACCGACAGCAACACCGA
>JBCCOI010001102.1:0-1430 GCA_039025515.1 Planctomycetota bacterium
AGCCGAGTCCATTCGGCATGCAGATGTCGATCAGTAAGCCAACCGGTTGGCAAGACGATGTGGTGGTCGCTGCGGGCCGCTCTGTCATCGTAATGGGATCGGATTCCGACGAGATATTCGCGTTGGATCGGCGGACCGGTGAAGTTCTTTGGGACTCTCCCAGGAACTCGAACCGCGATGCCGAGTACTATCTTGGGATGAGTGGCAGTCGGCTCTATGTCGGGGCATACGACCTCGTGCGATGCTACGACTCCATCGGCGGCCGCGTCATTTGGGAAGCAGAAATCGAGGGCTCTGCCGGTACCGGCATCGCGACGAACGAGGCCATCTACGTTCCGACTCAGTCTTCGATCGTCAAACTGTCACTGGCCGAAGGAACGGAACTCGCCCGATCGCACTTTAAGACCATGACGCGCGAGCCAGTTGGAAACCTGTATTCGGATGGAAACCGACTGTTCGGCGTCGGGGCGGCGAGGACTTATGCATTCGCCGATCTTCAAGAGCGATTGTCCGACTTGGAAGAACGTGTCACCGAAGGCGAAGCCGAAGCCACTTTGGAACGCGCGAGGTTTCTTTGTTTTCAGGGGAAACCCGACGCTGCTTGGGAAGATCTACGTGCAGCTTATCGACTTTTAAAGGAGCCTTCGAATGCTTCGGCATTTCGTGCACTCACCAGCGAAGCACTCAAACGTAAAAAGCTGACCGCTATCGAGTTGGCGTGCGATGTGGTCTTGCAGTTGCTTGACGAATTGGGCCTTCCAAGCTCGACTCCGAAGGAAACACTTGCGCAGTTGCTTGAAATGCGTTCGGACCTCGCCAGTTCGGACTCAAAGGCAGTGAGCAAGAATCTCGTGCTCCGATGTGACAGTTGCCTTGCTCGTAGTTTGGCGAGCATTCACTTCAGCGAGAGGGATGGCCTTGCCCAGCTAGTGATCTCGGTGGCTAAGTTTTGCGACCGAAATCATCTCAACAAACGGGCACGCCAAGCAATCGAGACGACCAGTTCGGCTAGAGACCTCGAGTTGCTAAGGGACGCGTTGAAGAGCGACCACGCCTCTACACGAGAGATTGCTGTGGCCGGGCTGGCGAATCTTGGCAAGGTTGGCGTCGAAGTCCTCACGTCGTATCTCAAACAAGATGTAGCGGACTCGCTGCAACTCGAAATAGCGATTGCTTTGCTCAATGCCGACGAATCGTATGGGCTAGTTGCTCTAGGAGAATTGCTGAAGACAGATGACGTGGATTTGCGGAGTAACGCCTTATCCGCGTTAGTTGCCGTGACGGGGCGTGAGAAGGATGATGATCTTGGTGAGAAGGAAATTGCGGACTGGCAACAATGGATCGAATCCAATTATGGTTCTGCAAAGCTCACGCTTCCCTATGTTCCGTTGCCCGAACCTCGCGGACGCACCCTGGTCTGCTACTTGAAT
>JBCCOI010001103.1:0-1426 GCA_039025515.1 Planctomycetota bacterium
ACGTCCCGCAACTCCGCGGATTTGACGCCCGAGTTTTGGTCGGTTGTGGAATCACCGACGCCGAGCACCTTGCGTCCACGGACCCGAACGATCTGTTGGACCGGGTCGAGGCATTTTTGGCGACCGAGCGGGGGCAAAGAATTCTGCTCAGTGGTACCAGCTACGAACTCTCTCGAATCACGCGATGGATCGCCGCGGCGAACGTCAATCCCGAGCAGGTGATCGGCCAAAAAACTGTAAACGGTCGAGTCCTGAATCGTACGAAGAACCGGCGGGCAATTGACCTGGATCAAGACCGCTACGAATACGAGTTTGTGGACGACAATGGCGACGTCGTTAGGGCGAAATCAAGTGGACGACGAGGGAATCGGTCATCTTCGACGCAGAGCCGTCGTCGCTGCGGTGGGAGCTCAACGCGGAGCGAGCGCGGCGAGTCAAGCTCGCGAAGCCGTCGTCAACGGATGCGAACCACACAGGCAAGCAGTGAACTGCGAAACGGAAATTCTTCGCGATCATCATCGACGCGATCCGGACGGAACGGTCGCTCCGGTTCACGTCGTTCAAGCTCATCGAGGGGTAGTACCGAGCGAAGCGGCTATCGAACGGCGCGGACACGCGGCAATTCGAACCGTGAGGGCTATGGCTACGAAAGTTACCAAACGCAAACCGAGGGCACGCAGTCGAACGAAGAGTCGAATGGCTCTGACGTTCGGCAGTGGCGCTTTTATCTCCACCGTGAAAGTCCCGTTGTGGACGCACCCTCAATTGGATCGAGAATGGCGGAGCGACTGCAGGTGGTCGGGATTTTGACCGTTGACGATCTTCTCAACGCCGACGTGGAATCTTTGGCGGAGCAATTGGACTATCGTCGCATCGATGCCAGCGTCATCACAACATGGCAACAACAAGCCTCCTTGGTCTGTCGCGTTCCAATGTTGAGAGGCCACGACGCGCAGCTATTAGTGGCCGCCGGGATCAGCACTCCCGAGGAGGTTTCTGCATATTCCGCTTCCGACCTGTTTGCATTGATTGAGCCGATCGCATCTAGCAGCGAAGGCCAGCGAATCTTGCGTGGCGGAAAGGACCCGGACCTCGAGGAAATCACTGAATGGATCGAGTACGCCAACCATCACCGCGAACTCTCGGCGGCATAGCTTTGTGAACTTATCGAATGGACTTTCGATACTGTTTGGGCGACATGCCGACTTGAGACTTGAATTGCCGGTAGAACGTCGAAAGGTCGTTGAAGCCGGCTTCGAATGCGACCGAGGCAATCGATAGCTCGGTTTGAGCGAGCTGGTGTTTGGCATGATTGATAGCCAAACGCCGGACGTAGACCAGCCAAGTCGTCCCGGTCAGTTTTTGAAACAAACTCGTAAATGCACGGCGGCTTAATCCGATCGAACCTGCGGCGTCATCGATCGTC
>JBCCOI010001104.1:0-1412 GCA_039025515.1 Planctomycetota bacterium
AACGCATAGGCTGTGTACGCCAACAACGCAAAACCTGCCAGATACTGGAGCAGCGAAACCGCGCGTATAGGAGTTGTCAGAGGATTCATGGTCGCCGGAGCTATTCGAACGGGGAACGTCACGGATCACGTGGTCGCCGCGAACGATCAACCACCTAGATAATCTCAACTCGGCGACTCACGTGCATCCGATGGTTCGTCGTTCCGGCTCTCAGTGGCGGCACGATCGTTGTGTGAAGTGTCTAGTATCGCAACGTACCGACAGCCCAAGCAAAACGCAACTGAGAGCACGATATACGCTATCCAATGCCCATCGTTGTCATCACCATTGAACGACGCGAACGGAGCGTAAAGCGGCACGAATAGCAATGCTCCGACGCATCCATAGAATAGGAACAGCGGACCAAACCGCGAATAGTGTCTCGCGAGGCGAGAACCCAACAGCATCATCGCCATCCCGACAAATACAGATCGACAGTTGTCTGGTCGGATGTGCCAAAAAAGCGAGTCAAACAATAGGACACCGAACGCGGTGGGAATCAACCAAAGCAGCAAGAACGCGATGCACTTGTGTATCGATGTCATTCAAATGCCGTAGCAAAAGGGTGCGCTAATTGAACGGCTTTGACGTTTCAGCATGCTTGCCCTACGCGACGAACGTAAAGGATCACGCGGCGGCGACAAGCGACCAACCACTCCAACAACCGCGACTTCGCCGCTCGTCGTGCATCCGATGGTTCTGTGCTTTCCGCCATCAACCGATGCCACCGCAAACAAATCGACGATTTTGATCCAACGTCACACATATCAATGCGTTGGGGATCAAATCGTCACAAGTATACCAGAGTGTCGCGCCTTCTTCCGGCGTCGGAAAGTAAACGTCGATGTGAGAAAGACGCATTCGCGAAGCAAACTCGGTAACAGGTGTCGGGACGTTACCATTTCGAAGTGCAATTTGAAATTGGCGGACATCGGCGGCGGCGTAGCGGCGGTACCTAGCGTCGTTCGCAGGGAGGGCGGATATGATCGCACGGACGTATGCGAGTGTGTCGTCAAGCGGTTCATCAGCGAAGAATGTCACCGGAACTGCGCCAGCAGAATCTAACCTGATGGATGCTTTGAATGTCGTATCATCGGCGTTTCGACGTGTGCATCGACCGAGGACATCGTCATTCAACGTTGTGCTGTTGATCAATTGATGCGTCCCGTTTACCGAAGGTGCTGCCGTCAACCATCGACGGATCAAGTTTCGCATCTACGCCTCGTGCACAGAACGTTTCGGATCACGCGGCGGCGACAAAACGACTAACCACTCCAACAACCCAGACTTCGCCGCTCGTCGTGTATCCGGTGGTTATGGCACACCTTCGGTACGCTTGGTGACCGCAATACTCCGTTGTCATTGTACCGTGT
>JBCCOI010001105.1:0-1411 GCA_039025515.1 Planctomycetota bacterium
ATGGAAAGTTTCTTGATGGACTTGATGAACGTGGGCTGGCGTTCGTGGGCGAAGTGCCGCCGAACTTCTATGCCTGGACCCGAAAGCCAAAAGTGCAGCGAAAATCGGCTCGAAAGACCAAAGGGCGGCAGAAGAAATACCCTCGCTTGGCTGCGGGTAAGGCCAAGCCTTGTCAGGTTCAGAACTTAGCAAAATACTCGCCCGGGTTGGCCTCTCAAACGCCTCAGCGTTACCGCACTCGGGACTCGCAAAAGGGGCCGGAGATATGGGAAGTTCGATGGCATGTCGTCTATCGCAAGACTCACGACGGCCGTCTGGTCAGTTCGCAGTGCACGTTGATCGTGGCGAAGAATGTTCGTACTGGTGAAGTGAAATACTTCATCAGCAACCGCGTCCCCGGACGCCATGGTTGGACGGTTCGCGAGTTGTTGCGGGTTGCGTTCGGGCGATGGAAAGTGGAGGCCTGCTTCCGCGAAGCCAAAGAAGAACTGGGGTGGGATCACTTTGAATGCCGTGGCTGGGGATGTATCCACCGCCACATGATTGTGACGATCGTCAGCCAGTTGTTTTGCGCCCGGGTTCGTCACCGTTTGTGTCGCGGCGAAATCGTCACCGACGCCGAGCGTTTAACGCTCGAGCAGGTGCGCCGGGCGGCCGATGTCGTGGTCCGTTGCATCGGTCTTCCCACGCGAAGTCGGAACGAGCACTACGAAGCGGAATGCTACCGAATCAGCTATCATCAACGACGCAATGCGGAAGCAAGTCGCTGCCATCGAAAGAAACGATTCGCTGCCTATCACGCGCTCGGGATCGACCCCGACAAAATCAAATGCGTCGAGCCAAAATCCCCGTGAAACCAAACCAAGCGAAATCAAAGTGGCGCTGTCCAGTTAGCCTTTAGGCGATTCTTCTTGGAACATATCCGAGATCGGCTAAAGCCTATACACCAGCCCATGTTGGTGTTTAGCCTTAAGGAGATTCTTCTTGGCACGTATCCGAGATCGGCTGAAGCCTATACACCAGCCCATGTTGGTGTTTAGCCTTTAGGCGATTCTTCTTGGAGCGTATCCGAGATCGGCTAAAGCCTAGACACCAGCGCGTGTGGAATTGAGATCGGCTGAAGATTCGAGACCGGCGTTATTGGGGGAGCATCGCTTTTAATTCGTTTAGCGTGTTGGCGTCGGTGGGTTGTTTGTCGTGTCGCAAACGCAGGATGCGGGGGAAACGCGTCGCAATGCCGCTCTTGTGACGGGTGCTGTGGCTGAGCCCTTCGAAGGCGATTTCGAAAACCAACTCAGGCGTCACGCTGCGCACCGGCCCGAAAGACTCGTTGGTGTTCTTGCGGACGAATTGATCGACTTTGCGAATCTCGGCATCGCTTAGTCCGCTGTACGCCTTGGCAAACGGCACC
>JBCCOI010001106.1:0-1399 GCA_039025515.1 Planctomycetota bacterium
AACTCAGGAACGAGCAATCATGAAAGGCGACAAGCAAGTCATCGCGCATCTGAATACGATCCTCAAGAACGAATTGACGGCGATCAATCAGTACTTCCTGCATTCACGCATGTTGAATGACTGGGGTCTCAGCAAATTGGGCGCCTATGAATATCACGAGTCCATTGACGAGATGAAACACGCCGATTGGTTGATCGAGCGGATTCTGTTTCTCGAAGGGTTGCCCAACTTGCAAGATCTCGGAAGGCTCCGGATCGGCGAAGACGTCAAAGAAATCCTCGACTGCGATCTGGCACTCGAAATGGACGCGATCCCCGATCTCCGTGAAGCGGTTGCCTACGCAGACAGCATAAAGGACTACGTGAGCAAAGAGCTGTTCGAGAAGATTCTCGAGTCAGAGGAAGAGCATGTCGACTTTCTCGAGACGCAGCTGACTTTGATCGACAAAATCGGCCAGCAGAATTACAACCAATTGCAGTCAGAAGCTAAGACTAGCGACTAACCCATGTGACCCGTCAGACGGTGGTAGAAATACCACCGTCCACGGGGATGACCACCCCATTCAGGTAACTGCCCGCTTTCGAAGCGAGGTAGATCGCCACACCCGCCATATCGGCCGGCTCGCCAATACGCTTGCGAGGAATCGTCTCGACGATCGCATCCTTCATGGTGGCGAGTGTGTGCGCCATCATTTTGCTCTCGAAAGGTCCCGGCGCAACCGCGTTGACCGTGATCTCACGGCGCGCAAGATTTTTCGCCATCATGCGTGTGAGATGGATGATTGCCGCCTTCGACGCGGCGTATGAATACGTCTCCATCTCCGACACACGCAAGCCATCAATCGAGCCAATATTGATGATCCGCGCCGGGTCTTCGTGCGTGCCTGCAGCGACCAATAAATCGATCAGCTGCTGCGACAAGAAGAACGGAGACTTCACGTTGATGTTCATGATTTTGTCCCAGCCGTTCTCGGGGAACTCATCAAACGAAGCACCCCACGTCGCGCCCGCGTTATTCACAAGGATATCGAGCTTGTCCTCACGCTCTCGGATCGCGCCGACCAGAGTCATCAGTCCTTCAGTCGTCGAAAGATCCGCCGGAATCGAAATGCACTCACCAAACTCGGAAAGTCGCGCTGCGGTTTGATCGCAGGCCTCGGCTTTGCGCGCCGAGATGTAGACCTTCACACCGTTGCGGACATAACCCTCAGCGATCATCTCGCCAATTCCCCGTGATCCACCGGTCACCAGTGCGACCTTGCCCGTTACGTCAAACAGATCCTGCATGTTGTTTCTCGATTGCCCCGTCACGCCGCTATCATACAGACAACCAGAACAATAACGACGCTTTCAAAACTGGAATTCCAATCTATGGCATCGGCACCACTTTTCCTGATCGG
>JBCCOI010001107.1:0-1397 GCA_039025515.1 Planctomycetota bacterium
GAATAGGTCATGCATTAAGAGGTGCTGGACCTCTTCTCATTGCAACGCTTCACCTCGGTCCGTTCACGTGCACACAAACAAGTCTCGTTTCGAGGTCTGGAAACGCGGCATCTTGTTTGGAATCATCTTGTTGCATTCAGGCGTCGCCGCGAGAGCTGACGAGCAGGCACCGGCGGATGAAATGGCACTTCCCGAGGGGATGATCGACTCGGCGGAGTTTCTGGACTCATCCGAGACACTCGCCGAGCTTCTGACGGCGACCACCATCACAGAGTCTGAAAATGGTTCCGTTGCAGCGGAAGAGAAGCAAACATCGAGATCGTGGCTGGACATTCGACCTCGAGGAATCAATACACCCGAGCGAACCCTGGTCGCACGTGACCAATTGCCTCTCGACGAGAGTGGGCTCCCACCGCTGGAAGATATCAGTTGGGCCGTTCAGATCCATGCGGCGGACCTGACCTACGCCGACCTCGCCTACGCTTCATCACATCGGTATCGTCCGCTCTACTTCGAAGACCGACTGCTGGAACGCTACGGATCCATCACGGGTGTCTTAAAGCATTGCCCACCGCTCCATGCGACTGCGCAATTTGCCGTTAGCTCTGCAACACTTCCCATCTCCGCCATCAAGTACCCAGTCTGTCGCGACGTCGGCACTGGTCAACCTTCGCGATGCGAACCGCGTTTAGAAGCAGGCGCGATCATCGGTCACGTGAGGTCACGCCAAACGCGAGTCCGCGCGTCGAGTCGTCGCTAATGATTGCGCTTCGGCATCATCGTCAAACCCGCCGGAACGAGTGGAAAAACCATCGCAGCAAACGCGACCCGAGAGGCTGTGGAGCCACCGACACTTTGGCATGTCCCGTGGCCCCGTTGACAAGCGCGGGATGACTTTCGTCAAGCTTCACATGTGCTTGGAACCAAGTATCCACTGGTTCTGAATGCCCGCTCTTATTGACGTGGTTCGGGATTCGCTGGTTTGCAGCCAACTGCGGAGGTACATCCTCAAGATTTAAACGAGAGACTTCAACAACCTCGCCCCGCAGCGTCCCACTTCCCGCGATGTCGAGACGCAAAGTCACCCCTTGCCCTTTGCGAAGATACTCGATCTCAGACTGATGGACGAAGATGACGGCCTCATGGTCATCCGGATCCCCAACGAGGCAGAGCAGTGTTTTTGATTCCAGGAACGCACCGATGTTCTCCTCCACCAACGGGACGCCTTCCCAAGGCTGGAGAGCATTTTGGTTCCTGTCAGGTTGCTTGCCCGGTGGATTCATCACAACTCCGTCTACCGGTGATGCGATGTCAAGAGCTCGAGCGTCTTCCTCCAATTTGCGCACTCGATCACTGAGATCAACCGCGGCTTCTTTCGCAGACGGCAGCTCATTCGC
>JBCCOI010001108.1:0-1385 GCA_039025515.1 Planctomycetota bacterium
CAAGGTGATCTCACCCGTCATCGCAATGTCTTTGCGCACCTTGATGCCGGTCAGCATGGACACGATTGCCGTTGCCATCGCCGTCCCTGCGGACGGTCCGTCTTTCGGGGTCGCCCCTTCCGGCACGTGAACGTGGATGTCACGCTTGTCGAAGAGGGGCGGCTCAATGCCGAAATCAAGTGACCGCGACCGCACGTAGGACGCAGCAGCCGAGATCGATTCCTTCATTACGTCCTTCAGGTTGCCAGTCACGGTCATCTTGCCTTTGCCCGGCATCATGACGCCTTCGATAGTGAGCAGTTCGCCGCCGACTTCCGTCCATGCCAAACCCGTCACAACACCGACCTGGTCGTCCTTATCGACCTGACCGAAGCGGAAGCGCTTCACGCCGAGATAGTCGTCGAGGTTTTCATCCGTGACCTTAACCTTCTTGACCTTGGTCTTCAGGATTTCGGTCACAGCCTTGCGGGCCAGCGTTGCCAACTCGCGCTCGAGATTACGAACACCGGCTTCACGGGTGTAAAGGCGGATGACGTTGATGAGCGCCTCGTCGGTGATCTCCAACTCTTTCTCTTCCAGCGCGTGGTTTTTCACGGCCTTGGGAATGAGGTGACGACGGGCGATCTCCACCTTTTCGTCCTCGGTGTAACCGGCGATGCGAATGATCTCCATGCGGTCCAGCAGCGGGCCTGGAATGTTGAGCGAGTTCGCGGTGGTGACGAACATGACCTGCGACAGGTCGTAGTCGACCTCCAGATAATGGTCGCCGAAAGCGTTGTTCTGCTCCGGATCGAGCACTTCGAGAAGCGCCGATGACGGATCGCCACGGAAATCCTGACCCATCTTGTCGATCTCATCGAGTAAGAAGAGCGGGTTTGATTTTTTCGCCTTCTTCATCGACTGGATGACCTTACCGGGCATCGAACCGATGTAAGTCCGGCGGTGGCCACGGATCTCGGATTCGTCCCGCACGCCACCCAGCGACATGCGCACGAACTCGCGGCCCGTCGCCTTCGCGATGGACTTGCCGAGCGACGTCTTACCCACACCGGGAGGGCCAACGAGGCAGAGGATCGGGCCTTTGATGGTCTTGGATCGTGTCTGCACGGCGAGGAATTCGACGATGCGTTCCTTCACCTTTTCCAGCCCGTAGTGGTCCGTATCCAGAACCTCTTCAGCGGCAGCGAGGTCCGTCTTCACACGGCTTTTCTTGCCCCACGGCAGGTTCAGCAGCCAATCGAGATAGTTGCGAACAACGGTTGCTTCCGCGCTCATCGGGCTCATCTGCTTCAGCTTCTTGAATTCAGCTTCGGCTTTTTCCTGCGCTTCCTTGGAGAATTTCGTCTTCTTGATCTTCTCCTCGAGCTCGGCCATCTCGTCGCGAC
>JBCCOI010001109.1:0-1384 GCA_039025515.1 Planctomycetota bacterium
CCACAGAGCGAGCCGGCAGCCGGATACAATTTCTCGAGAGCGCCACTGTCAGTTGCTCGGCCAGGAAAGCACCGCCGATTTAATCACATTGCCAATCCGATCGGTAAAAATGACTTGCCGGCGGCTTGCGTTTGCGGCTGCGCGTCGAACGAGCTTGGTCTTCGTTCTGATCTGCATTCAGCTCCTCATCATGCAGACCCCCGGACGGTCACAGGAGCTACCGTCTGCAAGGGTCAGCGAGCCGCAGTTGGCTGCTCGCGGACGCATCGTTCATCGTTGGTCAGAGGGCGATGCGCAGTTTTCCTATTTGGACGGCGACTGCGAGTTGAATTATCGCGGTCAAAGCCTCCACGCCGAACGTCTCTTGATCGTGACGGATGGACCTCAGGGCAACGTCCGCAACCGAGTGGTTGTCGATCGACCCGGCGAACGTGAGCCCGTGCAAACTGCGGTTTGGACAACCATTGGTGTGCCCGAGATTGATGGTCGCTACCGCGGCCGTCCCTCCCGGCCGCCCTTTTTGTTGCAGTACTTGCCCCCAGATTCGATTGAGTCCGTTGGTTCAAACGCGTCGGCCAGCCACGCCGTTCCTGCAGTCAACGGTGCTGGGTCAAAAGCAACTTCGCAAAGCGATTCGGTGATCGCGCAGGCTCAGTTCACCGAACCGATCCCTACGCCTCCGTCGGAACCATCACTCGCTCAGCCTCCGATAGCGTTTGCCCAGCAGCCGCCCGAATCCATTGGGACAACCAATGACACGGCCAACCGCGGCAACGTCTTTTTCTTCGGTGGAGGATCGAAGGGCGTTGAAATCAAAGCACGAGGAGCGGCAAATCCGCCTTCGGTTGGCGTGATGCCTCGTCCGGAAACGGGTGAGTCCATTCTCGTCGCGCGGGGCGGAGTGACGCTGATCGTCCAAGACGTTTCCGCTCAGCTATCAAACGGTGGATTCTTTAACCTTGGCACCGTGACGATCTCAGCCGATCGTGTCGTCGGTTGGCTGCCCAGCTTATCGAGCGTGTTCGACGGACAAGCTGACATCTCTTCGGCGGAAGGCGAGCTCTACCTGGAGGGCGATGTTGTTTTCAGGCAGGGCGAAAATGTTATCTACGCCGAGTCGATGTATTACAACGTGACGCGTGAGACCGGCATGGTTTTGGATGCAGAAGCGATCACAACCGTTCCGGAATATCAAGGCGTTGTGCGTCTGAAAGCGGAAGTACTTCAGCAGGTTTCGCGTGGAAACTATCTTGCGTTCGATGCGGCAGTGACGAGTAGTCGTCTCGGCGTGCCGCGCTACTGGCTACAGAGCGAGCGACTGGATTTCTTCGAACGAACTCGCACACGACTCGATCGTTCAACCGGCCAAGTTATCGCCGACACG
>JBCCOI010001110.1:0-1379 GCA_039025515.1 Planctomycetota bacterium
CGAAGACCATCCAGCTTCGGCATCTGGATATCCATGAGGACAACGTCGTAGGTCGTACGCGCGACACGCCGCAAAACTGCATTTCCGTCTGCAACAACATCCACGCTATGGCCTCGGTCTGTTAGCAAGTTGAAAACTATCGCGCGATTGATCGCGTTGTCTTCAGCAAGCAGCACCCGTTTGGCTTGTCTTGCCGTTTCCAGCGTGCTGGTACTGGCAGCCACAAGGTCTTCCATCGTCAAACCCAGCTTGGGAGCGACTGCAGCGAGCATGGCCGACGTCAATTCGTCTCTGGACATCGGCTTCATCAATACTCGGTTAACTGTCTTCGATGCCTGAGGGCTCAGCGATGACGTCCTGTCGACGGTCGTAAGCAACAGAACCGAACTCTGCGGGGCACCCGATTCGGATAACGCCTGAAGAATTTCTTCGATACCGATACCATCCAATCCGTCGTCGATCATCAACAAGTCAAACGGTTGGTTCTGATGCGTACGCGTTGCGATGACATTCACCGCCTTGGCGCCGTCGGTCGCCACTTCGGCTCTCATTCCCATTGAGGTAGCAACTTCACGGAAATAGCGGCGCGAGGTTTGATTGTCGTCCACAATCAGTACCGTCTTCTCATTCAGGTGATCCATCGTAGGGTCATGCTCGACGAGATTCGGCATTACTTCCATGGCAATCTCAAACGAAAATGTGCTTCCCCGGCCGGGTTCACTCTGGACGTTCAGTTCCGCACCGAATAGCTCCAGGATTCGCTTACTAATCGCCAACCCAAGCCCCGTTCCTCCTCGATGATGCTCTCCTCCAGTAGTGACCTGTTCAAATGACTCAAAAATTCGCGTCTGTTCAATTTCGCTAATTCCGATTCCCGTATCTCTCACCGAGAAGCGAACCCTCTTGGCATCATGATCAGAGGTTTCATCGATAGTGAGCGACAACTCGACTTCGCCCGCTTCGGTGAACTTCACGGCATTTCCGATGAGATTGAAGATCACCTGACGCAATCGCGTTGCGTCTGTCTTCACAAACTTGGGAACATCGGCGGTGATTCGCAAAATCAACTCGAGTTCCTTCTCGGCCGCCGGCGCACTCAACAACCGGGTCGTGTCTGAGAGTAGTTCATGGAGATCGATTGATTCAATTTGAAGCTCAAGCTTCCCGGCTTCCATCTTGGAAAAATCGAGTATGTCGTTGAGCAGTGCGAGTAGGTCTCGAGCGGATTTGAGGGCCAGTTGCTGATAGCCGCTCTGCTCCTGATTCAATCCCGAATTGCCGAGAAGTTGACACATTCCGATCACGCCATTCATCGGAGTGCGAATTTCATGGCTCATGTTTGCCAAAAACTGCGACTTCGCAGCCTCCGCTTTCTTTGC
>JBCCOI010001111.1:0-1378 GCA_039025515.1 Planctomycetota bacterium
AACTTCAAACGCGACTAGCCTTCCCGCCAGCCGGCGGCAGCTCATAATCGGACCGGTGTATTTTATCGACGGAACAATCAACGTCTTCGACCAAACCAGGGAAATCGCGAGTGACCCAAGACCCTATTTCGAGTTCTACGTCGATGGCGGCAATCCAGAAAACGCGGTTGATTTAACTGGCATTGACTTTTGGGCCCGCAGCGGTGACGGCTCCGAATTGAGATCTTGGGAACTGAGAACAAGCGTCGATGGGTTCCGAGAAAGCATCGCTTCGAGCGGCGTTGCTACCGAAACTGCAGATCCTCTCCAAAACAACTTTGTCAACTACCAGCGTGACTTTGACTGGGATCCCGTCGGCCTGCTTCCTTGCTCCGGTGGCATGACTCTCCGCATGTACTATGACGCAGACGCGGAAGACGATTGGCTGATGGATCAACTGACGCTGAGGGGAAGCTTGGTGCAGTCGTGCGGCACAGACCTGACGCAAAGCATCGAGGAATTGCAGCAGCAGATTGAAGACCTTGAAAATGCTCTTCCCTACGAAGTGGAAACCGATCAGCCAGAGCCGGGCTCTCAACTGCCGCCGCCAGTGATCGACACGTACATCTCGACGAGTACTCCCACGCCTGTTCACGTGGTTGACATCAGCGTGAAGAACGCGCTATCGAACCAGAGTAACGTGTCAAGCAATGGGCTTCAAATCCAATTGAATGTCGCCACGCCACCACCCAATGGCGGAAGCGGCGAAGGCGAATCGCTCGAGCCCGCGCCCCTGGAACTGCGGGTCCGTGGAAGAATCGCCTTGCTGGATCTCTCATCGCTTTTCGAAGTGAAAGGACGTATCTTCCTGGAGCACCCGCCGGAGCAGGGCATCATCGCGAGACGATTCGCGGAAGACTTTCAGTTGTTCGTTGCCGGTCGTGAGACGGACCATCTTTCATTGACACTCTTCGAAGGCGCCGACGAACGATCTAGCGTTGCATTCGCGGGCCAACTGAACTTGGCCGTCGGTGGACAAGGTTGGGCGGAAGGTGGACTGATCGACGTTGGCGCGATCACATCCGCAAGCATCACCGGAGACCTGAACGCCGACGTCCGAGCACGAAATGGCTTTGGGCAGATCGAAGTCGTCGGCTCGGTCAACTCGAATGTGTTTGAAGTTGGTTCACCCGGCCAAGGTCGCGATGCCGTCGGTGAGCGACTTTCGATCGAAGCCGGTGACCTCAATGCCGACCTTTCCATCAACGGCATGCTCGAAGAATTGCAGATCGTCGGAGGCGACTTGATCGGCGACGTGCTGGCGAGCGGTCGCATCGGCCGAGTCAACGTGCAACATGACTCCGAGAGTGAACGAGGCGGCATTGCAAGCGGACTGATC
>JBCCOI010001112.1:0-1375 GCA_039025515.1 Planctomycetota bacterium
AGCAACTGGAGTACATCCAAAAAAGGACAGAAAGTTCCGGAGGGCTGAAAAAGTTGCAACGTTTACTCGCAGCTTCGATACCGCAAGAATACCGAGTCGCCACATGAACCAAGGTCCAAAAAGCGCAACTTCAAAACGCGTCAGCGAGGCACGTTAATCTCAATTTTTTCCTCGCTAACGCGTCGGGTTGTGAGAAACGCGCAACTTCAAAAGCCACGCGTCGGGTTACGAAGTAAAGGTCAACTACGAGTTCCACCACTAGCGAACCGCATCGGAAGCAATTTTCCCTTTCTTACCCCAGCGACGTAGGACCAAGTAGGAAAGCGCCGGAAAGATCGGGCATATCAGAATCGGTCCGATGAATGATCGCCCCATCGTTCCAAACCTCACGGTGACTCCACCCGATGCCGCTCCGATGATAAACAAGATCCCGAACGTCAAGAACGTCCACCCCAGGTAATAACGGACGAACTTCAGCCAACGACTCCCCGAACGTTGAAAAAGCGATGCGGCGATCGCGGAGCCATAGAGCACGGGCATCGAAAGTCCGACGACCACCAAAATCAAGACGCCCAAGACGAATGGGCTCCTGGCAATTGCGTCCGCCGACAGCCGACGCGATAGGTAATTCGCTCTTTGGGACTCAGCTTGCTCACGCAACCCTGGCACTTGTTCGTACAGAAGTTCCAACCGACCTTCACGATCATCTTCGGGACTCAACCAAACGACCGATGCGAGATTATGTATGGGACCAACTGCCACGGAGTGACTTGTGAGCGAGAAGAAGATCCAACCCAAAAGAATAGTAAACACGGATCCAAAGATCACCGAGAGTACAGCGGCCCTCCGCAATGCGCGCCCGATCGAAGGCTTCCGCGATTCGGTCGCGACAAGCAAGCCGAGGCTCGGCCAAAGCAGTAACACGAGAGCCGCTGCAATGTTGGATACGAAACTCGGCACACGACTGAGCATGAAAACCCGGGGCCGCGGATCGTCTGCATCGCCGGCGTAGAGACTTCCCGGGTCTCGAAGTGAACCGAGCAACGAGAAAATAACGGGGAGCGCGAGCACGAATGCCGCGAGCGTTACGGCAGAGGTCACTAGCAACGGACGGTTATTGCGAATCCATTGCCTTGTCGATGCGAATAGCGATGGCGGACGAACACTGATCGGACGTCCCGCGAGCCATCGGTCCAAGTCATCGGCGAACTCAGCAGCCGTCGCGTATCGTTCGCTTGGCTCACGACTCAAACACTTCAAGCAAATCAACTCAAGTCCTTGGTCGATCCCACGATTTGTCTCCCTTGGCGGAGTCACGGAACTCTCCAAGACCTGCATGACGGTCTCGATCGGCGTAGCCCCGACGAACGGTGGC
>JBCCOI010001113.1:0-1374 GCA_039025515.1 Planctomycetota bacterium
ACAAGGCTGTTGAAAATGTCGATCATCGGAACGTCGGTGCGGATCATTCGTTTTGGCACAATGCGTTCCGTCGGATTCACCGATGGTCCGCCGATAGTGTAACGCGGCTCGGAAGACAGATCCGGTCCGCCGTCGACCGGCACGCCGGCACCGTCAAAGACACGCCCCAGAATGTTTCCGGAATACGGCGTTTGCATGGGGTGACCGAGAAAGGTTGCGGTTGCACCTGTGGAAACACCTTTCGTTCCAGAGAAGACCTGCATTGACACCTTGTCACGGTCGATATGTATGACCTGAGCGAGAGAGGATGCGCCGTCCACTGTTTGAACAACCGCAAGATCGCCGTACCGGACTTTTACGTCTTCTTCGGTAGAGTCCGGCACATGGACCTTGAGCGTGTCACCAACGATTTCAAGCACTTCAGAATACCGGATCAGATCGCGTACCATTTATCGGATTCCCTCATTTTTGTACCCTGTCGCATCACGCGAAACCCAGCTCTCAGTCATTCCATGAAAAGGATTTGACAGGGCGTGAACAGATATCACCGCACGTTTTTCAACCGATGCGGATGGATTTGACGTAGTCCTCCAGCCCGGCATAGGTGAAGCTAGCGACATCGATTCAGCTCCCATCCTCGGAGACGTGCACTTCCTGTGCATCGGTCAAGGTATTTGCACCGGCATTGAAAAGGCGAGCGCGTGGTTCAAGGCCGGACACCAGAAGACCGCGATCACCGAAAGCCTTGACCTCGACCGCGCTCGCACCGACTGTGCTGGTCTCAGGAGCGATCACCCAAACGAATGCATCATCCGGCGACGCCGTATTTGTTGAAAACACCACGCTGGCCGGGATCTGAATACCCGTTTCCTCAAACCCGTCCGGCAGAGCAATCTCGGCCGTGGGATCGCCTGCCATTCCGAGCTGAATTTCACCCTCTTCCGGCTGCTCCATCACAATGGTGACGGGGTCGGTGCGCGTTGAACTTGATGCCTCTGTGCCGACACGCGCGATCTGCGCTGGTATCTTTACTCCCGGGAGACCCGAGACCACGATCGAGTCAACGTAAGGCTCCAACACGATCAGATTTTCAGGAACGGAAATCTCCATCTCGATCCGGGATGCGTCGAGAATACGCAGGATCCGCTGCCCACTTGCTACGTTCCGGAAACGCTCAATAAATGTCGCAGAGACGGTTCCGTCAAAGGGCACCTCCAGGGTCGTGTACCCCAGATCAAGCCGGGCCGCGTCCAAGGAACCTTCCGTCGCTTCGATATTGGCTTCCGTCGCCTTCACAAGAGCGATCTGGTCGTCGACCCGAGCTTGGACAACAAATTCGTTCTTCACGAGTTGCTCGCGGCGTTCCAGTTCTAT
>JBCCOI010001114.1:0-1368 GCA_039025515.1 Planctomycetota bacterium
TCGGCATCGGCTTGCCCGCCGAGCCGGTGAAATCGCTGATGCCGCCGGTTTCTCGCACCAGAAACCAAGTGTCATCGTTGATCGCCATCCGGACCATGATGTAGCCGGGCAGCAACTTTCGCTTGGTGATTCGCTTTTTTCCATCCCGCGTGAACGTCGCGACGTCTTCGCTCGGAACGACGATGTCCTCAAAGAATTCGTCCATGCCCTCAAGTGCGATCTTCTTTCGCAAAGCATCCGCGATCGAGTCCTCTCGATTGAATGCGACCTTCAGGATGTACCAATCCATTTCGATGGCGTCTTCATCCACGACGGCTTCAGGCTCGTCGTTCGCAGTTTCCGACGATGCTTCCTCTCCGGTTACGACGGTTGCGTCGTCCATCTCTTCATCCGGCGTTCGGTGATCGTCAGTCATTGTGTCGGTCGTTCTTAGGTCGTTTCTCAGGAATGGAAAGGTACTGGTCGTATCATCCGCCAAAAGCAACTTGTTAAGCAGTCGCCCACAGCAGATCAAAGAACAATTGCCAGAACGCGTCGAAAAGGAACAGGGAGACGGCCAGAATCACAATCATCACGATCACGACGATGGATGCCCGTTTGACTTCGTCTTTGCTCGGCCACGTGACCTTCTTCATTTCCGCCTCGACGGCGATCAAGAAGTCCGCGAACTTCGGCCACTGCGTCAACCGATAGCCGATCCAGAGACCGCTCAAAAGCAAGCCCATCGGTACACCGACCGCAATCCCATTGCCGACATTGTTTCCGGTCAGCGAGGCGTACAGTGCGTAACAGCCTAGCGCGACAACCAATCCGATCGCCAGCAGTGTCAGCTGCCGGACGATTCGACCTTGATTCGGCTTGTAGCTCGACGAGCTAAAAAGCTCATTCATCAATGTGCTTTCGACGGCAGCATTGGACTTTCCAGATGCAATGTCTCGGGACACGAATGATTCCTATGCAAACGAAATTGACTGAACTCGAAGCCGAACAACAAAGCCGGAACGCCAAACACGATCCTCGATCACGGCGGTGGGTTTGGCTTTGCCGACCAACTCTTGATCGTACCGGCGACGCAGGTCTTGGCACTAGATCAGCTTGTCGAGCTAAAAAGGCAGGAGTGGAGGGACTCGAACCCCCAACCGCTGGTTTTGGAAACCAGAGCTCTGCCAATTGAGCTACACTCCTGTCGCACTTACGCCACGAGTGGCGATAGCGGAGCTCCACATCTTAACGCAGAGAACCAACAAACCGACAGGCGGTCCGTTGGTTCTTCAAACGTTTTTCGAACACTTTATCGAGCTTGGATTACTCGACGATCTTCGTGACGACGCCGGAACCGACGGTTCGTCCACCTTCGCGAATCGCGAA
>JBCCOI010001115.1:0-1367 GCA_039025515.1 Planctomycetota bacterium
ATCGGCGAACCTGAAGCAGTAAACTCGAATCCGTCCGAAGCTCGAAGTTCCCGCTGACTTGTCGGTCGTCAGAAGCACACGAACAACGTCGTCTTGACCCCGAGGGATAGGCGTGGCCGCAAGGCCGCGTTCAACAAGCCCGTGGAAAAAGCGTGATGCTCTGTTCGCGGTTCAAACGTCGGATAAGACAGTGTGGAGCCTTCGAGCTTCGGATATCTACCAGGGTGACGAGACTGAACCACCTAGTGCGACAGAGAGTGCTTCTCTGACTGGGAGTGATTGGACAACCGAGTCCGCAAAAACTACCCTCACCGGTAGACGGCTGCGCGTACGCGCCCACCTCGTTTATCGAATACGGCCATGACAGTGCTTTTCTTCGTTCGTCGAAAGACTCGCGGCACTCCGGATTATCCCGTCAAGCAGCAACGGCAGCCCCGGGTTCCCCGATTACGAAGTGAACTGTCACCGATTTCCCCTCGGAAAGGCTGGCTCGTTCGAACCGACAGCAAAACAATGATCGCATTGATTCGCAGCGAACTCTCTTTAATAGCCGTACAATGGGGTTGAAACGTCTATTTGCATCCCCACCCACAACGACTTCAACGATGCTTGCAACCCGTGTGACGTCTTACTCTACGTTTCCGGTCTATCAAGCTTTCGCGATTTGCGTTGCTCTAAGCATCGCGGCGATGCATTACCAGGTGAATGCCGCGGATTCGGGTTCGGAAACACCCCCTGATGCAAAAGCGAAACGCTTCCAACTCAATGGCGTGATCCGATGCGTCGACGGGACTCCGGCATCGGGGCTACAGGTCATTTTCGATGCCTCAAGCGATCGGATTGAAAGTCGGACAACGAAAACCGATTCGGACGGTCGATACCGTTTCGCCATTCACGCGAATCCGAATCTGGTCAAAAACTTTGGCCGGATCCGGTGCCAATTCGGCGAGCAGATGGGCATTCAACCCGTTGGCGAAATCGATCTGAAAAATGGTCCCAATTCGATCGAAATCACGCCGATTCGAATGGCTCCAATCGTTCGGCGATCGATCAAAGTCATCGATTCGACGGACAATCCGGTGCAGGACGCCAAGGTCATCGTTTCGGCAAATAGCTCTGTGCTTCAGTTTGACGAAGCAACCGACTCGATGGGACGTGCAATTTTTAAACTCCCGAGTTCTCTTTCGATGCGCATCGCGATCTCGTTCAAGGACGAAGAAGGATTAGCCGTTAGACGCTTTTCACAGCCCGGTGAAGACTCCTCCGGTCGTAACCAGAATCACGATATGCCGTTCTCCTCGGAAGGAGAGACGCTCCGTTTGACAGGTGCGCGGACTTTGGTGGTCAAAGCGATCGATGAAAACGAA
>JBCCOI010001116.1:0-1363 GCA_039025515.1 Planctomycetota bacterium
GTGATCTCGCGACCGTCCTGTCGCGTGATCTTGGTGAGGTTGCCGGAAGTGTACGTGTATTCCGTCGTGTTTTTGTTGAGGTCACTGCGTGACGTGATGTTGCCCGATGAGTCGAACTTGAGCTCGCCCTTGCTCTTGGTGGTGTAGGTAAACGTTCCGTCGGAGTGCTCGATCAGTCCTTCGCTGGTCGCACCACCGGAACCGCCGCCCCCACCGGGGCCTCCGCCAAGTCCGCCGCCGATGCCTCCGCCTCCGGACCCTTCCTGGATGTTTTCGCGGTAGTACCGAGTGACGGAGCCGTTGGCAAATAGAACGGTCACCCAGTCCGTCGAAACGACGAGCTGGTCGTTCTCGCCAATTTCCCAGCCTTCGCCGATGTCGCTTGACGTTCGGTCATAGACATCGACTTGCCCGGTCAAGGTTCGAAACGACTCGTGCGATCCCACCGTTTCGGTGAGCGCGAGTGTCCAGTCATAGGTGCCGCTTCCGAGGCTGGAACCGTCGTACTCGAATGCAAATCGAAGGTCGTCACCAGCCGAAAGACCGGTGGTGTCGTAGTGGATCGTTCGAACGCTGCTGCCGTTGACGGAGAGCTCGGCGGCGATGGCCGTTGGAGCTGTGCTGTCTTCCGGCTGAACGGTTCGAATGTCTAGTACCGAGTTCGCGTACGTGAGCGAGCTGTAGTTGAGCGACGTTCCCGACGCGGGAATATTGAAACTGACGCCACCAGAATGCTCAGACGACCCGCCGTCGGTGAAACGATCTTGCGCCCGGGTCACGCCTTCCGCATCGTTGTCACCAATCGTGATCGTTGCAGAACCGTCGGTGATCGTTCCGGAGGATGGGTTCGAAAGGTCGACGTAGAACGTCTCGCCGGACTCCTTCAGGGCATCATCCGCCAACGAGACGTTGACGGTGACTTCGGATGCTCTAGGCGAACTTTAACGTTGAGCTCTGCGCCGCAAGGATCGAACAGCGGAGTCAGCCAGGCCCATTGATCGCTTGCATTTTTTCACACGGAGACTTTTGATCTTTTTCAGATCTGCGCAAACTGTGAAAGCTGATTCACAGATTGTGTTCGTGAACGAGCGTTCTTTTTGCCAAAGTGAGTCTTTTTGGGAACAAATCAATCGCAGAGAATTAGGAGCGGCTAACGCGGATTTCAACGAGTGTTGTTGGTGTACCGGCTTCTAGCAAGATTATGCGGGTCGCGGCCGGCTGAAGAGATCGTCCAGCTTAGGGCGGCTATTTGGTAGCAAAAAAAATGGCCTCGCATGGATTGGGCTGTTCGCACTATCAGTGCGAGTGATTTATCGCCGATCCAACGAAGCCAAGCAAAACGTAATGACTCAGCGGTCAAAAA
>JBCCOI010001117.1:0-1361 GCA_039025515.1 Planctomycetota bacterium
ACGGTCTGACCTTGGCAAATCTCCCGTGGGAAAGTAGCTAAACTCGCCACAGGAGCAGCATCAAAACTCACTTCGATGGTATCGCGTGTCTCACAGCCCGATGGAGGTGTGACCGTCACCACATACGAACGTGTACCGCCATCCGTGTTAGAAACTTCTAAAGTCGGATTCGTGCCGAGCGTCTGACCGCTACCCAGTACGTTCCAAGCATAAGTGAAGGTCGAGAGGTGGCTCGCATCGCTAGCGTCCAACGTCAAGCTTTCGGTCTGACAAACGCTTGTCGTATCCGCCAGATTCACCGTTGGGAAGTCACCGAGTTGGACGAAGACTGCGTCCGTACCTGCACAGCCCGTCGTCGGATCGGTTACTGTTACGGTGTAATTACCCGTTTGCGTCGCTTCGATTTGGAGACCGTCAGAGCTCACGTTCGAGACACCCGGTCCGTCCCACGCTACCGTGTAGTTCAAGGCGTTGGTCGCTTCGAGTTGAAGGGTTTCTGATTCGGCACAAGTTCCGCCCGAATAGCCTGTGATCTCCGCGCCTGGCGTTGGGTTTACCGTGACTTGAACCGTATCACGCTTGGTGCAATTGAAGTCATTGTTCGTAACCGATACTACGTAAATCCCTGCTCCTGAAACTGTCACGTTCGGGTCGCGAGAGATCACTTGAGTCGAACCTAGTTCTGTCCAAGTGTAGCTCACGTTACTACCAAACTGACTCAAGTCTTGAGCGATCAAACGGAGTTCACCCCCATCGCAGAAGGTCGTGTCGTTGGCAATGTTCAGCGGTACGTCTTCCAACTGGACTTCGATCTGGCGCGTAGTCGCACAAGACAACCCGCCTTGAACGTTGGTAATCGTGGCGGTGTAAACGCCGCTTTCGGTAACCTCGACTTGCAAGCTGTCGCCACCTACCGTACTAAAATATTGCGTAATGCCACCCGTCGGTCCCGTCCAAGAAACAGGGAAATTACCGATGTTGGTCGCAAAGATCTCCAAGGTGTCCAAAGACTCACAGACAGGAGGGGTGTGTCCCACCAGCTGGAACTGAGGGCGAGGAATCGTCGATACCGTCACCGTATCCAAGGTCTGGCAGCCCGTATCGTTATCCTCGACCACGACAATATAAACTCCCGCCCCTGAAATCTCGTAGGTAGAATCTTGACCTAAAGGTCTGCCCGATACCGTCGTTTCGTACCAGCCGTATTCGATGTTCAAGAAACCGTGAGATACATCATAGGCATTCAACACTGCCGTGAAGTTCTCGCCCTGACACAGGGTCGTATCATTCGGTAAACCCACCGCAGGAGCAGTCGTGACCGTGATCTCGGATTGGACGGTTACTGAGCAATTATTGTCATC
>JBCCOI010001118.1:0-1359 GCA_039025515.1 Planctomycetota bacterium
GCGTGCGCTTGCAGAGCCGATTGCTCGGATGGCCAACAAGCAAGACGAGTGCACCGGTCGTTTCTGGGAAGGACGTTTCAAATGCCAGCGGATCGTTGATGAGGCGGGATTGCTGGCCTGCAGCATGTACGTCGATCTGAATCCCGTACGGGCGGCGATTGCGGAAACTCCCGACCAAGCCGAACACACCAGCGCCTACGACCGCTGCAAAGCGAGACGCGGTGCGGAGATCCCATCGGCGGCATTTGACTTAAAGCCGATCCCGACGGAGGAAGCGGGCAAGAAGATCCGCGAGACTCCTGTCGATCAACTTCGCAAAGAGCGAAGGCGCAAGAAAAAGAATCCGACGGGACGACGAATTAAGCGTGACGGATGGCTGAGTCCGTTGACCTTGTCGCCGACCAAGCTTTCTTCCGAACCCCAAATCAATCGCCAGGGCGTTCGCAGTAGCGACCGAGGGTTCCTACATGTGAACTGGGAGGACTATTGGGAGCTACTAAAGTGGACGGCTCAGCAGTCATCCAAGGGGGCGAAGACGCTAACGGGGCGTTTGGCAAAGCGTCTGGGCGAGCTCGGGGTCGACGCTTCAATGTGGCGAGACATGGTGTGGGACTGGCAACGCTTTTTCGGCAAGAGCGCGTGCATCGGAAGTCCAGACGCGATAAAGGAGCACGCCGAGCAAGCGGGCCTTCACCACCACCGCGGCCAAGCAAGCCTACGCGCCTGCTTTACGAGTTAAAGCGGCGTAAGGTCCGGCCTCCACAAGCAAGGAAAGCTGCCAGTCCGTGCCAAATCGAGTTCGAGCGGCTCGTCGCGGCGATCTCACCGTGCTGCCGGACTGATTTTCTCTCCTATGACCGCATGGCCGCCGAAGCAGTTGAAGAATACACGGTCACGGTTCCTTATTGCGAAACAGAGATTCGCGAAGTTCAGGTTTGCAAAATGGTTCCAAAGATCATCGAGGAGACGATGAATCCCTGTGCCGAGACACGGGTACCGAAAATGCAGAGTGGCAACTTGCTGATCGAAACGCCATGCGGTTCCTGTGCACCGCCCAAGAACAGCCCCTGCGGTTGCTAGCCCCTGAGGCCGAGCCCGGAAGACCCATGTAGCTGGGCTCTCCGAGCCCGGAAGTTCCACTACCCAAACCGGAACGGCCTCACAGAGACCGTCTACAGTGGACTTCCAATCCGAAAACTCAATCAAAACAGTCCGGACTCTTCTTCGTCCTCGGACCTGGAAAGTCCGCTCATGACTTGGTCGATGGGTTTTGCGGCAAACCAGGCAGCATCCGATTCTTGTTGCGGTAGCCCTTCGCCTTCGGCTTGCCGTCCCAGATAATTGATTACCATCAGTGCA
>JBCCOI010001119.1:0-1357 GCA_039025515.1 Planctomycetota bacterium
GTATCGAGAAAACCTGCGGCGACCAGCTGGTTGTTCTGCGTGACCGCATCGACAAGCTCATCCTGTGAGATGTCGTAGGATTCAAGACGCATCTGGTCGATCACGACCTCAAGCATCTCGTCCCGATTTCCGCTCAGATTGGCATCAAGAACCGTTGAGATCGCTTCAATCTCGTCCGATAGGAGCTGCGCGTGACGGTGTAGCGTGCGCTCTGGCACGTCTCCGGAGAGCGTCACGATAATCGTCGGTTGAAGCGCAAAGTTCGTTTCGATGATGCGCGGTTCATCCGCCTCTTCAGGGATTTCCGCCTGGGCTGCATCGACCTTGTCGCGAATATCAGCGAGCGCTTCGTCCTTGTCGAAGTCGACGGTGAATTCGAGAAGAACGCCAACATGGCCCTCAGCCGCGATCGTCGTGATCTCTTTCAGGCCATCGAGCGATCGAAGCTCGGTTTCCATGGGCCGCGCGATCAGGCGTACACCGTCTTCCGGCGATAGGCCTTGCTGGCCGATTGAAACGTAAAACACCGGAACATCGATGTCCGGGTTCGCCTCTTTCGGGATCCCGATGTACGACATGATGCCGCCCATCACGAGGACGAGCATCATTGTGAGAACTGTTTTCGGCCTTGAAAGGACCGTTTCGAGGGCGCCACTCATTGTGACATCTCCGATAATTGAGCTGTTTCAGCGGTCTCAAAGACCGGTTCGACGGACTGGCCTTCCGATACGAAATCCTGCCCGACTGTGACGATCGTCACAGTCGATGGAAGCCCCGCAACCCACATCCCTTCAGACGTGTCGGCCACGATGGTGATGGGCATGAATTCGACTTGGTTCTCGGCGCCAATCGTCCGGACGCCGACGGTTCCGGCGTCGTTGAGAACCAGATATGCGGGAGAAATGAGGTGTGCGAGCGCACTGTCGAGATTGACTGACGCCTCGGCCGTCATGCCGGCCCGGATCGCGTTATCTGGGTTTGGAACATCAAACTCCACGCGATAGGTGCGAGTTGATGCATCGGCGGTTGGCGCAATGAAGCGGATCGTGCCGTCCGCCTCCGAGCCGTCCACGAGATCGATCGAACCGGGCATGCCGATCGAAAGACTGCCGATTTCGCGTTCAGAGATCTGTACCGCGACGCGAATGGGGTCCAGCGAGACGATCTGTGCGCAAGGCATCCCAACACCGAGACGCGAACCAAGTTCGACCGGGACTGTATCAACGACACCGGAGAAGGGCGCCGTTATTTCGGTTCGTTCAAGTGCGAGCTTGGCGATATCGAGGTTTGCTTGGGCAGCGTCTAGCGCTGCTTTGGCTGTTTTTACTCGGATTTCCGCAGCGAAACCCCGCTCTGA
>JBCCOI010001120.1:0-1355 GCA_039025515.1 Planctomycetota bacterium
GTCCGGAAACGTGGGCTGGACTCCGCTCGCCGGAGACTGGAACGGCCCGCCATCGGGAGCCGGCAGCGGTGGGACGTCGAGCCGATTTGATGCCGCTCTCACCGCCGGGATCGACGGTCTGAAGACAAACCGCCTCTTCTAAGCTGAGCAACGGCCAATGCTTGAGTGCCGCGGTCGGTAGTGGATGAGCTGACGAATCCCCACATCTCTCGACTACGCCAGAAATTGATTGGCGGTTCCTTAACTCAACCGTAGTGATCGGCCCACAGACGTCACGGCCATCAATCGCTCCAGAATATGTTCACCGATGGACACAACCGTGTCGCGTTCACGCCACGTGACGACTGCTTCGACGTTCCGGACCGGAACCCAAGCGACTCCGTTGGGAGACGCTACGATCGGAAAGTGGGAAGCGAATCTTGGCCAGAGCATTGCTCATCGCGACGGCATCGCGGAATCGTTTTCGCGGCGACGGATCGATCGCTTTTCGGATCAGTGAAACGAGGTCCACCGCGATACCACGACGAAGGCGGGCGTACCCGGGAAGTGGCGGTTCAAACGGGTACTCGGGCAACTCGCCTGATAGCAATTGATAGAGCACCAGCCCCAGCGAAAACACATCGCTGCGGAACGAGGGTTGCCCCATCGCTTGCTCCGGCGACATGTAGCCGAGCGTTCCCGATCCTGATGCAAAGTGCGGCGTCGTTTCCAACCTCGCGAGCCCGAAATCCGTCAGCTGGATCGAGCGATCCGAGAACAAAATGAAATTTTCGGGCTTAATATCGCGGTGCAACACACGCTGTTCATGTGCGAAAGCCACTGCGTCCACCATCTGCACCAGATAATCGACCGCAACCACGCGTGACATTCGTCGACACATGCGATCCGCGAGCGACTCTTCGCCAAGCGGGAAGACCATCAGGAAACGTCCGTCGATATAAGTCGCGTCTTTCAGCTGGAGGATGCCGGGGTGATCCAGCTTTGCCATGATCCGAACTTCACGATGCAAGTCCTCCGCGGACTGCGTGTTGCTGACGAAGCGTTCGTCGGGAACTTTGATTGCGACTCTGCGACCTTCGATCGTGTCCATCGCACCGAACACGGTTGAAAAACCACCCTCACCCAGTCGACTGGTGATGCGATACTTGCCGAGACGTGATCCGACCCGAAGTGACGACGTTGGCGTTTCGCTAGAAAAAAGTCTGAAAGTCGTCACGATTCATGAATACGATGCGGGCAATCAATTCCTCATGCGGAACGACAAGTTGCCTTCCTACCAATCCGTCCGCATCGACATAGATCGACCGTGAAGCAAACGGAGTGTAGTTTTTTCCTCCGAGGCGACGGGAATGTCA
>JBCCOI010001121.1:0-1354 GCA_039025515.1 Planctomycetota bacterium
ACAGTTTCTCGAGCGGGTTTACACACCTGACGAAATTGATTTCTGCGTTCAAACCGCTGACGCACCCGGGCATTTTGCGACCCGATGGGCAGCGAAGGAAGCCGTCATGAAAGCGTTGCAGTGTCGCAAGCGGGGCGTGCGATGGAACGAAATCGAAGTCGTTACGCGTCCGGGAGCGGGACTCGAGATCCTGCTGGGCGGGAATGCTCATCAGTGTGCGACCGACCACGGCATTGAGAGATTGCACTTAAGTGTTTCCGCATGTCGAACACATGCTGTCGCGCACGTCATTGCCGAAGGCTGAGTAGCGTAGACGGCATCTCCAAATCCAGTTTGCACGCCAATTGTTGCAATGCCACTGCAGGCTCAAACTGTAGCCGGCCTCTCCGAGCCCGGTCTGCGCTCACAGAGCCCGGCCACAGAATGCCGGTCCGGATTCACAGGACCCGGCTACAGAATGATGTTCCTGTTTCGCAGAGACCGGCTAAAGCGTGACCGGATCGAACAGTTCGTCGATGCGGCCCGTGCTATCTGCGAACGTTTCCAGTGGTACGCCCGCCTTGTTAAGCAGCGTGAGGTGCAAATTCGAAAGCGGCATCGGATCGCGGTAACGAATGTGGCGTCCGCCTCGCATTCCCGCTGCGCCGCCACCCGCGACCAAAATCGGAAGATCGCTGTGGTCATGGGCATCGGGATCACCCATGCCGCTTCCATACAGGAACAACGAATGATCCAACATCGAACCGTCACCTTCGGGAATCTCTGCGAGTCGCTGAAGAAACTCCGCGAAGAGCGAAACGTGGAAGCGATTGATCTTCGCGACCTTCGCGAGCTTTTCGGGATTGTTGCCGTGGTGAGTCGTCGGGTGGTGTGGCTCTGGAACACCGATTTCCGGATACGTTCGCGTGCTCGCTTCTCGAGCCAGCTGAAACGAGATTACTTTTGTGATGTCGCCCCGAAAAGCGAGTGTTTGCAGTTCAAACATCAACCGAGCATGTTCGGCATAAGATGCGGGGACGCCGACGGGCCGGTCTAGATCCGGAAGCGGATTATCTTTCGCCGTGGACTCAGCATTTTCAATCCGGCGCTCGATCTCTCGGATGTTGGTCAGGTAATCATCGACCACGTTTCGGTCGCCCGCGCCCAGGCTTTGTTGGAGTCTCTTCATTTCTTCCGTCACCGAATCCAAAAGACTCGCGCGTTTCTGAAGCCGTCGTTGCCGTTCAGCGAGTGTGCCGCCCTCACCGAACAGCATTTCAAACACCAGTCGAGGATGCGACTCGGCTGGAAGTGGTGTGGTTGGTGAAGACCAAGACAAGCTGTTTTGATAGACGCACGCGTAACCGTTGTCGCA
>JBCCOI010001122.1:0-1345 GCA_039025515.1 Planctomycetota bacterium
GCCGGAATCGCGGTTGGATCCGTGGCCAAGGTATTGAACGTCCCAAGACAGGCATCGAAATTGCCGCCGACTTGCTCAAAGCTGCCATCCTTACTCTCTTCAACATAACGTAGCCCCACAGTGAGATCGAGCTTATCCGTGACCGACAGGATGTTATGGGTGAAGATGGAGAAGGACTCGCCTTCCTGAAGAAACGCGTTGTCTGCGAAATCACCAGACGCGTCATTGAACCCTGCAAACGCAAACAGGACGTTCGCAGATTGACCGAGCAGCCCCGCACTGACGCCCGCCTGAAAATCATCAAGAAGGGTCAGCGACCCGCGAGAATCGATGGTCTCATCGGAATAGTAGAGCCCGACCAACCAATCGAGGCGGTCATCGAAGGCGGAGTTTTGTAGACGCAATTCATGCGTCGTGGTCTCGATCGATGTGACATTGCCGCTCGGCGTAAAGGCTGTGCCTGGCAGTGCACGCGCCTCTGGAGAGCGCCCGACGGTGAAGATGTCGAGCCCGACATAGTCGGTGCTTCGGAACGTTTCGTCTTCGAAGTCCCGATATGATCCGATATATGTGAGCGCGCCGAGGGGCGTATCCACATTGTATTCGAGCGAGAAGCCCGTTTGTTCGAACGGGTTGCTGAAATCGCTATCGTTGGAGCGGAGGCCATCAATTCCGATATTGGGCGCGCCTCCATCGGCATCAAATCCTGCCGGACCGAAGAAGGCCACAAACGGTGTGTCATTGTTCCAAACGGCGTGGCAGCATTGCTCATTCGCTTCAGAGTAATCGAGAATAGCACGGATCTCACCGCGCTCTTTGAGATCGAGAAGCGCCTGGCCACGGATGACCGTACGATCGCGGTCATGGCTTTCGGTGCCGTTCAGACCTTCGACAAACCCATCGCGCTCGGTGATCGCGCCAGAAATACGCACCGCCAATGTATCTTCAACGATCGGAATGCTGACACCGCCTTGGACGTTCAGCAGATTGTAATTGCCGAGCGTTGCATTGGCGAAGCCTTCGATCTCATCCAGGTTCGGCTTCTTCGTTTTGATGTTGAGAGCGCCCGCCGAGGTGTTACGGCCAAACAGAGTTCCCTGCGGACCGCGCAAGACTTCGATTTGCTCCAAGTCCATCAGATCGCCAAGCGCGACGCCTGGACGAGAGAGATAAACTCCGTCGAGGAAAACCCCAACCGAGCTTTCAAGACCAATATTGTTGCCGGTTGTCCCAACCCCGCGAATCCGCAGCGTCGTGCCGCCCGTCGTCGTATCCGAACTGTTCATGTTGAAACTTGGTGCGACGCTATCCAGCGCGGTGACATCCGCCACGCCGGCCCGGTCGA
>JBCCOI010001123.1:0-1343 GCA_039025515.1 Planctomycetota bacterium
ATGGAGTGGCGAGGTTACGCGGCACACCACGAAGACATCTCGGCAGCGATCCAGCAGGCTCTTGAAGTCCCCGACAGTGAACTTCCACGTCGCAACAAACGCACGCGTTCCGTTGTCTCGCCGATGTTGACGCAGTTCGTTTCCACGTCCATGGCCTGCATCAGCCGACAGAATCGATTGGCTCCTTCGATCGTCGGGAATACCGATGATGTCAAAGACCTGCTGGCGTTCGAGTTGGATCGAAAGACGCAAGACCAAGTTCCGTCTCTGCTGCAGGGCTGGCGAGGCGAAATCATTGGAAAGACGATCCGGCGTCTTTTGAGTGGCGAGATGGCAATCCGCGTCGCGGACGTCAGCGAAGAACAGCCGCTAGAGATTTTTGATGCAGCCTCACCGGCGGCGAGCCAAAGTTAGTCGGTCCGCGCGGCCCAGCATGTCGCTGCGAGAAATGAAAACGGCCGCCCCCGTCATGGCATTTCCGCCGAAGTCAGAAGTCCATTGAACGAACACCAAACGCCCGATGAAGACGAAACCCCCGACGATCTGCTGTTCGTTTGGACGTGCGCTTTCGAATTGGCAATAGGCTTGCTCGCACTCGTTTTGGCCGGAATCATTGGTGTCGACGCGCGAGCCTACTTCCCGGAATGGGGGCAGCTGGAAGTGTGGCCGATTGCAAAAGACTTGGGCGTCGGAATGATCGCCGCGATACCGATCGTGGTGGCGGTGCACTTTTTATTCAAAATCAAGCATCCCGCGATTGAATCGCTCCAACGGCTGTCGGACATTCCGATGATGCGCGCGCTGCTCGAACTTTCAACTCCTGAACTCATTGTGATCAGCTTCTGTGCGGGCATCGGCGAAGAACTTGCCTTCCGAGGATTTCTTGTGCCCTGGATCGCGTCGTTCGATTTTTCCATCTTCGGACAGACGAACAGCTATCAAGTTGGCGAAAGCTTCACCGGTGCATCTCCGTTGATGATTGTGATCGCGCTCGTGATCTCATCGGTTTTGTTCGGCTTGGTTCATCCTATTACGAAGCTCTACATCGCGGTCGCGGCCTTCATCGGAGTCTATTTGGGTTTGCTTTTTCTGTGGACGGAAAGCCTACTCGTCGTCATCGTTGCCCACGGCGCGTACGATGCAATCCAGTTCTTGCTCGCCAAGCGGGAGACAAGCAGCGCGAAGGAGACGATGGCCCGAGTCACGGGTGACCGGTAAGTGCCGGGTGTGACTTTGCGCATGGGATGCATCAATGACGAGTCGATTTCAGGTGAGCCGACGGCGCTAGCCGCGGGTCCGAAGGCTAGAAAGTTCGCATGAAAAAGCCGCGGCTAGCGCCGTCG
>JBCCOI010001124.1:0-1343 GCA_039025515.1 Planctomycetota bacterium
ATCGGAGGTGGAAGATCTGGTCGGCGCGAGCCCAGAAGCAGTGAAAGCCTTCTTGCGACTGCATGAAAGATACCGGGAATTGGCCTTGAGCACCTATTCCGACGCCAATCACCTGGCCGACCGTGAAAAGGTCGAAATCCTGGAAGAGTCCGCCAGACCGGTCGAAACGATCCGCCAATTTGTCCACGAACAAAACAATTTTTTCCCAGAATTGGACAATGCGGCGTCTCAGTTCAGGAAAACACTGGTGTTCGGTGGCAAACAAATTGATACCGCAATCCAGGACAGGCTAGAGGACCAGCACAAGTTACGGATCCGGGTCCTTCCAAGCTCGGCCATGCCCTCCTCTTTCACCTACTTCGATCGGCACCGTTCAGGGATTGATATTTCCGAGCTCCTGCACCCAACCGGGCGACAGTTCCAATTGGCGTTTCAGCTTGGATTGCTCGAGTATCGCGACCTCATCGATCGCATCATTGTCGAGTCTGGAATCAAAGACGAAACCACAATTGGTCTCGCCCGGGTATCTCTGACGAACTATTTCGCGGCCGCGCTGCTGATGCCTTACGAAGCGTTCCTAAAAGCGTGCGAAGACACCCGATACGACGTTGACTTGCTCAGTCACCGCTTTGGCACCAGCTTTGAGCAAACCGCACATAGGTTGACGACCCTCCAGAAACCGGATGCACGCGGAATTCCGTTCTTTTTCTTACGCGTGGATGCTGCGGGCAATGTTTCGAAACGCTTCAGCGCGGGACGGTTCCACTTCTCAAAATTCGGAGGCGCGTGTCCGAGATGGAACATCCACCGCACGTTTGAACAACCGGGGGAAACGTTGACCCAGCTAATCCAGATGCCCGACGATACGACTTATGTGTCGATCTCGAAATCGATCACCCGGTCGCGTGGGCATTACGGTCATCCGCCGGCTCGCATGGCCATTGGTCTCGGCTGCGATAAGGCCTATGCTGAGAGCCTCGTCTATTTCGACAAACTGGATCTCGAGACGCAAGACCCCACCCCGATTGGCGTGAACTGTTACCTCTGTGACCGTCAGAATTGCGAGTCGCGTGCTCACGCCCCGCTCAACCGAAAGCTAAAATTCGACGCCCACGCACGCGGCATTTCGGTTTACGAGTTTGAGCCCGTCCGCACCAAGTGATCAGGCCTTCGGCTCAACCCGTTCAATTTCCCAGCGGAAGTGGTAAGTCCCTGATCCGAGGCGATATTCAGGCAGTGTATCCGGTCCACACGCCCCGGTGCCCAAGCCGCGCATACCGACATCAATGTGCACCTCGTTGGTGCCGTTCGATGTGAGCTCAGCAATCGTCTCAGCTTCGTCC
>JBCCOI010001125.1:0-1340 GCA_039025515.1 Planctomycetota bacterium
CGTCATCGATCCCCACGCTTCTCTCTCCGATTCGTCAATGCTGGTTTCAATCGGACCGAAAAGGGCAGATGGCGTCGGTTTGCAACCGTTTTCCATACACGATACGCTCACATGCTCACCGTTGGCTTGGCCTATGACAGTAACCAACGGATGCACGACGAGCGGCGAAGTCGCGGTTGTTGGAGTGGTTGGTCGTCTGTCGCCGCCGCGTGATCCTAGACGTTATGACAGCTGAGCAGACATGCACCACGCGTGGGTCGCAGCTGAGTGATTCTCTGGAATGCTGCGTCAGCACACCCGAGACGAAGTCGGATACACCAGACAATTCCAGACAGTTTCATTGCCCATCGTAGACGAGGAAAGGAACATTTGGACGGCAACAAAACGGGGGCGATTCACTCAGTTTCCCAGCTTCTTCCTGGCGCGATTTCATTTGATTTATGCTTCCGAATAACGATGTATGGCGTTCGGACAACACGGCAGAGATGAGCGTCAACACGAATGTTTCGCTTGTTGTATCTCGACTTATTACGATACCGCTTCGTGGTCACGGTATAGCGGAATGGTTTGCTTCTGCGATCACCGAGCACGCGGACAGTGTCATAACCATCGGATACACGACGAGCGGCGAAGGTTAGGTTGTTGGAGTGGTTTGTTGTCTGTCGCCGCCGCGTGATCCGTGACGTTACCCGTTTGATTGTTGGTACGCATGGTGCATCAACAATTTGAGCCCCACCCATTCGAATGAATCGCTTTAGTTGGTTACTTTTGTTGACGGTCCTTGCAGTTGCATCTGTCTCGTTATCGCTATCGCTCGCAACGATTAGTGGTGGCTCTACCTTCAAATCGCCAGATGGTAGATATCATCTAAACACATGGTCGAAGCTAAGCGACGAACAAGGCGGCAAATACACTGTTGATCTATTCTTTGGTAACTCCTCACGTCCAATTCGCTCGGTGTCGGTCAGCGTTGGGCCAACTGAACACACACCAGTAATGCGTGGACGCTGTAGTGCACGTTGGGACATGAAAGCGGGAGCGGTAGACCTCATCATCAATGGTCGCCCTGAACTGCGGCTATACTTTGCACCTGACATGGATCAACTTGACGAAATTGGCGGGTAACCAACGGATGCACGACGAGCGGCGAAGTCCAGTTGGTTGGAGTGGAAGATCGTTCGTCGCCGCCGCGTGATCCTTGACGTTATGGGCGGAAGCAGTTGCGCGTGCCCTCCGGGGGGTATTTTTAGCTGACCCCATTCCGAGACAGACGAGGACGTGTGTTTTCTGATTGCCAGACAAACAATTTGCCAGACGACAATCAGACATTCATTTGTTCC
>JBCCOI010001126.1:0-1324 GCA_039025515.1 Planctomycetota bacterium
CATCATCAACGAGCACGCTCGCGAGGAACTACCGCTTTCGGGAATCGGTCACTTCGCGGCTATGACCCAAAACGATCATGTCAACAGCCTCGCCGTTCGTGAATGCCGCAGCATGTTCGGTCGATCGCATTCCTATCAGCTGACATTCAAAACGGATTCGCGTCGCGGGCTGACTCGGAACATGATGGGACGAGAACTGTTCTCGAAAGACTTAAAGTACAGCCGAATCCGCGAACTGGTTGCCGAAGGCATGGAGTTCAAATCGACAAAGATTTCGGAGGAATTCAAGTTCTCCGACTTTCAAGATCAATACCCCGAACTTTTCGTGCTCGCGATGATCGACGGCGACGAGAAACTGACGCTTACGACGGGCGATACGACGGCAAAACCGTCAACGGACCAAACCATCATTGCATTGGTGAAATCAACTGCGGCGGTGGAGACTCCGGCCTAAACAGTGATTTCGGCTTGTTTGCCTGAGGGTGTTTTTGGTACCCCCGCCGTCATGGACGGCTCCTGGTTACGCTACCTGCTCGTGCTTGCGACGCTCGCTTCACCATGCTCCGGCTTCTCCGGTGACTTGGCGTCTGTACGCTTGGAAGTACGCGATCCGAATGCTTCCTCCAAGTCAGATTCGCGAGATCGCGAAAAAACACGAGAACGCGAGAGACGTCGATCTCGACGCCGCAGAGACTGTGATGATGACGACGATTCCTTCGCCGTTTCATTGCTGGGCGCCGTACTTGGCGGGAGCAACGATGACGATTGCGACGACTCTGTCAGCCTAGATCTATCATTGCTGTTTGCCGTGGCTGGCGGAGTTGCTCTGACACCGTTTGTGCTGGGGCAAGGGATGGTGGGTGATCACGGCAAATCGGTCGCAGCCATGCGCGCAAGGCCATTCGCGACGGAACCCTACGGGTTTTTGGTCCTCGACGATGTGGCTTGCGATTCCGACTTTGTCCTGGACGAAAAGTCATTCGTTGTGGACGGCAATATCAGCTACGCGACGGACTTCGATTCACTTGAAGGCTGGGGTGGAGAACTGCAATTTGATCACCTTTCGCGATTCGGGCTTTACGGACGTTGGCGTTCGCTGGAAGAGAAGGCGACGGACGACTCCATGGACCTTGGCTCTTTGAACCTCGCCTTTCGTTTCGCGCAAGGCCAGTCCGCCGTCGCGCACACCGGTTTCGGGTTTGTTTGGCTGGACGACCCGGGCGGCAGCGAATTTGGTTTCAATTGGCTCTACCGGATGGACTGGGCCGTCGCTCGTCCGTTGTCGCTTGGAGCACAAATGGAACTGGGCAAGCTCGGAGACGCA
>JBCCOI010001127.1:0-1322 GCA_039025515.1 Planctomycetota bacterium
CCGTCGGAGTATCTAGCCGCCTGACGCATTCGCGAAGACTGCCATTGCAGTGTCGAACGCAGATTCTCGTTTCGGCGAAGCTCCGCAATACTCGAAGATTCGAATGGTTGCGCATCTCTCGGATCGAGCATTCTGAGTGCCCGTACCGCGACTTCTGTTCCAGTCTTTTTACCGCTCGGTAGAATGCGTCTTGAAATCGATTGGTAGAAAACGGTGAGCGCGGTACCGAACTTGGCGTACGCGTTCATGAGTCGCTCGTTGGCTGAATGCGATCGCTCTTCGTCCGAGCCGGCGTTGCGATAGTTCTCGGTCTCTTGTGCCAGTCGCTGGTGTGCCGCCTGAACCGTCTCGTTCGCACCTTCATCAACGCCACCAACAGTCGCGAGAGAAACCCATTGAGCCTCGAGTGATGCGATTTCCAGCAGGCGTTCAAGCTCGCTGGCCGTCATCCCTTCCAACGAAGTTGAAGGCGACGTGGATTCCGAACTCGCGATCGTAACAAGCTCCGGCAGCTTGACGCTTCTCGCGGAGTAACGCTCCAGATCAGGAAGTTCGGTTTCAAGTGCTTCGCGTGTTTCAGCGTCCAATAATGTTGACTGAAGCAAATGGCGAGCCCAGACTGCTCGACCGGGTCGGTCGCTTCTCTCTAACTGGTCAAAGATCCTTGTGGAGCTCGTATATGACCGCACCGACTCGGTGAGCTTCGCCAGACTGCCCTCCAAACGTTCCAGCTTTCTCCAGCTTTCTTCACCCGGATCGGAAAGGCAGGCTTGGACGAACTTTACGTTCTCGATGAGCGAAACCAACTGGTTGGTCGATACAACCGGCGTGGAAGCTTGATGCGTTTGAATCCGCGATAGCCGAATGAACTCGGGAATTTCGATCATCACGTTCGCAAACCTTCGGCGAATGCGTGACAAGCTTGCGTGGCGTGTCTCGGCTGCTTCGTAGAGTGGTGACGCTTGTTCGAAAAGCTTGATTGCTCGGGCTTGATCTCTGCCCGCCAAGAGCAACCGTGTTGCGAAGAATCGGTACTGATCCGCAAGTTGTACTTGCTCGCGGGCCCAACCGGCATTGTCAACATCAAGGGCTGCCACGCGTTCGCCTTGCAGGATCGTCTTCGCGGCAACCCGAAGCGTCGGCCACGTCAACGCTTGAGACTTGGACAGCCTGCGGAGAATTGCGAACTCATAAAAGCGTTGGAACTCTGACTGTCCGTAATCCTTGAACCACTTGTCGAATGACTCTCTTGTCGGTTCTTCGAGGGACTCTTCAAGTGTTCGCAACGGAAGCTGAAGATCGATCCCGGACGACAAGGCGAG
>JBCCOI010001128.1:0-1315 GCA_039025515.1 Planctomycetota bacterium
AACCACGTGCTCAACCGTTCCGGCAGTCGATCAAGAAACGAGCACCCGCGAAGACTAAGCGAACCACAAGTCAGGCCCGTCGGCAGTTCTCGGAGATGTTTGCAGTTGTCGAGACTCAAACGAGATCGAACCTTGACCTTCTCGGAAAGCGTCTCGATGTTCGTGCCGCTGAGGTCCAGGTCGTTGCAATGTACGGGACAATCGATTGACTTTAAATCCGTCCCGCTTAAGTCGATGCTTCCGTCGACGCGAATCGTTTTTGATTCACCGGCGAGCAACCGGCTTCTGGCTTCAAGAGAATTCATCGCAACACCTTCAGTCTCGGATGATACGGATCTCTTCGGGCGAGTATTCCCGCTGACGCCAAACTCGGTAAATCCCAAAACGAAGTGAAATTGAATCGTGTTCGTCATGAACCAACGTTGCTACATCCGAAATGACATGTAGAAACATCCCATCGGGAGTGTCATACAGGTCGGCGGCGCCACGTTCCGAGATGCGATGGCAGTGCCCGGTCAACTCTCCGTGCGCAAGAATGGTGTGCTGTGCCTTGCGGCGTGCCTCCGGAAGTTCCGCGACTTCCTCAAGCATGACATCCCCATGACGATACTGCGACATGACTGGTTCCTTCACATTGCGTGGTTGTTTCAGGACTCACACGATTATGCGACATCGCCAGACACCTATGGTCATCGAGCAGCAAAATTTTTGCCGTCCCGTTTAGGAATGGCCAGTGTTCCTTGGCGATCAATCAGGAATGATTGTTGCACGCAGCCGATACAACGCGGAATCAGTACCCAGATGAGAACACGCCGAAGAGCGTGGATTGACTATTCTCGAGCTAGCCGTCCGAGCAACGGCAATAGGTCGGTGTATAAGTTTTCTGCCGGTTGATGGCCGCAAGAATCAGATCGCAGCACGAAGTCTCGATCGATCAGGTGAAAGCCTGGAATCATGTCGAACGTCGTTTGGTTCAACATCGATGCATCACCTCTGAGAACGACGCGGTGCGGAGACGAATCCATGCCGAAGTGCTTTGCCCACCCAGCCACTTCCGACGGCGTCGGCGATGAAACGGATTTGCCGTAGAGAATGACTTGGACAAAGACGACGTCTTCGGTGCCCAGTACCGTGCCGGCAAACTGCTTCGCGTAGTGATCAATGGACTCTAACGCCTGAACGGGAAATCCGCCAAATGATCCGCGTGTCTTTCCACCCGCGAATGCTTGGCATCCCGCACACGGGATCGCCGCGTACTCGACCAGGATGATCTTTCCTGCGAACTGAGAAAGACGCGTGGGGTCGCCTCGATGGT
>JBCCOI010001129.1:0-1311 GCA_039025515.1 Planctomycetota bacterium
CGCCGAGTCGATCGAATGCGACCGAAAACGAGTCCGAAATGCTTCCGGTTTCTAGGGTGTCATAACTGCGTTGATCGACAAGCTCGCCATCAATTAATGCGGAGACCAGAAGGTTCGTTGCCTTCGGCATGCGGTTATCGATTCGAAACGGCACTTGCAGCTTCTTGTTGGGCGCGGCAACCGATGGGATGACTGCGGAAGTAAGTGCCACATCTGGGAGCGGCGTTGATTGCCCAACGGCGACGCCGTGCAGTTTTGATCGAAATGCATGCCCTGCCATCCAGTTTCCGATCGCTCGCCGGGGGACGGCCAGGTTTTGTAGGTCACCATCGGACAACAGAACCACCGAAGTGGCTTGGGGAACCGACTGGAGTGCTGCCGCTATTTCGGCGCCAAGATCTTCGTCGTCAGCGGTGATCTGCGTCATCTCATAACGCGGGCTTAGCTGACTCCATGCGGGGTCGTCGATGATCTTACGAATCAACTGTCGTCGTGGGACCAGCGAATGGCCCGCCGAGGCGTCAGGCGTCGACATGCTGCGTGAATCGTCAACGATCACAAGAAGGTCGGTCGGGTTCTGCGAAGAAACGCTACGAGTCGATTCCGGACGGAAGAGGAGCAGGAGTGCAAATGAGATGAGAAGCAAACGAAACAACTCAACGATTCCGACCGCGCGTCGTCGGCGGGAACGCGTCCAAAGCATCAGCGAGATCAGCACTGCTAATAGGCCGATGGCAGCAACGCTGACGATCATGCGTGTGCCTCCCTCGGTCCTACCGGCAACGAAAGCCAGCCTTCGACCAACAACAACGAAATCAACGCCAGCCAAGCGAGCGTCCACCAATGTCTCAGCCAAGGCTGACTATTTGAGAGTCCGCCGGCGTCGCTAAGGTCTAGCCGATTCCAATCGACACCCGACAGCTGGGTGATGGTCTGGAGACTGACACGCGACCGAGAATCCTCCGAAGCGGGGCGATTCACGGCGATCAATCGACCAGAACTCGCCTCACCGATTCGATAGACTCCCGCGTGGTGGCCTGCTTCTGTCATCAGGGCGACTTGGTCAACATCAGTCGACGCATTGAGACGATCCTCCATGCGGACCACCATGCCGTTTTGGCTCTCGAGCAGCGGAGCCACAACACGACCCGCCTCAAAATCGCTATCGATTACTTTCCCTGATGCAGCAACGACGTTGTCGACCAGTTGAAGCATCGCGGCACCATCGCTCACAAATCGGCTATTCATGGAGGTCGCATCGATGCCGAGAAAGAGAAGACGCCCTTCTCCAAGTGTCACTTGGCGCATGGC
>JBCCOI010001130.1:0-1311 GCA_039025515.1 Planctomycetota bacterium
CACCTTTCGCGCGAGAATGAGTCGGATAGTGTCGAAAGTCTCTTTCAACAAACTCGCCCGTCTCAGCGTAGTGCATTCCCGCATTCACAAAGAAGTCGATCGCGAAATCGGGATATCCGAATGCCAAACCGAACCCACGCCAGCGTTCATCGCGTTGCTTCGAGCCTTCGATGCGAAGTAACAACTCTCCAGCGGTCGAACGTTCGGTGATGCCGAGCCCACCGAAGTATCCACTGTGACGCTTCAACATTGAGTCCAAGGCAGGCCGACTTGCGATCCACGCCGATGCGTACCGTTGGTTCTCCCGCAGGTTTTGAAATGGAAGGAGCCCCGCTTCAAAATGCTCGCCGCATTTCCACGCCGAGAGTGCCAGACGCACGTCGGATAGCTCGACAGTTTCTGCCGGTTCCACTTCGAACCAAGTGCTAAAGAATCCCTCGGAGATCGGCTTCAGGTCGCCCACCAACGTGAAGAGTGATTCGGAATCGAGCGTCCGAAGAAGAAGCCGCTTTGACAACGCACGTGATGCTTCGGGCAGCGATTCCAGCGGAAAGCACTGTTCTCGGGGAACTGCGCTCGCATGTCGTGCTATTTCCAGATCGGAGTCTTCAGCGCCGTGCGGAAGCGAGTCCTCGACGTCAGTATTACCCGCTACTGCCAGCGTCTGTTGCGCTATCGCAAGATTCCGTACATCAAGGACTGCAAATAGGATGCAGAGAAAGGCCGTGAACACCGGTGGCACCTGAAGTGGCATCTTTCTACCTCAACTCGTTTTGGATCGCCGCATCCAAGCCTCACTGGCGAAGGAACGGCCCATTAACAACTGCTGTGTTTTTGAAAGTCGCCCATCGGCTTCGCCGCTTCGCCCGATGGACACGTGTCAAAATCGATCGGACGGAGCCTCTCTTGTCTACATGGGGATGCTAGCGATACTGACAGTATTGGAATTACATAGGCTGAGACGTGGCACAGGGGATTACGTCCCTTCGGGACTATCGGCAGACTCTTGTCCATCACTCAGTCCCGAAGGGACGGTAGCGCCATGCCGGTGGCCTTGGCCCAATGCTATCTACTTTTGCATTACTCGAGGGCTCGTTTTTGTTTTTCTTTCCGGATCTGAGCGGCTTCGCCCGGATTTCTGACTTCGAATTTCGTTGCTTTGCTACGCTTCTTGTAAGACACACGAGGGAAAGATCGTTTGCCGCGCCGATCAGGAAGCACTCGCTTCGATGCGCATTGCAACGCGGATTCATAGAGCTCATGCCAACCCGATAGATCGGGAGCCGATTTGAGCAACAAGCCATAACGAAA
>JBCCOI010001131.1:0-1308 GCA_039025515.1 Planctomycetota bacterium
AAAGATTTCGAACCCAGTTCCATCGACGCCAACCTCCGATCAAGATCGCCGGCACCGCAAAGACCACGAAGGCTACATAGGCAAAGTGTACGATGACGGTCGCGTCAGCAAAGATCCGATAAATCATGTTCGATGCGATTGTTTCAGGTTGATTCTACACCCTCCGCCGAAAGAGGGTCGGTCGCGAAAGCGGCTGCGAAGCATACAGCTACCTTCAAGACGACTGACCACGTGCAACGGATTTAGCAGTCAAGAAAAAATCGGACGATTCGAGAACGGATTTACTCTTCCGTTTGCTCCGAACTGCCAGAATCAAGAACTTCGCTGGGGGCATAAAGCTCTTGAGTAATGAGTTCGGGCGGACTCAGATCGAATGCGTCTCGCTTCTCGATCTCCCGATACCTTTCAATCAGCTCATCGCGGTACCAAGGCGCGTTGCGCTTAACGGCTTCACTTGCCCAGCTACGGAGCGTTTCATTCGCAGCGGACTCGCCGCCGACGCGACGAAAAAGTGAAGTCACGTGTTGCAGGTCCTCCAAGGCACTCTCGCTGAGCAACTCTCGGAGTTGTGCCAGTTCTTCATTGGTGATCCTCGGAACCGGCGATTCCATCAGGCTACGTCCTTGATCTCGGCCTCGACCGCGACCACGTCCGACTCCACCATCGGGCCCGCCACGTTCTCCTCCACGTTCCGCCCCGAATCGTTCCGGACCTCCACGTTCTTGTCGTTCACGGTCTGGGCCGCGCTCGTCGCGTCGTGGGCCATCGGGAAAACCGCCGCGTGGCGGACCACCAAAGGGATTTCGGGTTCCCTTTTGGAACGGCATACGAGCATTCAACCATTGTCTTACGGTGCGATCATCGATCATTCGCACCATCAGTCCGTGCTTGACCATTTCGCGTGAGCGATCATCCAACCGGAAAAACCACACAAGCCGATCGTCCTGAGCCGACGCCATCCTTTCGTCCAACAGTGACTCGACCCACAAATAGATTTGGTAGGCGGTCTCATCGCTGATCATCTTTCCGGAGTCGCTCTCCAGCTCCGCCATCGTTAGCTCGATAGCTGCGTCGATGGCCTTCTCGCTGACTTCAGAGTCGTCCGACTGAATCTGGTCACGAAGTTCATCGCTCAGGCCTTGCATCCAGACCGCGGCGGCTTTCAAAGTTTGCAGCAAAATCGCCTGATCGGCTTGCTCCGAGACTTTCTTTGCCGCATCGCGAACCTGTTGCTTGGTTTCTTCGCGAAGGCTGCTGTAAGCTTCCCAACGCGTCGACAATTTCTGTCGGGTCTCGTTTGGTAATGAG
>JBCCOI010001132.1:0-1306 GCA_039025515.1 Planctomycetota bacterium
CCAAAATCCACGCGAACGGTGCCTTCAATACCGGTGATCGTACCGTCAGCAAAGTTGGTCGGACCGCTGCGGATGCCTTGCGCAACCTCGGGATTGGCGTCGAGGAACGAACCATTGCCCGAATTGACAATCTGCTGCGTGAGGTCGGTCAATTCGCTGCCATCGACAACCCAGTCGCCCAGCTCCTTGTGGAAGCCTGCGATAACGACCGCCGATCCGGCCGAGAAATATTTCTCGAACGAAACGTCGAACGATGTCGATGTATACGGCTGAAGGAATGTGTTGCCTCCACCTACCGAGAAACAGACATTGTTCGGGGCCGAAAAGGCAATCAGAGTATCGATGAACTGATCGCCATTGCTGTCGATACAGCTCGTCGGATTGTTCCCGATTGACTGGTTCGCAGCCAATTGGTCAAGCCGCGCCCGCGTGATCGTACGGGCAGCCGCGAGGCGCACATACGTGTCATCGGCAACCTCAAAGCTGAGGTTCGCGCTGGGCAGCCAATCATCGTAATTGAATTCAACGCGGTTGGTCAGGCCCTGTCCGATAGTACCGACCGACTCCTGATGCGTGTCGGAGTAACGCAGACCGATATTGCCGCGTACCGGCACAGAGCCGAGCATTCCGTCGATATTGGCCTGGATGAAAAAGTTGTGCACCTCTTCCTCGACTTCCCATTCGGTATCGAAGGTGGCTTTTTCGACGAGGTAAGTGCCATCGGTCAGGAAGCTCGAAGGATCATAGGCCAGAATGTTCTGCCCAAGATCGCCTGCATCCGTTGTGCCAACGATCGAGCTCGTCGGCAGCGCGAGAGCACCATTCACAAAGTTGCCTGACTGACGAAGGAAGCTCTCGTTTGAATCGAAGGCTTTCTTGCGATCAGTGTAGAGATAGCCAAGTGTGATGTTGTCGAGAATTCCGCCATCAAATTCATAGCGGGTCTCGGCACGCAGCTGTTGCAACTCGTCTTCAATGATCGGTTCTTTGATAAAGCCAACCTGACCCCAGCCACCGGGATCGGTGAGCAAGACGTTGGCTGGATCGGTGTAGTCGAGCTGACCGTCAATCGAGTAGGTACCGTCTGCCGGGAATGTGAAGTTCAACACATCCTGTGCGCCCGAGCGGGCCGGCCCTGTGCCTGCATAGGATTCGTAGTCGATGTCGTTGCGATCAAGCGTCGAAAAGCCGTAATCGAACGTGAAGCCGATATTGTCGGACACCATGAAATCAGCGTTGGCACCGATTGCGAAAATCTGTGCTTCATTGCCTTCCGTGTCAGTCCGCAAAATAGGGACAACAGCGG
>JBCCOI010001133.1:0-1303 GCA_039025515.1 Planctomycetota bacterium
CATCGACATGTACCGCTTTGATGTCGTCGAAGATGGTCGCCTCAACGTTGAGACCGTAGCGGAACGGCTTCCAACACCCAGCCTGTTGGATTCGGCGCTCAAGCTGTACCGACTCAACGATGCCGGTGGCTTTGATTTAGTAGCACAAAACGATGATTACTTTGGCGCGGATGCCTCAATCAGCGTCACGCTTTCGCCGGGGACCTATTACATCGGTGTGTCCAGCACGGGCAACACCGAGTACGACCCCAACGTTCCCGATTCAGGATTCGGCGGAACATCCGACGGCATTTATGAGTTGGACGTGACGTTCGACGCGGCGAACGCGGGTGAACTGCTTGACGTCGACGGAACAGCCTTCGACGGCGACAACGACGACACTCCCGGAGGAGTTCATTCGTTCTACTTCCAATCCGCCTCGGAAGAAACAACGGTTTATGTTCAGAAACGAACGAACACAACCATCGGCCCCGAAGGAAGCGGGACGTTGGCTGACCCCTTTGACACGCTGGATTTTGCGCTCGAGCAGGCAGGAAACCGTCTTGTCGTTCCGCTGACTGCAAGTATCGCGGATGGTGAACAATTCATTGTGGATGACGGCCTCAATCTCGAGACCTTTACGTTTGGCCCCGGCGGCATTGATTTGTCCGCAGCCACGTCTCCGGAAGACGTTGCGACGACGATTGAAACAGCGATTTCGGATGCGATCACCGCCGGTGACTTACGCAGCGGCGTGGGTGTCTCGGTAAGCGGCCGGATTGTCCAGCTGACCGGCATCGACAACTTGGATATTACGGGTTCACAGACGCTTCTGGATACGCCCAATGTTGTTCGTGTTCTCGCGGATGCCGGCTCGGATGGTAACTTTGCAACGTTGGATGACAATGCTCCTTACCTGATCGGACTCGACACGCTCGGTCGTCCCCTCGAGGACGGAGCAGAGTTTCTTGTGCCGCAAGGCGTGAACGTGATGGTCGAAGCTGGAACGCTCTTCAAGATGCGCTCCGCGAACTTGGATGCGGGTTCTTCTTCCGCAAACATCAGCCGTAGCCAATCATCGATTCAAGTCCTTGGTACGCCATTGCAGTCGGTCTTCTTCCGTTCCTACCACAATGACGCCGTGGGTGGAGATTCTGATGGCGTCGGGCCTGCGGTTGGATCCGGAGACTTTGGCGGGATTGTCTTCCGTGACGATTCGGACATGGAAGATGCCGGCGTCTTCTTGAACTACGTCAATCACGCAGACATTCAGAACGGTGGTGGTGAGGTCTTCGTCGATGCCAGTGAACTAGTTTTTGCACCG
>JBCCOI010001134.1:0-1302 GCA_039025515.1 Planctomycetota bacterium
AGGAACCGTTCGGAAATAACTTCGGCAATCGGATAGACTGAGGCGTTCATTTACCACGGAGGATTGCGATGGATTCTTATGATTCGGCTGTCGAGAGGCACATGCAAGCTTTGTATCGCACGCTCTCGGAGAAAGATCGAAGGCGATATGCTGCGGTCGAAGCGGAGAAGCTCGGCCATGGCGGAGTGGAGTACATCGCAAAGCTCTTTGGCTGTCACCGTGATACGATCCGGCAAGGCCGTGTGGACATCGAGACGCTCCCGGAGGATCCGGCCGAGGGACGTGTTCGAAAAAAGGGGGCGGGAGGCGAAATGCTAGCTGTTCGCAGCCGGGTCTCGTCGAAGCAATTGAAGATGAAGTTGAAACGCAAACGGCAGGCTCGCCAGTCAACGACGGATCCATCTGGACCAACATGGGCTTGAGGACCATCGCGGAGAAGATTCTTGGACGGGGTTTTCATGTTTCGCCCGGTGTCGTCGGCAAAATCTTGAGTGAAACGCTTGGACTTGGTCGTCGCAAGATCGCAAAGGACATCCCGCTGGGCAGCAGTGAATTTCGTGAGGAGCAATTCGATCGCATCGCGGAACTGCGTCGCGAGTACGAGTCGTTGGGCTGGCCAGTGGTCAGCGTTGACACCAAGAAAAAGGAGCTGATCGGATGCTTCGCACGTCAGGGCAGGGCTTGGACCGACGGTACGCTTCACGCGTTCGACCACGATTTTGGCTCTTACTCGAATTCGGATAAGGCGATCCCGTATGGCGTCTATGATACTGTTGCCAACTCGGGCTTCGTCTACCTCGCGACGGGATCGGACACCGGGGCATTGGCAGCAGACGCATTGAGACGGTGGTGGTATCGGTTGGGCAGAAGTATGTACGCTGATGCGAGAGGCATTCTGGTCTTGGCAGATTGCGGTGGAAGCAATGGGTATCGTGTGCCGCTGTACCGCGAGTGTTTGCAAAAGCTGGCCATTGGCATCGACGTTCCGATCCGAGTAGCACACCTTCCTCCTTATTGCTCAAAGTACAACCCGATCGATCATCGCCTGTTCTGCCATCTCACTCGATCCCTCAGTGGGCGCCTGGTTGAGTCATTGAGTTGGATGCAACTGTTGTTCTCGAATGTGACAACCCAAACAGGACTAAAAGTAGTCTGTGAACTGGCAAGAAAAACTTACAAGTCTGGTCTGAAGGCATCCAAGTCATTTCGCCAAAGTGAGCCGACGATTCGAGATACGGTACTTGGCCAGTTCAATTATGTGCTCAGTCCGTGAAATGACGAAGTTATTTCCGAACGGTTCCT
>JBCCOI010001135.1:0-1284 GCA_039025515.1 Planctomycetota bacterium
TAGAAACTGATTCCGTCAAGTCTGACATCATCGGGAATGGGCACACCTGCCGCTGCCGCCACAGTCGGCAAGAAGTCGGTAGAATCGACGAGATTCTTGTTAACTGCAGGCGAGACCTTTCCAGTCCACCGAACAATCAATGGGACGTGAGTTCCTGCATTCGTCGTCCGTCCTTTTCCTCCGACCACCGGGCCAGCGGTTGTGTTTGATGTGATCCTTTGATGTGTTCCGTTGTCGCTGTAGAAAATGACGAGTGTTTCTTCGCCAAGTCCAAGACTGTCGATCTGATTGACGACGCGCCCGACACACTTGTCCATGTACTCGACCATGTCTGGAAAGTGTTTCGTGTCCTCTTCTGTCCGAGCCGATGCGTTGGACCAATCGTCACTGTCGGGAGTTGGGACGAATGGGCGGTGCGGGAGAGCCATCGCGTAGTAGACGAAAAACGGTTGCTCACTCCCTTGATTGCGTCGAATGAATTCATTGATGAATTCGACCCAATGATCCGGTCCGTAGTCTTCTGTCGACTTCTTCAATAACTTCCCATTTTCGAAAATCGTCGGCTCCGAGAATCGCGATCCCTTGTCCTCGGTGTGCCACGCATGAAAGAGACTGTATTCATCGAAACCGGCATCACTCACCTTCATCCCTTTTCCGCGGCGAAGGTTTGCGCCCGGATAGCTGGGCGGATCGTAGCTTTGCAATTGCCACTTGCCGGCCATGCAAGTCTTGTAGCCCGCCTCCTGCATGTAGTGGCCGATCGTTTTCGCTTTCGGATCCAAGACGCCGAAGTATCGCCAATTGCGATTGTTGTAGAAGCCGGTCATCAGTTGCACGCGCGTGTTCGTGCAGAGTGGCTGCGCGTAAGCATGGGTGAACCGCATCCCTTGCCTTGCCATGCGGTCCAGGACGGGCGTTTGATAACTCTCGCCACCGTAACATCCGATGCCCTCGACACCGATGTCGTCCGCCATGATCAAAACGATGTTCGGCGCGCGTGCGTGAAGGCTCTCAGCGAAGAAGGCGACGGAGTAAAGAACGATGAGGAATTGCAGCGACGAATGGAAAATGCGAGGCATGGCGCTACGTGCACAGTGGCGTGAATCGGCGACAATCAACTGAATACGATGGGCCTTCAGATCCTACACGCGTTTGTGGGTTCGCGGGAAATTCGCGAAGGGTTTTTCTTGTCTCGCGGAGCAGGTTGGATTCACCGACGCTCATCAGATGTTTGAAACACCGTCGCCATCTTGCGCCAACTTGTGTCAATCGCTGAGTTCAACA
>JBCCOI010001136.1:0-1283 GCA_039025515.1 Planctomycetota bacterium
CGCCAAGTACGCTCATCCGGCTGATCCCTCTCGCGGCGTTGCCAGTCCCGAACGTCCCACAGGATTGGTTCTCGGTGACCGCTTTGATGCCTCGGTCGGCGTGGAAGTTGTCGCGGGCAAGTACTTTTATCACCTGCCACATTATCGCCAACAAGACTCGTTCGGCAGCAGCGGTTGGACGCCCAGCCGCAGTACACTTCAAAACATCGAAGAGAGTGTCGAGTTCACCCTGCGTCCGCTGGCTGATTGGTTACGCGGTTATCTGCAGACGGACTCCTGCGTGGGCTGCGACGACACCGGCGTGGTGCTGATCACGCCTCGGGTCATGCCGGATCTCTCGGATCATCCTCGTGGGAAACGCATTGGCGAAGTGCTCGGCGAAGCGATCGAACGGGGAAAGCCAAGCGTCAAGGCGAACTTCTGGGGCTACTATGCCTCGCGTCTCCCGGTCGTCGCATTCGACTTCACCGTCAGCCGTCATCGTGATGGCCCCGATGATGTGCTGAAAAACTACCAAGGCAACCTGATCGGAGACTGTTGGTCGGGCTTTCAAAAGATCGATATTCGAAGTGATGCGCGGATCACGTTCGCGGCCTGCTGGGCGCATGCGCGTCGCAAGATCGATGAGTGTCGTCGTGCGTTCCCGATACAGGTGGCAAAGCTGGAGTCATTGATTCGGATGCTCTACGACGTGGAAGATCAAATCAAAGGCATGCGTGATGACGAACGGCTTTCACGACGGCAAAGTCTCTCACGTCATATTCTCGCACAGATCAAGGAGTATCTCGCGAGCGACTCAATGCAATCCCCGAAGGTACTTCCCAAGAGTAACCTTGGCGTGGCAGCAGCCTACGTCGCGCGTCACTGGGAAGCATTGAATCGGTTCACCGAGGATGCATCGATCCCGATCGACAACAATGACTGTGAGCAGTTGATGAAGCGAGTAGCGACGGGCCGCAAGAACTGGTTGTTCCGAGGCTCGTTGGCCTCCGGCGAGCGTGGTGCGAACCTGATGACGATCATCGGCTCTGCGATCCGTAACGACCTTGATGTTCATGCCTACCTGGAAGATGTCTTGCGTCGCGCGCTTGCAGGCGAGACGGACTGGGGGAATCTCGCTCCGCACGCATGGAAAGCAGACCACCCGAACTCCGTCCGCAGGTACCGCACCGACGAACGTCGTCAAGCCGCCGATCGCAAACGAGTCCGTCGCGCCCGTCGCCGCCGCCTCAAGAAATAGTCAACCGGCAATCCCAATTGGCTCCCGTGTACGGTTACGTTGC
>JBCCOI010001137.1:0-1281 GCA_039025515.1 Planctomycetota bacterium
CATACATGGCGACGACGGCCAGAAGAAATGGCTCGAAGACACCGGTCGTTGGTATGCTGGACCAAATGGTCGACCATCGCGATGTCATGGGCTCGTTCGAGTCATCACCGAACGCCACATGAACGAACAGCGCCTCGCTTATCTCTCTCGTTACGATCCGCTTACCGGTTTAGCGAATAAGATGAGGGTCGAAGATGTCTTAGCGGACGTTCTGAACTCCTGTCGGCGATATAAGACGACTGGCAGTTTCCTGCTCTGCGCCATCGATAGGCTCGCAGACTTAAACACGACTTTTGGATATGACGTTGCAGACCAGGTGCTCGTGGAACTGAGCAAGCGCCTGAGAAAAGAGGTTCGCGCCGGCGACTGCATTGGACGCCTCTCCGGCAATAAGTTTGCGGTCGTCCTCAGCAATTGCGGCCACGACCAGATGGAAATCGCCGCGCGCCGATTTCGACAAGCAGCAAACGATGCGGTCGTGGTGACCGCTGCTGGCCCCGTGTCCATCACGCTCTCAGTCGGAGGAGCGGTTTTCCCGAAAGCGTCGGAAACCGCTCAGTCGATTGTGATGTCCGCGCACGAAGCTCTCAATCAAGCACGCGAACAGGGAGCGAACTCCTTTGTCGCGTACCATCGTTCATCCGAGCGTGAAACGATGCGGCAAGCCAATCTGCGGACGGCTGAGCAGATCGTTCAAGCACTCAGCAACAAGACGCTTTCGCTTGCTCTCCAGCCCATTGTTGACGCTGAGACCGGCGACATCGCGTTCCATGAAGCTTTGTTGCGCCTAACCTCGCCAACAGGATCACTGACTACCGCGAGCCATCTCATCGAGCCTGCGGAACGCTTCCGTCTCACACCACTCGTTGATCGGCATGTGCTGGAGCTTGCAGTCAAGCAGCTCGCCATAAATCCCATGTTGAGCGTGTCAATCAACGTCTCCGCATCGACCGCCAAGGACATGGAATGGATCGTCGCTTTCATGGATGCAGCGAAATCCATTCCCGACTTCGCAAACCGCATGATCATTGAGATCACCGAAACGGCGGTGATCGACGACATGACCGCCACCCGCGGCTTCATCAACAAAATCCATGAAGTCGGCTGCAAAGTCGCGATCGATGATTTCGGTGCTGGCTACACGTCGTTCCGGAACCTGAGGGCGCTTGATGTCGATATCGTCAAAATCGATGGCTCGTTTATGAAAAACATCAGCGAGAGCAAAGACGACCAAGTATTCGTGAAAGCGCTCGTTGGTATCGCGACCGCGCTCAACATCAA
>JBCCOI010001138.1:0-1280 GCA_039025515.1 Planctomycetota bacterium
CTGTGCCCAGCAGGTCCTTCGATAAGACGTGATAAGACATGGCTAGGATTGCAAAAATAATGGCACCCCCTGCGGTCCGAAACACGGAAACCAATCCAAAACGGCTATTGCCCCATTTTTTCGACAGGCCGTTACGCACACCGGCAAGGATCTGTCGCCCGCTGGGCTATCACTCATGGGTAATTAGCAGGAAGTGTCGGCCATAGCATGATCGTGCCAGCGTCGCGCTTCAACGATAGGATTCACTCGATGAGATTCTGCTAGAGTGCAAACTTGATCTATTCCGCGCCTTTGCAACCAGTTCCGGGCCAACGATCCATGGACCGCATTTCCGCCAACATTTCAAGACTGCTTATCCCGGTCGCGCTTTGCATCTGCTGTACTGAACAGTGGCTACCGGCATCTGAACCTGACGTTTTGAAGACTGCGAATCGGACCGAATCCCTGCGGGCGTTGATCCGGTTCTTGGAATCCGAAGTCGAGATCGCCGTCACGTTGCGAGAATCTGACGCAGCCTCTGAAGCGGAAGTCGACACGCTTCAGGCAACACTGGTGCTCGCCCGCCACGATTTGGCGGTTGCGCAAAATGACGCGGAAGAAGCTCAACGCCAGTGTGGCCAGCTCATAGTCGTTCGGAAACGCCAATTGGGACGGCAAGCTTCGCTCCATCAATCAGGATTCGGCTCGGAGAAGAACCTTTGTATCGCCATTCGCAGACTCGCGTCAGCCGAATACCTGAGGGATCAGTCAAAGCCCGAACCGGCCGACAAACAAAACCGGCTGAGCCTGATTGTTCTTACCTGCAACAAAGAGCTAGCGCAAGTAACGCGGCTACACGGAGACGGAGCAGCCTCGACGATGGAATTAAATTCCGCCCGGCATCGCGCAACGGTTGCGGAGTATTTCAAGGCCTGCCGAGAAGGTCATCCGAGATCGGTGACGGAGAAACTTGAATCTGCTTTGGAACAATGCAGGGCGGAACTGGATCAAATCAGAGGACTTCGTAAAAACGGCTACGCGAGTTTGAGCGATGTTTATTTCGCGCGAGTGCACCTACTGAATACCGAGATTCTCCTGGCCAACGCAGGGAAGAATGGCAAGATCATCAATGATCGACTTGGCGAATTAATCCAAGTGCATGAAGAAATGCTTCCGAAACTCGGCAACGCCCGAAGCGATCGCATCCTGCGTTACATCATTGAAGATCGCCTCGAGCTCGATCGGCGGCGACGAGCTGAATTCCTGCGAACCGGAAAGCTGATCGATGACCTCTCCTTTGC
>JBCCOI010001139.1:0-1270 GCA_039025515.1 Planctomycetota bacterium
CAAGCCGCATACGTTGCCTCGACATGGAGGTCGAGCCAACGGAAGGTTTTTACGACACCGCCCTGAACGAAGCGGACGATGCCTGAACTACGGGAGAATGTACCAATGCCAAGATTCGTTGCCAAAGAGCCAAGGTGTGCCCGAAGGGCCTTAGCGTAAAAACCTTGTTGTGCGGCCCTACGCCACGGTGTCTCGGTCAACCACCTCACGTGCCCAGAACCGCATTGCGCCAGTAATTGGTTCAACGCAGTCAACCCGGACACGAATTCCAGATAGTTGACGATCACTAACGTCGGTGATCTGGAGCCCCGAACACATCGGGAAACCGACCTCCAGTTCAAGCTCAGACGGGTTGAAGAACCGAAGGCAGCGTTCCGTGTCGCCAAGCCGCAGCGTGACATCTACGAACGGTTCGTCGTTGATCGGGCGCTGGTAGTTGAAACCAACGACATCGTAGAGATGCGGCGATTCAAGGATCGGGTGTAAGGTCACATCATCCATTCGATCTGGGCCGCACAACGGAAGGTTTTTACGACACCGCCCCAAAACGAAGCGAGCGATGCCTGAACTACGAGAAATTGTACCAAGGCCAGCCCGCGTTGCCAAAGTGGGAAGGTGTGCCGCAGGCCTAGCGTAAAAACCATGTTGTACGCCCCGAACCACCCGTTAGCGGTTTGAATCGACAATGTCCACGAGCCATTCATCGTTGTACGCAAAGGCAGAATCGAACAAGTTTCGATTCTCAAGAAGATAATCGCGCATTACAAAAGTTAGCGGCGATGCCCATTCGATCTCATCGCCGAATTGCGAAGCGAGTTTGGAAACGGGTTGAATGACAATCCAGTCAGGACTGGGTGAAGTCTCGCGATAGCGTTCGCGAGCATTGTTGAGTAAATCGGCGGCAGCAACACGAAAAGCGACAGGCCAGTTGTCATCAATATCGGCCGACGCAAGCAGGAAGTCGTGAAATCCCACTGGAATCAGGGAGTCGAAACCGATGGTAGAACGAAAAGAATCAAGATTGGTAAAGCCATGAGCCGTAAGAAACGACCAAAGAGAATCGAAACCAGCTTCGCGCAGTTTTAGCCCGAGCGGACTCTCCATCGGTTGTTCGTGCTTGAAGTGACGCATCGCTAGGGGCGTACAACGTATGCGGATTGGCGGCACCGCTTCCTCCGTAATCACTGGGTGCCAAACTGCAGACCAGTTTAGCCGAAGCGAGCTATTCTTCACCAGTGAGCGGTGACCCGGCGTCAATACCAGGAGAACC
>JBCCOI010001140.1:0-1265 GCA_039025515.1 Planctomycetota bacterium
TCGTCGGTCAGCAGATCAAATTCCTGCCATCCGTCGCTTTCGATGTAGAACGCTGCCGCATTCAGATAGCCCTTGCCGTTTGCAAACGACTTCTTGAAGCCAATCTCGTAGTTCCAGATCGACTCCGACCCGAATCGGAGAATGTCGGCGGCGACCGTCGGGTCGGCCGAGGCCGCGAGGTTAAAGCCCCCGGGGATGTACCCTTTGGCAACATTGCCGTACACCGTCAAGGTATCGCTGGCCTCGTAGCGAAGCGCGAATCGCGGCAACCACTCGGTAAAGTTTGATTCACCGTCCACGGGCAGAAACGTGATCGTCTGAAACCCGAACGCGATTTCATAACCCGCCTGCGATGAGTCTCGTTTGGCATCGTCATAGCGCAAACCGACCGTGCCGTAGAGTCCTTCGACACCCAAACCAAAGGTCGTCGAAACGAAAAAAGCCAGGTCCTCCGATCCCGCGAACAGGTCGGGGACCTCTCCAAACGGATCGTAATCGCCGAGTACTGGGTTGAAGAACGCCACGTTCCGATTGAAAAACCGATCCTCCAGGTACCAGGAGACGCCCGCCAGATACTCGAAGACGTCGCTATCGAGCGAAGTAAACCGCAGCTCGCTCGACCAAATCTGGCGTCGATTCGCGGTGAATCCGTTCTGGAACGGCAAGGCAGAGATATCCGTGTCCAGCCCTACCGAATCCTCTTCGAGATCAGAGTAAGACACGGCTAAATCGATATCGCCCACTGCCAGCGATCGCGTGACACTGAGACCGGCGACAACGTCCCGTTCGTTTGTCTGCTTTCGCACATCGCTGAAGAACTCATACCGACCGATGTTTCGGCCCTGGTGGAACAAGTTGCGGAATGAACCCAGAGGTACCCCGCTGATGGGATCGAAAAGAACGTTGTCGTCGTAGGCAGACTGGTCTTGTGGAACAAACTCGTTTTCGAACAGCCCAGGGGCATCAACATCAATCAGGTAGGCAGTGGCGCGAACGGAAAGATCATTGTTGGGCTCAAAGACAAGATGCCCCTGAATGAACGACTCTTGAATCTGCGCCGTACCGGTATCTGGCGAAAACGGGTTTTGAAGAAATGCATCGCTTTCTGCGTACTTCAGCACCAATGACCCTGCAAGAGCATCGCCAACAAGGGGACCGCCGATAAATCCGTTGAGACTCAAAGCTTGATCGCCGTTGTAGAAGCTGGTGGTTACACGAGTATCGATCTCCAGTGTGTCCGTGGGCCGCCGCGTCTGGATGACGAA
>JBCCOI010001141.1:0-1263 GCA_039025515.1 Planctomycetota bacterium
AGGAGCGACGATACCTCTGGACGATGCTTTGGATCCCTTTGAAAACAAAGCGACAAGAACTGATGACCATCTTCCGACAGCTCCTTGGGCATTTCCGGCAACTCTTCAACGCACGCAATGTGATACATGGCTGTCACAGGATTGCTGTATTGAGACCACGGAGGACGTCCGGCAGCCATCTCGATGATGGTCGCACCAAGGGACCAGACGTCTGCTTTTCGCCATCCTTGGCCTGACGGCGACAATTCTTTTATGACCTCCGGCGCCATCCACAGAGGTGTTCCCTTTGCACCGCCCCCCGTCGCGACAGCTCCGCTAGCTGACGGGGCAGCGAATCGTTTCGAGGCTCCGAAGTCTGCAAGTTTCACAGATCCATCGTTCGAGACGAGAACATTCGCTGCCTTGATGTCGCGGTGAGCTATGCTATTCCCGTGAAGGTACTCGAGACCGAGCAGGATTTGGCGAGAGTACAATCGGACGATAGCTTCCTCGAGCTTCCCAAAGCGATCAAGGAGTGAGCGAATTGAACCGCCCGGAACATATTCCAAGAATATGGCGAGCATGTCGTTCGTAGAATGAACACCCAGGTATCGAACGATGTTTGGATGTCTTAAATTCTTCATCATTGACACCTCGTTCTCCAGAGCGAATCGTTCGCGAGACGAAACAGATGCCGTGTCGAGCTGTTTCATTGCCATCAGCTCACCAGTGTCCAAGTTCAACGCCATGAAGACGCGACCGAAAGCTCCTTGACCGATCAGATGACCACGTTGCCAGCGTATATTTCGTACTGCCGGCATTGAAGACTTAGGCGACGAAGGCATCGCATTCCCAGCCGATGTAGCTGCCATGTTTCGACGCGTGGTACCTTTACAAGCTGCGCCAGACTCAGCGACAGACCCGCGAGCCGGCGCAACGACAGCTAGGCGATGATTTTGATTGTCTACGACACCAGGCAACGCTTTTGGAGAAGGCGAAATTATAGTGGACGCCATCTGTATGGGCGAAGCGACCACATCCTGAGAATGTCGCTGCTCTGTGATCGGTGTTGTGCGAGACTTTGTGTTGTTTTCCTTCGCAGCGGTATTGGTGGTGGTTCGTACGTTGGGATGCACCACATTAGTTTCAACACCGTGTGGAAGAGGATGGAGAGTTGCAGCGGCCGAAGTGTTCGGTGTCGGAGCAGAGATGAGGGTGTGATTAAGTTCATCTGGGGGAATTTCTTCGCCGATCGCATCAGCCGCACTCGTCGGAACGACGCGA
>JBCCOI010001142.1:0-1260 GCA_039025515.1 Planctomycetota bacterium
CAAACGCGTACGATTTAAGAGTTTGCTCGCGTTGAGACTCAAGGCGATTCAACCACAACGCAAATACGATCGCAAAAATAACCGGAAAAGTGATCGCAATCGTACGGAGCGAAATCCGGCTCATAAATCGAATACGCGAACGTTAAGGATCACGCGGCGGCGACAAACGACCAACCACTCCAACAACCGCGACTTCGCCGCTCGTCGTGTATCCGATGGTTATGGCACACCTTCGGTGCGTTCGGTGACCGCCGTGTCGGTCCATCCATTGTACCGTGACCGAAGGAGAACCGACGTGACGCAACAGACGCCAAAATCAGCACGCACGAAACTCTTTTTGACGTTCATCTCTGGCTTGCAGGCTGCAGCACACCCATCGTTGATCGGGAAAATGAACAAAAAGAGTTATGCGTCAACGAGACGCAGGGAAACGGAGTGAATCGCCCCCGTTTTGTTGATGCCCGAATGCTCAATCGCACGCTTACGATGGGTAGTGAATCTGTCTCGTTTACGATGGGTAACGAATGCCAACGGTGACGTTTGCCGTCGTTCGAAACTCTGCCAAACAAGCTGTCCTGCAAGACACCGGAGGAAGAATCGTCAGTCACGTCAGCGTGACGCATCGATACTCCGCTGCCATAACGTTTCGGATCACGCGGCGGCGACAAATGACTAACCACTCCAACAACCCCGACTTCGCCGCTCGTCGTGTATCCGATGGTTATGGCACACCTACGGTACGCTCGGTGCCCGCCGTATCGATCCAACCATTGTACTGTGACCGAAGGAGAACTGACGTGATGAAAAACGCGGCAATTCCGTACGCACGAAATTCTTGTTGACGTTCATCTCTGGCTTGCTGACTGCAGAACATCCTTCGTTGATCGGGAACATGAATCAAATGAAACACATGCCAACGAACCGCTAGGAAGCTTAATGAATCGCACCCGTTTGCTAGATATCCAAATGCTCCGTCTCACGCTTACGATGGGTAGTGAAACTGCCTCGTTTACGATGGGTAACGAATGCCAACGGCGACGTCTGCCATCGTTCGAAATCCTGCCCAACAAGCTGTCCTGCAAGACGCGGGAGGAGGACTCGCCAGTCACGTCAGCGTGACGCATCGCTTGCTCTGCTGCCATAACGTTACGGATCACGCGGCGGCGACAAACGACCAACCACTCCAACAACCCCGACTTCGCCGCTCGTCGTGTATCCGATTGTTATCGGACGGATGATGAAATCCACCCTGGAAATTCC
>JBCCOI010001143.1:0-1258 GCA_039025515.1 Planctomycetota bacterium
GATGATATTTATGTCAGTCCGAAAGTTCTGAAGAAAGCGGGTTTGAAAACCGGTGATACGGTTGAAGGACCCATCGCTGAACCTGGTGAGAATGAGCGCTACTTTGCGCTGACCGATGTCAGCTCGATCAATTTCGAGGACCCGGAGAAAGCGCGCCAGAAAGTCCACTTCGACAATCTCACGCCGCTGTATCCGGAAGAGCGCCTTTTGATGGAAGGTCAGGATCCAACCAAGAAGGATCGTTCGGGCCGGGTGATTGATATCGTTTCTCCGATCGGCAAAGGGCAACGGGCCTTGATCGTGGCGCCACCGCGAACGGGTAAAACTGTCTTGCTTCAGAATATCGCTGCCTCGATCGAAGAGAACCATCCGGAATGCTATCTCCTGGTGCTGCTGATTGACGAACGTCCGGAAGAAGTCACCGACATGAAGCGCTCGGTGAAGGGCGAAGTCATTTCTTCAACCTTTGATGAGCCCGCTTCGCGCCACGTGGCAGTGGCCGAAATGGTAATCGAAAAAGCCAAACGTCTCGTCGAGCATGGCCGTGATGTTGTCATCCTGCTCGACTCGATTACGCGCCTTGGCCGAGCCTACAACACGACGGTGCCGAGTTCGGGTAAAGTCCTGACCGGTGGTGTCGACGCAAATGCGTTGCAACGTCCCAAGCGATTCTTTGGCGCTGCGCGGAATGTTGAAGGCGGCGGCTCGCTGACCATTGTTGCGACCGCGCTCATCGATACCGGATCACGTATGGACGAAGTCATCTTCGAGGAATTCAAGGGCACAGGTAACTCTGAAATCGTCCTGGATCGTAAAGTCGCTGACAAGCGGACCTTCCCGGCGATCGACATCATGAAGTCCGGTACGCGGAAAGAGGAGTTGATCACAGATAAGGTTCAACTTCAGAAGATCTATGTCCTGCGCCGCATCCTGAATCCGATGGGGACATCAGACGCGATCGACTTCCTGCTCGATAAACTGAAGCAAACGAAGAACAATGCCGAATTCTTCGAGGCCATGAAAAACTGATCATGGCGCTGCGCCGGGACACAATTTGTGCTCTGGCCAGCGGTCCGCCGCCGGCGGCGATCGCGACGCTGCGTGTCTCGGGCCCGGATGTTCGAAGTCTCATTTCAAAGCGGCTGTCCGTATCTGACCTCAAGCCTAGGCATGCAACTTTAGTCGATCTTTTCGATGAATCCCGGGATGTCGTTGATTCCGGACTGGCGGTCTTCATGCCTGGACCGGCGAGTTATAC
>JBCCOI010001144.1:0-1254 GCA_039025515.1 Planctomycetota bacterium
CAATTCGATAAGCGGTTTGATGATGCTGCGTGCTTTGTCCGACGCATATTCGGCGAGATAGACTGCTGACAGCAGCCCTAGCGGTGCCGCCACGATCAGCGCGATAGCCGAGATCAGAAGTGTGCCGGTGATGAGAGGCACAGCGCCGAATGCGCCGGAAGAACCGACCTGATCGGCACGAAGCGCCGTTTGCGGGCTCCACTGCAAGCCGAAGAGAAATTCTGTGACGGGAACGCGCTGAAAAAAGCGCAGAGATTCAAACAGCAGCGAGGCCACGATGCCGATCGTTGTCAGCACCGCAACAAGTGAACAGGTTATCAGCGCGATGCGAACGACACGGTCCAGCACCACGTCACGCGATGAGGAACGGATTATCGAGGGCGACGCATCGGATGCGACGGTTCGCGAAGGGTTTTCGGCTGCTAGCGTCATGATGCACTCATCGCTGGTCGGAGACGTGAAAGAACCCGGCGTCCATTTTCGGACCGCCGGGTTCTCCCTAATCGGAAACTCGCCTTACATGGAAAGCAAGTTCAGGTTTTTCACATCTTCCCGCACTTTAGCCATTTCATCTTCCGGCATGGGGATGAGGCCTTTTTCGGCGAGATAGCCGTCTTCACCCATGGCGGATTCAGAGGTGAACTCGGCCAGGAACTCTTCGATGCCGGGAATGACACCGACATGGGCTTTCTTGACGTAGAAGAAGAGCGAACGGGAGACTGGGTAGTCGCCGGATGCAATGTTTTCGAAGGTCGGCTCTTTACCGCCCACGGTTGCGCCCTGCACTTTATCAGCATTCTGGTCGAGGAAGGAATAGCCGAAGATGCCGTAAGCGTCTGCATTGGCTTCCAGCTTCTGGATGATGAGGTTGTCGTTCTCACCGGCTTCAACGTAACCACCGTCTTCGCGAACCGACTTGCAGACAGCGTCGAAGCGGTCTTCATCGGATTCTTCAAGAGCGGCGATGGCTGGGAATTGCTCGCAGGCTTCTTCCATTACCAGTTCGACGAAAGCGTCGCGGGTACCGGAGGTCGGGGGCGGGCCGAGCACTTCGATTTTGGTGGCTGGCAGGGAAGGGTTGATTTCGTTCCACATGGTGTAGGGGTTGGCGACGACCTTGCCATCGACTTCGACTTCTTTTGCGAGAGCGTTGAAGACGTCCTTGATGTCGACGGCGAGCGGTGCGCTTGCGCGGGAGTTGGCGAGAACGATGCCGTCATACCCGACTTTCACTTCAACGATGTCTTTCACGCC
>JBCCOI010001145.1:0-1246 GCA_039025515.1 Planctomycetota bacterium
GCCGAGGACAGAATAGTCGGTCACGTCATCACTCCAACCTGGGTACCAAACGGGAAAATGGCCTTCGTTACGAACCTCGATCACGACCATCGAAACCCGAGCGCCGTCGGGATCCGTGTATTGTCCACGAGATTGAAGGTTAAAAGTAACAGTTGGATCGAACGGCACCAGCAATGCGCAAATGACTGCGACGAGGGAAGCCGCCGCCAGTAAATGACGAATCTTGAATTGCCTGATGCGTTTCAACATCATACTGTTGCGGAACGTTACGGATCACGCGGCGGCGACATACAACTAACCACTCCAACAACATCGACTTCGCCGCTCGTCGTGCATCCGATGGTTATGACACACTGTCCACGTGCTCGGCGACCGGAGACGCAAGCCAGTCCGCGATACCGTGACCCGGAAGCATCATCTAAACATGTCGGAAAACAACAAGCGAAACATTCGTGTTGACGCTCATCTCTGCCTTGGTGCCCAAACGCCGTAAATCGTTGATCAGAAACATGAATCAAATGCAATCGCGCCGGGAAGAAGCTGGGAAACTGAGTGAATTGTCCCCGTTTTGTCACCGTCCAAATGTTCCTTTCCTCCTCTACGATGGGTAATGAAACTGCCTGGAATTGTCTGGTGTATCCGACTCCGTCTCGGGTGTGCTGACGCAGCATTCCAGAAAATCACTCAGCTGCGCCCCACGCGTGGTGCATGTCTGCTCTGCTGTCATAACGTTTCGGATCACGCGGCGGCGACGAGAGACCAACCACTCCAACAACCGCGACTTCGCCGCTCGTCGTGCATCCGATGGTTATGGGGCGGATTCAACAACATGCTCAGCAGAACGATCTCTTCCACTCGATTCTTGGTCTTCCGTTCGGATCAAAGTCTTCGGTTACGTTCCGTGTTGTGATTGTCTGCCTGTCTCGTCTGACCAAATGTCTTGTCTGTCTTCAAATGTGAAATCCAACTGTTCAGGAAAGTGAAAATACGTTCGGAGCAAACGAATGTCTGATTGTCGTCTGGCGTATAGTTCGCCCCGACCTCCCGAAAACACACTTCGACGCTTCTCTCGTCATGGGGTCAGCCAAAAATACCCCCGGAGGGCACGCGCAACTGCTTCCGCCCATAACGTTACGGATCACGCGGCGGCGACAGACGACTAACCACTCCAACAACCGCGACTTCGCCGCTCGTCGTGCATCCGATGGTTATCGGACGGATGATGACGTCCATGCTGCAAATGCCC
>JBCCOI010001146.1:0-1245 GCA_039025515.1 Planctomycetota bacterium
CATTTTTCGTTTCTCTGGCGGCGGACGTTTCGGTCCGCGGGTCGATTTAACGTATTTCTTTGGATCGATACGGCGAGCGATTTTCAAAAGGAAGCGACAAACAGATTTTCCGTCGGTGCCAACAATGTCTTCCCATTCACGCTCGGTGATCGCAGTGCACAGTCCCGCCATGTGAGTGGTGACTTCCAGGCTGACTTGATACTCGCTCAATGCGTCGACCGATGCCTCCTCGTGAACGCAGTACAAACTGGCAAGCAGCAGTCGACGAGCGTTGTAGGCAACCATCGCCATGCAGAATTGCAAAATCGCACAACGCGGATAACAGTTGCCCGTCGATTCGCAGCACAGCGTCATCGTCATACAGTGAAATCCCGTCTCGATCTCCCACCGGTGCCGATAGGCATCGGCAATTGCCAACGCCGAGGTTTTCGCCGCAGCGTTGGTGAATAGATGAATCTCCGTCTCGCCGTCCCGAGTGGGTTCATCCAGCTCAACGGTGATTCTCCGAATGGTGTGAGTCTCGCCGCCCCGGTTGATCACGACCGCTTGTTCAAAAACCATTCCCGTCTCGGTGTGGCCGACCTTTTGACGTTTACCCACCAGTTTTCCGGTAAAAGTCATCTTTTGACGGACCACGAAAAAGCAATTTGCATTGATCAGTCCGAATACAAATCGCTTGGTGCAGTAGTGCCGGTCGGCGATGTAGAGGTCGCCGTGATCTGAATCGGCGATGATGCGATCAACAAGGGATGCCTCCTGGGCATGCCCGCACTCCAAGGCGTAGGCATCACTGAACAGACCCGATTGATGGTCGTACTTGGCGACCACGCTTCCCGGCAGCGGTGGGGCAGTGATTAGCCGGGCTTCTTTGAGGCGGCGTTGCGATTTTTTGAAGTGGTTGCCATCAAGCGAATAGCAGCGATAGCCGGGCAAGACTTCCCAGGGTTGGAAGTCGAGTTGCTTCAACAGCGCCCCGACCTTAGTGGCGGAGAATCGCACCAGGGCTTCGGAGATCCCGGGTTCTGTCCGATTGAGTTTGTTGTAGAACGCTGCTTTGTTGGCAGCGATTTCTTGCTGGTACTTCTTGTACGCTTGGTTTTTCGATGAAATCGTTCCCAAGGCCAGTTCAGCCATCGCGTAGACGACAGCGTAAAACGGAATCATCCGTTCGTATTGCTCGACCGAATTGAGTTCGAACAAAGCGTCGAGTTGATCGGGGTCTAAGAGCTCGTGAACGACCGCACG
>JBCCOI010001147.1:0-1240 GCA_039025515.1 Planctomycetota bacterium
GACCATGTTGGTAAATCGCCCGCGAAGCGAAGCGGGAACTCGGAAAAGTTCACGAAGATGTCCCCACGGATGATTGACCGGTGGTGGCTCGACGCGAAACCAAATTCTGCTGCAGCCAAAGCTCCAACACGAGCGCGATCAAAACGAGGACCAACAACGGTCGCCAAAGTTCATAGCCGAACGAGCGAAGACGATCGGCGGATCTTAACTCCGAAGCTTCCGTGAACACATTTGCATTGATTGCTTCTGTAAAGGTAATGAGTGCGTCTTCGGTAACGCCTTGCATTAATGATTCCGACGCATCCACTTCCGCAATCCGGATCTCCGTCGATACTTGATCGATTTGGTTTCCAGCCGGATCACTGATCCGTCGACGAACTTCGTAGATGCCCGGCTGATAGGTCGAGGTGATTCGAATGGGTTCGCCTACGGGTGGCGGAGGGAGCTCTTTCTCGCCTGATGGTGTTCGCAAAGAGAATGTCGTCCTTAATCGCGAATCAGCATCCGCCGAACCATTCTTGACGAGCCAGTCCGATCGACCAATCACGATGGGAATTCCCACCGGGATCGTTGCGTCATTTCGCTTGCCGGCCAACTCCAACACCATTTGCTGAATCATCGGCAAAAAGACCGGTCGCAGCGGAAGGTTGCTCCATTCCGGACTCGCAGAAATGGCGAACTGAATGACCGTACCTTTGCCCGCGGTTGCTTGCAGGCACAATGGATCGCCATCGGTCGTTTTGAGTAACGTGATCGCCGCTTCCGCGTCGTCTGGTTGTTCGAGCTGACGAAACGCTCTTAAGAGAACGTCTTCGAAAGGATTTTGATCGTTCGGCGATAAAACCCTCCAAGGAAGATATTCGATGGCGGGAGTGTCGATCGTGAATGTGTCGCTTGGCGAGGAATCCGACGAGGCTGCGTCACCGATGATGCTCCCAACCCTGGCGGGGAAGCTCCACGAGCTCGGCGGCTGGTCATCCGTTTTCCAAGGTTCGTTATAAAGCAGCTCGCTGACCGCCGGGCCGTCGAAAACAACGAGTGCACCGCCGCGGTTCACCCAGCTCGCAACCGCCTTCTGTGACTCGTCAACGAGTCGGCCGACGCCGGCCATCATGATGACGCTCGGATTCGTTTTCTCGATCGCATCCGCAAGTCGACGCTGGGAAGCCACCTCGACGCGTACCGGATCCGGGCGGTCATCACCCCCGAACGCGAACGGGCTAAGCGCGATTGCTAGGAA
>JBCCOI010001148.1:0-1240 GCA_039025515.1 Planctomycetota bacterium
CGCATCGTCAGCCAGAAGGACCGCTACTCCGGCATCCGCACCGTCGGCCCCGACTCGCTCCGCCACTTCAAACGCTCCTACCGCGAAGCGCTCAAACGCCAGATCATGCTCGGCAGCTACGACCCGCTCCGCCCGGTGATCGTCCCCGAGAAACGCGACATCCGCTTCCGCAGTTGGAAGGAAGTCAAAGCCCCGCAGTCCAATGCCGTCATCATCTTCATGATGGACGTCTCCGGCTCGATGGGTAACGAGCAGAAAGAACTCGTCCGCATCGAATCCTTCTGGATCGACACCTGGCTCCGCAAAAACTACGAGGGCATCGAGACCCGCTACATCGTCCACGACGTCCACGCCAAGGAAGTCGACAAGCACACGTTCTATCACCTCCGCGAAGACGGCGGCACCAAGATCAGCAGCGCTTACAGGTTGGCCCGAAGCGTCCTCGATACCCACTACGACCCGGCCGAGTGGAACGTGTATCTCTTCCATTTCTCCGACGGCGACAACAGCTCCGAAGCCGACAGCCGCGCTTGCGTCAAACTACTTCGCGACGAACTCGTCCCTCAGTCCAACTTTTTCGGCTACTGCCAAGTAGCCAGCGCCTACGGCAGCGGCAACTTCATCAACGTCCTGCACGAGTATCTGCTTGACGAAGAGAAGGTGATCACAAGCCGCGTGAATACCAAGGACGACATCTACGATTCGATCAAGACGTTTTTCGGGGAGGGGCGGTGAGCAAGACGCCACTAGATTACGAAAGCCCGACCAATCGCGGTTCGAGTGAGGTATTCACCGCTATCGCGTTGGTAAGTTCGGTTATCGGACTCCTTCCACTTCTACTCGGGTGCGCATGGATCTACACATTCGGATTCACCGACTACCGCAGCCATCTCCGGCATCTAGGACTTCCGCTCGGTTTGCTTACCGCTTCCATCGGACTGTCACTAGTCGTTGGCCCATGGCTGATTCGGTGGTTTGTGCAAAGAAGGGATGAGTAAGCCATGCCCACGATCGCCAACCTCATCCCGTTGCCTGACGAACTGCTCGCGCCGCTTCTGTCATCCCGAGCGCAGCCGAGGGATCTTGCTACATCTACCCAGCAGCTGATTCGTGCAACGCGCTGTCGACGCTTGATCCTTCGACTTCGCTCAGAGGGTGTTCAAGAAGCCTCTCTGTTAGCCGGGCGACTACGTCGCCCTGGTCCGCAGCCGCGTCCAGGCCAGGGCGACGTAGTCGCCCG
>JBCCOI010001149.1:0-1238 GCA_039025515.1 Planctomycetota bacterium
ACCAAGCTCACACGCTTTGCGGCAGAGTAGTCGGCCAAAGAATCTTCGCTCAGTGTCCAGCCGGCGAACAGCAAATCGAGCTGTTCCACAAGGAAAACAAGCAGCGAAGCCGCCGCAACCGGAACACCAACGGAGAGCATGCTGGGAGAGGATACGGTTGTTGCCGAAGGTTCGTCGTCGATCGCGTCGGTTCGAAACAGATCTCGCAACAGCCAGATGCCGACCAACGCGGTGACGAGATTGGCGATCGCCATCGAGACGACGGCGCGTTGCCAGGTCACGGAAACAAAACAGGAGGTGGCAATGACACCAAGTAACAGCAGTCCGTTCGAGATCGCACCGCCATTGGCACCATCAAGCAGATTGGCAGTTTTCAGCCTCGACTCGGCGCGTGCCGCTCCTCCCACAAACTGATGAGTACTTCGGAGAGCAACAGCGCAGCCGATCAGAACAAAAGCCAACGAGCCGCCTGCAGAGAATGAGCCGGACGTGGGCCAAGCCGCGAGCCCGACTCCGGTCGCGATGCCGATGACGGTAGCGGTCACAGCGAGAGTCTTCGCGATTTTGAGAAGCGGCTCCGCGACGGAACCTTCCTCGTGCCGCGCTTCTGAAATCCAACGGATCGCGACGGTCCCCGAGCCGACGCCACCAACGATTCCTAACAAGGCCACGATGGACTGGAGGTAGGTGAACGTTCCAAAATCGGCTTTGGAAGGCATGAGCCGCGCGAAGATGAACGCGCTGCACGCAACAATCGCAAAATTGGCCAGTCGACCCGTAAGAGCCCACAATCCGTGTCGACGAAACGATGCATCAACGGGTTTCGGTGTCACGAAATCTGGTCGTCATCAAAATGCAGCGTTCAAGTCCTGGAACAAATCCGTAACGGATCGGCACCACCAATCACCATGGTTCTCGCGTGCGAGACTGTCAACAACGATTACACTTGACCGTTAAGATTCCAACCCGGCCCTACCGATTATTCATCCTCTGTGACTGCAATCACCAGCTATCTCGTCGGACTCACGCTCTGCTGTGCGGCGGGGGCTCTGGCTGGAAAACAACTCGGCCGCGGATTCGTTATCGGCGGGGCGGTTGCAACGTCGTTGTTGTCGGCAAGTTGGTTTCATTGGAAGCTTGGCGATTTGCCGCTAAGTGTTCAAACGAGCGTCACCATTTTGGTGATGCTCGCTTACTGCATTCACAGCGGGAAGCGAATTTGGTCGCCGCTGAGCATC
>JBCCOI010001150.1:0-1236 GCA_039025515.1 Planctomycetota bacterium
CTTTGGGCTAATGAAAGCTGCGGGGATCAATACGATCCGCAGCTTCGCGATGATCCCGCCGAAGTGGGTGACTTACGTCTATCGCGAGCACGGCATCCGTACCGTCGTGAACCCGCTGATGGGCCGTTACGGTTATACCGTCGGCGGTCGCTGGGTGCCCTTCACCGACTACTCTGATCCGCTCACGCGTGCGACGCTGCTCGCGGATACGGTAGAGATTGTCTCGCGCTACCGCGACACCGAAGGCGTCCTGATGTTTGCGTTCGGTAACGAGAGTAACTACGGACTGTCTTGGTCGAGCTTCGAAATCGAAGATCTACCGGAAGGTGACCGGGAAGTTGCGAAAGCACGTTACCTGTACTCGTTGTTCAACGAGGTGATTCGCGAGAGTAAGAAAGTCGCACCGAACCACCCGATGAGTATCGTCAACGGTGACCTCGGCTATATCGACCTGATCAAAGAGTTGGTTCCCGAGTTGGACGTGCTGGGCAGTAACGTCTACCGCGGTCGCAGCTTTACTTCTTTGTGGGCAGACGTCGACGCCAAGCTCGATCTGCCGGTGGTGTTCTTTGAGTTTGGTAGTGATGCATTTAATGCGCGCACCCGCTCCGAAGCGCAAGTCGCTCAGGCAGTGATCCTGAAGGATCAGTGGCGCGAGATGTATAACAAGTCGTGGAGCAACGGCGAGGAAGGCAACGCGATTGGTGGCTTCGTCTTCGAATGGCGCGACGAGTGGTGGAAGTACCTGCAGGAAGAGAATCTGGATACGCAGGACGACAACGCGTCGTGGTCCAATGAGGCTTATCTCTTCGACTTCGCACCTGGCAAGAACAACATGAACGAGGAGTGGTTCGGTATCACCGCACTCGGACCACCGAACGGTGATGGCGTCTACACGGCGCGACCACGTGCGGCCTATGATGTGTTGGCAGAAGCGTTCGCGATCGATCCTTATGGCTACACCAAGGACGCGATCAACCAAGCGTTCGATAACATCAACATGGATTACATCGGCCTGAAAGGTGAAGTCCGTCAGTTGAAGAGCGAGTCTGTCGAGGAACGCAGCAAGCTGCGATTTGCCGGTGGTCAGTTGGCGGCGCAGTTTGTTCTCAAGGGCAACGAACAGGACATCACTCGTGATGGCGAGAATGGTGTCGAGTTCCAGAGTGGGCAGTTCCTGTTCCTCGATTTCGAATTCAACCCGATGGAAAATCTGTCGGGTCAGTTCACGGTCAA
>JBCCOI010001151.1:0-1235 GCA_039025515.1 Planctomycetota bacterium
AAAGCGGTCGCACGGGAGATCATCAGTCCGCGAAACTCTTCGGTCGAGTCGATGAGTATCGCTGAGATCAAGATTCCGGTTGGTGTGGAAATCGTGCCCCACCATCACGTGATCGAGGAGGTCTACCATGTCGTGTCCGGAACCGGCTTGATGATGGTCGAAGGTGAACTTCAGCAATTGGTGCCGGGCGATACGGTCGTGATCGCGGCCGATGAATGGCACAACATCAAGAACAACGGAGACGAAGAACTGCTGTTGGTTGTGACTTGTGTCCCCGCGTGGGCCCCGGAGCATCTTAAGTTCGAGCGGTTGTCGAAGGAAAAGGACTAAAAATCTATTCGACAGATGAATCGCGATTTACATTCGGACGAGCGCTTGAGATCGTTGAGTCAGAGTTCTTGGGGAGAGTCTCTGTGCCGTACGTCCGATTGTTCAGAAAAGCATTTAGCAAGGGCGCTGTTGTCGTTCTGGTTTGTTTGATCCAGCAACCAGCCGCAGCACAAGTAAGCTCAGAACCTGCGTTTGTCGAGATGCCCGGCCCGGAGGTTTGGCAATATCCTCGGCCGGAATCGCCGTGGTTGGCGGAGCAGCAAACCCGTGCGATGGAGGCGCTTGAGTCACTGACCTTCGATGTTTTGGTGGTTCCGACACAGGCACGCGGTATGTCCCTGGACGCCCATGCTCGGTCATTGATGACGCTACAGCTCGTGTCGACACTCAGTGATCAATCGGATCTGAAAGTGGCTGACCCGGTATTGGTCTCTCAAGCGTTGGGTGCACATCGGCGACAGTTTGATGCAGAGGATGTGTCTGGGCTGGCTGAGAAGCTGGGTGTCAGCAAGATCGTGATCTCGGATGTGACGCACGATGGTGGTGGCAAGTTCAGGTACCGAATGGGCATAAGAGCACCGGGTGAATCCCTCGAGCTTGGTATCGAGGGAGATTATTTCTCGGGTGACTTAGCCTTTAATGACCAGATAATTCCCTACTTTCGATTCAACGATATAGCACCCCAGGTCGCCGAGCGCATTGCTGGCGAACTCGCGTGGCCCAAAGTTTTCAGCATCGACGCTGATGTCGTCGACTTTCCCGAAGACGTTGCCAGCTTTGCGAGTCCGGAGAACGACCTCTTGGCAGCTCATTACCTACAGTTCATGGGTGTGCTTAGCTCACGCCGAATCATCGACAGACCTCGTGACATGATGTTCGAGCGGTCACTCGTGCTGTTAGGTGGC
>JBCCOI010001152.1:0-1225 GCA_039025515.1 Planctomycetota bacterium
CGTCTCGCAGCTGAGGATCCGTCCTTCCGCGTGCGTTCCGACGAAGAAAGCGGTCAGACCATCATTTCCGGCATGGGCGAGCTTCATCTCGACATTCTCGTCGACCGCATGAAGCGTGAGTTCAACGTGGAAGCTAACGTCGGTGCGCCTCAGGTGTCCTACCGTGAAACCATTACCCGCGAAGCCGAGATCGATTACACGCACAAGAAACAGTCCGGTGGTTCCGGTCAGTTCGCTCGCGTCAAGATCGTCTTCGCACCAAACACCGAGAGCGAGGAATTCGAGTTCGAATCCAAGATCGTTGGCGGTAACGTTCCGAAGGAATACATCCCGGGCGTCGAAAAAGGCATCCAGTCCGTTATGGACAACGGCCCTGTGGCCGGCTTCCCGATGCTGGGCGTGAAAGCGACCCTGTTGGACGGTGCCTACCACGATGTGGACTCCAGCGTTCTGGCCTTCGAGATCGCAGCCCGCGCTGCATTCCGTGAAGGTGCGCAGAAGGCAGGTGCCAAACTGCTCGAGCCCATCATGAAGGTGGAAGTTGTGACACCGGAAGACTATATGGGCGACGTGATCGGCGATCTGTCTTCCCGTCGTGGTCAGGTGTCCGGTACGGAATCGCGCGGTATCGACCAGGTCGTGTCTGCGATGGTCCCACTCGCCAACATGTTCAAATACGTCGACAGCCTGCGCTCGATGAGCCAGGGCCGTGCGCAGTATTCCATGGTCTTCGACCATTACGAGCAGGTTCCGCAGATGGTCGCTGACGAGGTGATCGAGAAATACGCGTAAGCGAAACGAGTTTTGAAAGCGCGTTCGGTTACGCGCTTTCCAGTCCAATCCGGTGGTTGAAAAACCGCCAAAAAGTTCAGAAGTCGCTGGCGAGCGCCGGTGAAAAATGGAGGCCAAAATGGCTAAAGAAAAGTTCGAACGTAATAAGCCGCATTGCAACATCGGCACCATCGGTCACGTCGACCACGGCAAGACGACGCTGACGGCTGCGATCACCAAATATTTCGGTGACTTCAAAGCCTATGATGAAATCGACGGCGCTCCTGAAGAAAAAGCCCGCGGTATCACCATCTCCACCGCACACGTCGAGTATGAGACGGACAACCGTCACTACGCACACGTTGATTGCCCCGGCCACGCCGACTACGTGAAAAACATTATCACCGGTGCTGCCCAGATGGACGGCGCGATTCTGGTTTGATCCGCAGCTGAC
>JBCCOI010001153.1:0-1224 GCA_039025515.1 Planctomycetota bacterium
CTTCGACCAAGCGAGTCAAACTGGCGATGAGCTCATCCAATGCGGCAATTTGATCGTCCGGGAGTTCAACGCCGGAGGTTTGGATCGATTCCAGCACTGCTGCCAGTCTGTTGATGGCCGCCACTGTATCCGCCGACATATTGTCGACGCCCGTGATGGTTATTGTGATCGGTTCCTCAACCGATGACCCGTCCGCACTCCGATCCTTCGCATCCTGAGAATATGCGGGCACAGGAAGGAGCAGGACGAACATCACCAAGACGAGCGATCTCATTGGAGAAAAGCGTCCTCTGGCAGGCTGTCGCAATCGTCTGTTTCTTCTGGTCGGTTGTTGCGATCGGAAATCCAGCATTGCTCAAAAACAGAGCAGTAGCACAGCATGAGATTGATAGAGGCATTCTCGCGTATCTCGACGGACAGCTCTGGATCATTAATCTGAATAATTCGAATCTCCTGGTCCGGGGAGAGGACACGCGTTGAGATGTGCGATTGGACAAACCCGCGTTTAGGAAGTCGGAACCCCTCTTCGAGCCATTGTCGCCATGTGCGATAGCGGGTCCCGTCCTCTTCGAGCACAGCATATCGGATCAACGCGGGACCGGTACCGCGATTGCTTACCGCGTAGCTAAGTTCGGTGCCGGTGAAGGAGCGGTAAAACTCGACATGTGGCCAGGTCGCGGCGCGCGCCGATGCACGGTCGATTGACGCGGAGTACACAGCGACGATCACGGCAGCGACACTCGCCACCATGGCGGATGACGCGACGATCATTTCGCTTCTTTCGAACCAGCGCTTTGATTTCCCCACCCTGATACTCTCCGTCTAGCCCCCAATGTCAGCGTAGCGTCAAGCTGGTGATGTGACCAGAAAAAAGTTCATCGACCGTGTTCGGAATGCAATCGGCAATCCGAGTTCGGGTATGCTCCACCTCAGTCTATAGGAGCATTCCGCGATGAAACGACTGTTCAAGTGGCTCGGTATCAGCGTGCTGGTCGTATTGCTCGGTGCTGGTGCGTTGTTTGTCAACGTCTGGTATTTCAAGCCCGTCAATATCGACTTGTTCTACACGAGAGTGTTCGTGCAGTTCGGTCTGAGAGATCCGGAGCTCCTCACTTCAATTGGCTTGTTCGAGCAATTCGGCATTCGTGGTCACAACGCGAGGCTCGCGGATGCGTCTCCGGAAGCAGATCTTGAGCTGATTGAGTGGTGGCGAGGTCAGTATGA
>JBCCOI010001154.1:0-1222 GCA_039025515.1 Planctomycetota bacterium
CGTCTTCGTATGGACCACGCATCAAAATTCGAGGCAAAACCAGCCCCACAAAACGCGAGTCTTCTTCGTCGCGAAGCGCGTTCCACTTCAAATAATCGACCCGCGACAAACGCTCTTCATGGTTGCGGGTCACTTGCAGCTCGGTGAAGCTTTCCAGATCGAGCAACTCGGGGCTGGCGCCCACGAGCGCCGGACAAAAGGAACTCGCCGCGACGCCGGCGATGGAACGCAGGACGAAGAGGTCGTCGGTGGGGCGACTCGGAGAGACCTTCGGGTGAACGTCGTAGTCGCAAACGAGAACGCCAAACGGTTCACCACCGGGAGAACCGAACTCCTCTTCATAGATCTTCTTAAAGAGGCTGCTCTGATCAAACTCGACAGCTCTCTCGAAGTCTTTCTCAAGCTCCTTCCATCGCGCCGACAGCACCCGCACCTTGATCATCGGATCACTTTCACGCTCCGCACGCCGAACGAGAAACTCGAGGCCACGCCAGGAAGCCTCCAGCTTTTGAAGCTTGGGATGGTGCAAAATCTCATTCAACTGCTCCGTCAACATTGCATCAATCGACGCGATGTCGGCGGCGAGCCGTGTTAATAGGCGTTCCTTGGAAAGAGCATCCCAACCGTTTCCGAACCAGGTCTCGAGAGACTGCCTAACGGTCGAAGCCGCGAAAAAGTCGCCGAGCTGCGAGGTTTTCGTTGCCCGAAGGTTCTCGGATGCGCCCGAGGGAACCTCAAGGACCTGCGAAAGCAAGTCATCCGCCAACGACTCGGTTGTCGTCGTCGAGTTGGCGGCTTGAGATTCAGATTGCTGCATCGTTCCAAATGGCGGAGCGCACCAAGGCCTGGAAACGCACCGTTTACGGATGATGCGTCAAATTTAAAATCGCGGCCTATTCACGGGGGACGTCGATTCACTAATTGCAAGAGTTCGGGTTGTCGGAGATCCGATCGCGTCGCCTTTGGCTCAATCAATTGATCGACGTCCCATCTGCACGACGCATGCATCCTTTTGCCTGCCGCCGCAATCACCATCACCACTCATCAGCCGCGGGGCGGTTGATGAGTCTTTCTCGGATCGGATCGTTGCTTCAGCCGATCAGCCGAGCTTCGGAATGCTTGCGACCATTCGCATGCTGGTCGTCAGCTCTTCGAGTTGCAACCATGGACGCATCCACGCGACCGCGTTGTAGCTGCCTGGTTTCCCGGGAACTTCCTTGAC
>JBCCOI010001155.1:0-1221 GCA_039025515.1 Planctomycetota bacterium
GTCCAAACCATTAATCATGAGTATTTGGATGGCGCGATCGTCCAGTTTGAAGGCGTGCTTTGGAACCCTGGTGAACACGACGAGTTGGAAAGAATGATCGCGGAAGACTCGATCGCTCAAGGAAGACGTGTGCTTCAGCTCGACGCGGAGACGGGTCTTCTTTCGATTCTCTGTGCCTTCAGCGGTGCAAAGTCAGTGGTCGCACTGAACCGTCACGATGCGGCGGTTGCAAATTCGCGCTACAATGCTGCCCTACTGGATCTTGAATCGGTATTGAAAGTGCCCGAACAGGCGTTTACGTCAACCGAACTTTTCAAAGGGCTCGGTGAAGAAGAGAAATTCGACTTAATCCTGATGGATTTGCGTCGTGGAGAATCCATCGAAAGGCAAATCGACTTACTCTTCGAAGGATTGCCGTCCCATTTGGCCCCCGGGGGAAGGTGTTTGCTGACATGCGGTTCTCAGGCCTGTTTATCGCGTCTTGAAGAGCGGGCGTCGACTGAACAAAGAAAGACGAAACCGCTCACTATCGGAGCGTTCAAGGAGTTGCGTGAGGATAACCCCAAAGCCATCCTCGTTGAGCTGCGATGATCTATAATCAACGAAGACGGGAAGGTGCAAATGGCCGTGAGGCTGAAAAGCAACGCCTGCTCAATCTCAGAATAGTTTGTTCGAAGGGCGGCAAAAAACTTGCTGTCCGGTCTTGAGCCGCATTACTATGGAGCGGAGAGTCGCACACGGAAAGGTGCTGCCTCCTTTCAAAACGCATCGCGAGTTGGAATCGCTATGATCCACTACACCTGTGATCGCTGCAAACGGAAGATCGATCCGACCACGGAAATTCGATACGTCGTCGAGATCGATGTTCGGATTGCCGGTGGGGTCGAGCCTCTTCACGAGGAGGATGATGAGGTCGACCAGCTATCCGAGCTCAACGAACAATTGGAACGCGAATTGACCGGCGACATTGAGTTGCTCGAGGCCAGTTCAAAACCCGCGGCTGCGCAAGTGCGCGACGAGGTCGATGAGGGGACCGTACAGTACGACCTCTGTGAGCGTTGTTACGAAGCATTTGCTGCTAATCCACTCGGTAAAGAATTGAGTTTGGATTTCAATTTCAGCAACAACTAGTGGTGGAACTCGTAGTTGACCTTTACTTCGTAACCCGACGCGTGAGCGAGGAAACTGCGCGAATTGTCGCCTCGCTGACGCTTCGGGTTA
>JBCCOI010001156.1:0-1218 GCA_039025515.1 Planctomycetota bacterium
AGCGGTGGTTCGCGAACCAATCATCGGGTCCTACCGCGACTACAAGATCATCGGCGCGCCGCCACCGTCATCAGGCGGCATTGCAATCGTTCAAGGGCTGAACATGGTGGAAGCCGTTGACCTTCCACGTGAAAAGTTCACACCGAAGACACTCCATCTGCTCGCAGAGGTCTCGAGAAGATTCTTTCTGGATCGGGCGCGGCACTTGGGCGATCCGGACTTCGCCAAGATCCCCGAACACTTGACTTCCAAGTCGTACGCGAAACAGCTTGTCTCTCTGATTGACCATCTTAAAGCGACCGAGAGTGCCAGCCTTGCCGATGACATCGAAATCGCTGATGAGAGTGACGACACAACACATTTCTCAATCATCGATGCCAGCGGGATGGCGGTCTCAAACACCTATACGCTTGAGGCGAGTTGGGGCAGCCGAATCGTCGTACCAGGTGCCGGCTACTTACTGAACAACGAGATGGGGGACTTCAACTGGAAAAAAGGTTACACCGACCGATTAGGCCGCATCGGAACCGAGAACAATCTCATCAAGCCCGGGAAGCGAATGCTGAGTTCTCAATGTCCGCTGATCGTGACCAAGGATGATCAGGTAATCCTCGTCACGGGCAGCCCCGGCGGGCGCACGATCATCAACACGGTCTTCAACATCGTGTTGAACGTGCTCCATTACGAAATGCCCGTTCCGCAAGCGGTACAGTCGAGACGATTTCATCACCAATGGATGCCCGACTTGCTTACGCTTGAAAACGCCGAAGGGGAGACCTTCGACGAATTGCGTTCCGAACTGGAGGCCATGGGACACCGAATCAACGATCGGCCTTCCCAAGGATCCGCCCATACCATCGGATATGACCCGACAAGCAAGCGGATGGTTGGCGTGGCCGATTACCGGCGCGGTGGTCGTCCCGCCGGAATCTCTTCGAGCAGGCTGACGCGTTGGGACTTCGGCGGACGTGCCGGTACATCGCTCGATCGACAAGCTGCCACCGGCAACAGACAGATGTTCTGGAGCAACTCGATTTCTGGATGTGCAACGGACGGTGAAGACCGCCTAACGATCCGTCGGGATGGCTCCTCCATGCCCAACCAAACGCATATTCGTTGCCCCGCGATCTCGGACACTTGCGAATTGTCAATCGAGTTTGACCGTCTTCGGTTCGCGGGGCCTGATCGAGACGAAGAACTGCGATTCGCATTCATCCA
>JBCCOI010001157.1:0-1218 GCA_039025515.1 Planctomycetota bacterium
TCCGGCTCGCCAAAAATGATGAGCTGTTAGGGTTCAAAGCCTCGAAAGGCGATCGAGACTTGTTGACCGTGGAAACCAATCGTGGCGCGAAGAAAACCAACTCCACGGCAAAGTACCGAGTGACCAGTCGTGGCGGCAAAGGCGTCGAGCTTCAGAAAAACGGGAAGATCGCAAAAATCGTAACGGCAACTCCGGTTGCCCCCGATCCGTTCGACACCGAATAGCCCGGCGGCGAGTAGATCGCCGCTAAAGTCACTTTTTAAAACGCAACGTAAAACGGACTTCAACAACAGTCGCCATGCCCGCCGCTACTACAACCAAGAGCTACGACGCCGATGCCATTGTCGCGCTTGAGGGACTCGAACCCGTTCGCAAACGACCCGGGATGTACATCGGTGGCGTCGGATCAGCGGGGCTCCACCATTTGATTTGGGAGATCGTCGACAACTCCGTCGACGAAGCAATGAACGGCCACGCGAGTGAGATCGTGGTCACGCTGCACAAAGACAATCAGTCGGTTTCCGTCTCTGATAATGGACGTGGCATCCCGGTCGATAAGCATCCAAAAACCAAGAAGCCGGCCTTGGAAATGGTGCTCACGATTCTGCACGCCGGCGGCAAGTTCGAGGGTCAGAACTACAAAACCGCTGGCGGCCTGCACGGCGTCGGGGCATCCGTTGTTAACGCGCTGAGCAAAGAATTGACGGCAGTCGTCAAGCGGGACGGCTCGCAGTTCAAGATGGCTTTCGAACGCGGCAAAGCCACAACCAAGTTGCAAAAGCTAAAGGGCACGGTGCGGGGAACGGGGACGTCGATCACGTTCTCGCCGGATCCAAAAATCTTCCCGAAAACGACGTTTGATGCCGGCTTGATTCGCAGCCGATTGGAGACGGCGAGTTTCCTCCACCGAGGCCTCAAGGTCACGTTCGTCAACGAAGTCGCGGGGCAGCGCGAGACGTTTCTTCACGAACAGGGCATCGTTGATTACCTGGCGAAAGTCCTCAAGGACCGTAAGGCCAAGCCGATCCACGAGGCGCCGTTCACTCACGCAGTCGACGATGAACTGCGAATGGAGGTCGCACTACAGTGGACAGAATCTACCGACGAACACATCCGCAGCTATGTCAACGGAATCCCGACGGGTAGCGGCGGAACGCATGAGAATGGGTTTCGAAGCGGCATGAACAAAGCCGTTCGAAACTACATCGATACCCACAA
>JBCCOI010001158.1:0-1217 GCA_039025515.1 Planctomycetota bacterium
CGGCTAGCAAGAGCTACACACTGCGGCTCACTCAACGGACGGAACCGACGCCGGAGCAGGATGAGAAATTTCCCTTCGTCATTCCGATCCGTTTCGGGATGATGTCGGCCATTGGAGAAACTCTCGTTGCTGAGAGTGACAACGATGCCGTGCGTGGCGATCTGATCGTGTTGGACGAAGCGGAACAATCGATAGTCTTCACAAACCTCGAAGCACGACCCGTTCTTTCACTGTTGCGAAGTTTTTCCGCACCAGTCCGGTTGGAGTTCGACGAAAGCGATGAAGACCGGCTCACACGCGCCGCGCACGACAGCGACCAATATAACCGCTGGGAAGCGTTGTCCGGTTTCGCCCTGAAACAGATGGCGGCTGCCTCGCGTGATCCTGACTTTGAGTTTGACGGACGCCTGATCAACACACTTTCAAACACAGCGCTCGATGGTTCACTTCATGCCGCGTTTCGGGCTGCCGTTCTCAACCTGCCATCCGAAGGGGATGTCGCGCGAGAATTGGAGACCAACATCGACCCGGATGCGATCTACGCGGCGCGCTCAAAGCTCATCGGGAAGGTCGGTGTAGCCTTGAGTAGCAAGGGTCTCGCCCTAGCTGTGAAGCTGAACGAGAGCCAGCGAACGTCTGATCCGTTACAAGCCGCAGCCGAACGGTCGCTCGCCAATTCGCTTTGGCCCATGCTCATGGCTGCGAATGTTGAAGGCACGGCTAATGCCCTGAATGGCATTCACAGCGAAACCGACAATATGACGATCCGGCTTTCGACCCTTTCAACCGTTGTCCGATCCGTGGCGGATCAAGAAAAACGCGAAACGGCCGTCGCGAAATTTCTGTCGGATTTTGAAGACGAGCCGTTGGTCATCGACAAGTGGTTTTCGGTCCAGGCCGGTATACCCGGTCAGGATGGGTTGAACCTGTTCAACGACTTGCTTAAGCACCCGCTCTATACGCTCACCAACCCCAACCGCGCGCGCGCTTTGTTGGCCCCATTCGCCGCTTCGAACCCCACCGCATTCCACCGCTCGGATGGCTTAGGAGTTGCATTATTCACAGACACCATCATCGAGCTGGATCGAAGAAATCCGCAATTGGCGGCACGGCTTTTGAGCCTGATGAACGACTGGCGAAAACTCGAACCCGTCCGTGCAGAACATGCTCGCATGGCTATCGCAAAGGTAGCTGCGTTCGAAGGTCTCTCCGTCGAC
>JBCCOI010001159.1:0-1214 GCA_039025515.1 Planctomycetota bacterium
GGGATGAAAGTTCAAAGCAGGGAAGAGATCAGCGACACCTCAAAGAAGACTTGACGGAACTCGTTGACCAGAATCCGGAACTCGCGGCTCAAATCGTCCATCGATGGGTTTCAGACGCGGCATAGCGAATTGACGCAAAGGACGAATCACGATGGATCATGAAACTTCCAGGCAAACGCACGGTCAAAATCTTCGCCAGATCGCTCTGCTGCTGCACAGTCTTCCCGAACGGACCCATCGAGTCCTGGTCGGACAACTCGCCGAACGTGAGCGGCGTGCGGTGGCGGATGAACTGATGGTGATTGGAGAGGTCGATGCGCTGGAGCAATATCGGGTCTTGCGCCGCATGCGCTCCGAACTGCTCGCCGAGACGGAAAGTGTTGAACGCGTCGAGAGTGAGATTCATGACGAGATACAGATCGGTCGCGCGAGGGTTAAATCAAAATCACCAAAGTCGTTCCGAGCGAAAACAACATTGGCAACAAAAGACCCGACGGCCAGTCCAGACGACGGCTTGGGGCAAACCAACCAAGCGATTCGACTGCGCGTCGAGCAAACGCAAGCCGCGGGTGTTCTTTCCGGCCCGTTTCCAAAGCGCCAAGGCGTCAACATGCAAGCGGATCACCTGCCTCCGTCATCCGCAGATGCGGGCGCCCCCGTCATCCTACGCCATCCGGCATCGACTTCCGATGAAGAAGAGCTAGCGGAGCGGATCGACGAGTACTTGGTGGGACTTACGCCGCAACGTTTGTGTGCCGTTTTGGGGCAAGCGTCGACCAAGCAGGCGTTCCTTGTGCTCTGTGGGCTACCGAACGATGTCGCCGAAGCAGCACTCGCGCTCCTACCACGCAAGCAAGCGCGTCAAGTAAGATCGCGGATGCGGCAGATCGGTCGCTTGCAACTGAGTGAGATTGACCAAGCAAAACGTGAGCTGGTTGCGATCGCAATGCGCGGGGATAGCGGTCCGATTGCCGTCGCCGCGTAGTCGATCACTTCTAATTTCACCGGCCATCTCATGAGCCAACCGGACGGGAACGAGGACTTCTCGCTTTTCGAAGTTACGCTTTTTTCGTAACCCGACGCGTGAGTTTTGAAGTTGCGCTTTTTGGACCTTGGTTCATGTGGCGACTCGGTATTCTTGCGGTATCGAAGCTGCGAGTAAACGTTGCAACTTTTTCAGCCCTCCGGAACTTTCTGTCCTTTTTTGGATGTAC
>JBCCOI010001160.1:0-1214 GCA_039025515.1 Planctomycetota bacterium
CTCAGGAGCGACCCAGTCGTTCGCCTCGTCGCCCCATCCCGCAGGCGACGGTGCTGAAAACGGAATCTGCCCCATTTCGCGTAGTGCCTGAAATACATCGCGTGGTCGCGGTTTGGTGTTCCCCATCGCGCGGTTCACACTGATCACAAACTCGTAATGAGATTTCACCTTGCTGAGGGGCTGTTCCCACGCGGCATCCAGTTCAACGATGGCTCGAGACGTTTCGGCGAGATCGCCCTCGCTGTCCAGAAATACCTCAGCAATTCGGTCGACGTCTGCAGGATCGGGTCGATCTGCGACAAAGTGGCGCACAAGTTTCGTGGCGATGAACTTTGCTGTGGAAGGATGTCGGGCAAGGTCGTTTAGAACGGCGGTGCCTTCGTTCTCCCCATCTTCCCGGTACTTCTTGCCGAGCACCTGTTTTGTGCCAGGTTCATGGAAGTAAGGTTTGAACTCAAATCGACCATGCGCCGGCTGATTTTCGAACTTGAATCTCAAACCACCGTGACTCCAGCCCGAAATGACTTTGGCGAACTCGATCACATCGGCTTGGCTGTAACCACCGTCGACACCGAGCGTGTGGAGTTCGAGAATCTCTCGAGCAAGATTTTCGTTGAGTGTCTTATCAGTGCCGCTACGACGGCGACGACGTTCTCCGGCTCGGGAATTCTCGCCAAAGGATGCGGCATTATCGAGATAGCTCAACATGGCCGGGTGGCGGCAAACAGCGATCAGCATCTCTGAGAAACGTCCGAAAATGTGGGGACGAATGGCTTCACGCTCATAAGCCGGAATCACAGGTCCGACAATCGCCTTGCTTCTTGAAATCGTGAAATGATTCGACCAGAACATCACCATGCGCTCTGCAAAGGGCACATCTGATTCAATCATTGCTCGACTGCGCGCGATGACCTCGGGTGCGAACGCCTTGCGATAGTTGTCGGCTGCCATCTTCTCAAGCTCACCGGCACCTGCCATCCGTGCGTCATGTAATCCTTTGATAATCTCCTCGGACGAGGTGAACGAGCGCAGGACGTCCGGCGTCTTGTGGTCTGCAATCTGGTCGATCACCCATCCGCGCGGATCATCACCCTTCGAAAAGACATCTTCCGGAGTGGGTCCAAGACCAAATCGATTGACAGCATGGAATGTATCGAGCGTTCGCATACCTTTTTATAACGTCCGATCTACGACAAGGTTGACAAGAAGTGTCA
>JBCCOI010001161.1:0-1204 GCA_039025515.1 Planctomycetota bacterium
CGGCTTCGGCTTCGGCTTCGGCTTCGGCTTCGGCTTCGGCTTCGGCTTCGGCTTCGGCTTCGGCTTCGGCTTCGGCTTCGGCTTCGGCTTCGGCTTCGGCTTCGGCTTCGGAGAACGAGTTTCCGAACGCCGATGTGTCATCAAAATCAGCGGTCGACGACACGTTATAGTCTGCTTCGCCCCCGGCGCTCTCGGCCTCTGCCGGTTCGATATCCGCCAAACGCGTATCTGCCGTCACGTCCGTTTCGGCCAAGGACAAAAGAGCCGCACGCGCGGCCACATCGTCTTCGTCTTCCGTCTGCGGGATCGAAGCATCGTCCACTGTCGATACGACATCAGAACCGCTGGTTTCCTCCTCAACGAAGCTTTCATCAGAGGGCGTTTCCGTCACGTCCGCATTCAACGTGTCTTGATCGGGGGTCGAAACGTCAGTGACATCTGCGATGGCCGGGGTCGCCTCGGCGTCGGCACGCAACACGATCCGGCCCTGGTCTTCGTGTGCTTCGACCCGGCGTGCGATCTCACGTTCCGCGATACGGGCCAGCATGTCAGCATCCGGCGTGGGCGGTTCAGCGCCAAAGTAGCGATCATCCGCAGCCAGATCGCGGAAATACTCGGCGATCGCTTTCATCGTCTCAAAGGAATCGTCGAATCCTTCAAGCGTGCACGAGAACGTGCCATAGGAAACTGTTAGAATTTTACTGGTCGAGACCATTGATTTGCTCGCTCTGCTGTGCCTGCAACAATTCGTTATACTGGGTTGCGCGGGTCGAAAGCGGTCCGATTCTTAGAATTTTACCGTATCTTTTTGAGGCCAGAATGTGTCTTGTTTCCAAATTAGTGGTTAATCGCGGAAAATTGCGATGATTGTTAACCATACCTCGCCTCTCACACTGATTGGCGGAGGCGCAGTCACGGACCGGGACATGGATCGCGCCACAAAAGTCGGTCCAACGCTGGTTGCGGCGGATGGGGGCGCAATCGCTGCAGTCGCCCGCGGGCTGATCCCGACCGCCGTGATCGGTGACTTCGATTCTATTGATGAAACGACCATAGCGGCACTGCAAGAACAAACTCTCCACCATTTTAGCGATCAGGACAGTACGGACTTTGACAAGTGTCTCCGCAATATCGACGCGCCGCTGATTCTGGGAATCGGTTTTGCGGGCGCGCGTCTGGATCATCATCTGGCAAACCTGAACAC
>JBCCOI010001162.1:0-1203 GCA_039025515.1 Planctomycetota bacterium
TATTGGCTGATTTCGGCGATGCGATTATCACTTGGGGATGGATGTTAAGCAGCTCAGGGACGATGCGGCCGACGGCAAGTTGTCGATGGACAAGTTGATCGATGTCATTGCCGCTCAACAGCAACGCATCAATGAACTCGAAGCGATCATCAAGTCCCGCAATCCCACAGAGCGGCTCGATCAGCCCTACAGTGAGAAAGCCGAAACCAAACGTAATCCCAAGTCAGGCAAGCGAAAACGAAAACCGCTACGGCGTGGTCGAATTTCCACCGCTGATAAAATCAAGGTTGCACAGAGGACCGAAACCGTCTTTCCCGATGGGGCCCGCCAAGAGGACTGCAAGCTCTCACACACCCGAGTCGCTTGGCGAATCGAGGATGGCCGGGCGGTCCTTATTGCCTACGAAATTTACCGCCAAGGTAATCGCTACGGAAAACCAGCCGGGCTGCTCGGTCGCGGCGAGTTCGGTATCGAGATCATCATCGCGGTGGCCTATCAGGTGTACTGCCTCGGGCTGTCGATCGATAAAGCGTGCAAAGTCCTCTCGTTCTTTCAGCAATTGCGACTCACCAAGAGCCAGGCCGACGCGTTGCTGAACTCACTGGCGAAGAGTTGGGAAAGTGAATTTGATTCGCTGTGCACCCTGCTTGCCCATAGCGCAGTTATTCACACCGACGAGACATCGTGGAGCATCAACAGCGTTTGGGCGTTTCTCAGTGACAAACTGACGGTGTTGTTTTACGGCGTTCACAAGGACGGCGACACGCTGGCAGAGATTTTGAATAAAGAAACCTTTGCCGGGACGATCGTCAGTGATGATGCGGCGGTCTACCAAGGCTTCAGCAAGGCCCAAAAATGTTGGGCTCACCTGATTCGCAAGTCCATCAAGTTGACGCTGCAGCAGCCGGAGAACGAAGCTTATCGCCAGTTCGCCGATCGGCTCCTGGGAATTTACAACCGTGCCAAGCGGATCAAAGCGGATGGGCGCCTGAAGGACTCGACGAGGCTCGTCCGTGTCGCCGAACTGGACGATGAACTACTGGAACTGTGTGCGGGGCGTTGGTTCGACGAGGATACCGACGGTGACGAAGTGGAGAACGACTACCGTCGTCTCTGCAACGAGATCATGCGATTGATGCTCGGGCAAGAGTTGTTCGTGTTCGTGACCGAGCGATCGGCCGATGGAAACAACAATGCCGCAGA
>JBCCOI010001163.1:0-1188 GCA_039025515.1 Planctomycetota bacterium
GAGTTCATGCTGTCCGCTTCCACCACGGTGGAATGCGGGAACGATACAATCGAGATTGCACTGGTTCTGGATAACTCCGGCTCCATGCGTTGGAACGGCAAGCTGAACACGCTCAAGCAGGCCTCCAACAGCCTGGTTGAAACGCTGCACACCACGATGGGTAGCGCCAATAAGGCGATCCAGTTCTCGGTGGTACCTTTTGCGGCAACCGTCAATGTCGGAACCGATAAGCGTAATGCCTCGTGGATGGACACGCAGGGCCGTTCACCCCTTCACTGGGAGATGATCGATCCCTCGACTTCGACCAGTTTCAACGACCTTGGCAATCGCTGGACGCAGTCGAACGGTCAGGCGCTCAGCCGCTTCACACTCTACGACAACCTACCCAATACAAGCTGGCAGGGTTGCGTCGAACAGCGTGAACACCCCTATCACACGCAAGATGACACGCCATCGATTTCGGACCCGAAAACGTTGATCGTTCCGTCCTTTGCGCCGGACACGCCTGACGACTGGTCGGGAGACTATAACCAAATCAAAGTTTCACAACCAACCAACACCGACCCGCACTGCACGCGTTTCCAAGGCAGCAATCGCGGACGCAGGACGATCCGCTACTGCAACCGCTGGAGCGATGGTCGTCGCGGCCGCACACATTACACCAATCCATCTTACCGGCCCCACTGGGATGATCGGATTGAATATCGCCGCGGCGCGTTGATCCGTCCAACCGTGACGGTATCGACCTGGCAGGATCATCAGATCATCGACGAAGAGCGGTACCAGAACGACTATCTTGACGACGCTCACAACTTTGGGTCGACGGCCGATAACCACCCTAAGTCTGCCTACATTCCGAATGACTTTGAGGAAGGAAATACCGGTACGACGGCCGGCAAACAGTACGAACGTCAGAAATGGATTAACAAATATTTCCGCGACTCCAGTGGCAACCGTCCAAGCGTCCGTAATGTGAATCCGCTCGGTATGGGGTCGGGTCCGAACAACATGTGCACCTCCGTGTCGGTCTCCGATCTGACGGACAGAAAAAGCACGACCCAGAACAAGCTCAGCTCCATGCAGGCGTCTGGCGCGACAAACGTTCAGATGGGTGTTGCCTGGGGTTGGCGCACTCTGTCGCCGAACGAGCCTTTCACCAAAGGGCGTCCGTACGATGCCGAGGACAAC
>JBCCOI010001164.1:0-1186 GCA_039025515.1 Planctomycetota bacterium
AGCTTTCCCAAGTCACGATTCGCGATCCCACAAGCGTGCTTGACCATTCCCATCGCCTGAATCATCGCGCCCGGTAGACGCCAGCCGCTGATCGGAAAGTTGTCGACGGCGCGCTGAGTCTGTGCGCCAAAGTAGGCCGCGGCGGGAACATGGACATCACCCATCGAGTCGTGTTCTATGCGAGTTTCAGCCATCGATACTTCGTTGGTGTTTCAGGGGTAGACGGACATCGGGAGCCAAAGCCGCAATTTAGCCGTGATCACGAGACTTGAGAATTGGCGGAGAGTCACCAAGTGTCATGGTCGAATCACGTGAATTTCCTGGAACTCTTGGCGGCCACTCGTCATCACACAACCGCATGAATTGGTGAACGTCGTTTCGTGGAGTTTGGGTTCCAAGCCTCGGTGGCGTTGGCGGTCTTTCCGTCGGATCTGAGCAGGATACCGGTCTTTTGCATGACATCGATCCTTTGGTATCCCTTGGGGTCGTCTGTCAAACTGCATGATGGAGGGACGCATCGGCGGCTGGCTGCTGGCCCCCGACATTACCATTTGGTGAGTACACATCGTGCATCTGCACTCCGGTGGCGCACACGAATTGAATTGCCAACGAAGCCGGCGATCATTCCTAACGCGGGAATTCGCGACCGGGTGCAGAAAGCGAAAACGAAGGACTTTTCTTTGGAGCCGAAATGAACCGGAAATTGACGTTTGAGTCGATGGAATCTCGTCGACTCCTCGCTGCAGACATTGGACTCGATCGCGACGAATTCACCATCGAGCCTGTCGTCAGTGCCAGCGAGACGGAAGTGATTTCGCAAGCAACCGCAGACCTCGGCCCGATCGACGGCACGAGGGGACTTCGCAGCCAGCTTGGGTGGTTCAATCGGTATGACCGCATCGGATTCTCGCTCGAACGCGACGGGCAAGTCTCGATCGACCTCGGTAGCTTTTCCCGCGACGTGAACCTCTATCTCACCAACGCTTCCGGGCAAGTCATCGCCTCGTCCTCTCAAGACGGGTTAGCCGCGGAATCGGTCACGGTAGATCTGGAGTCCGGCGACTACTTTGCGTGGACTTTTGCAACATCGTTTTGGACGACGCCTTACAGCATTGTGCTTGATGCGACGCTCACCGAACCTTTGCCCCCGACCAACTTGCCGGGCAGTCCAAGTGTCGGATCTCCT
>JBCCOI010001165.1:0-1181 GCA_039025515.1 Planctomycetota bacterium
TGATGCTCGCTGGGGCGGGAAATGCACGATTGACGGATCTCCACCCCCGCGGCGGTCGGCAGCACGACGTCCATCGAACGCAGCTCGGCGAGTTCGTCGACGACGCGGCGGCTTTCGTCGCCCAGACCCGAACGGCTGCACAGGCCACCAAGCGTCTTCCAAAGCACGTAGGCCAAAAAGCACACCATCAGGTGGGCGTCAACGCGGTCTTCTTTCTGGTGCCAGATCGGACGCAGTTGCAAGTCACTCTTGTGAATGCGAAACGCCGCTTCCGCTTCGCTCAGTTGCGTGTACGCCTTCCACAATTCCTCGTCAGTCCAATCGGTCACGTTGGTGCGAAGCAGATAGCAGCCCGCACTGAGTGTTGCCCAATCGGTTTGCGTCGGCACTTTCTGCCAAACGATCTCGGCCCCGCCGTCCTCACGCTCCTTCACCTGCACATCGAACAGTCGTGACGCACGTGTATTCTGGCCAAGCAACTTGCCAATCTCACGCTCCACCTTCTGCACTCCCTTGGCCAATTCATCGCGGCGGCACAGCTTGACTTCCAAGCCATCACGAACGTTGCGCCAGGTCTGATCGAGTAACTCCGCTTCGAATTTACGAAGCATCGATTTGGGAGTGCCGATGATGTATCGCCGGTCGCCCTGGCGAAGGAACTTCAAGTTGTCTTCGCTGACCATCCCGCGATCCATTACCCACACCCGGCTGACCTTGCCGTAGCGTGATTCCATCATGTCAACGATTTCCTCGACCGTGGTCACATCCGCGGTATTTCCCGAGAAAACCTGGTACCCCAACGGCATCCCGCAGCGTGTGACGACCAAGCCGATGCAGACCTGTTTGCAGTCACCGCGTTTGTCTCGCGAGTACCCTCGCTGGGCCTTCGGGTTGGCGGCCGCTTGGCCTTCAAAGAACGTGCTCGTGACGTCACGATGGAGCCGTGCGCAGGCGGAAAAGACCCCCGTCACCTTTGATCGCTCGTCACCTTTGATCGCTCCCGCTCCTGGGCGTCGCGATCGGATAAACGACCCCGCTCCCCCTGGTATGTCCCCTAGATGAATTAAAAACATCAAAAGGACCATCTGAGCGCAACATTGGAAGTATTCACTTCCCTTTCCAATGGAGACACTCAGAGGGTCACAAAGGCAAAATCTCGAAACCGCAAAACCGTCACAAAA
>JBCCOI010001166.1:0-1179 GCA_039025515.1 Planctomycetota bacterium
ACGGTCGGATTCGTATTCGTCGTCCCGTTGACGATGTCCGCCATTCGTCCCGCCCAGCCGTCGACTTGGGCGCGTGTTTGGGGAACCGAAGTCATCCAGTGACGCTGAAGATCGGCATGCGAGAACAATCCCAAGGGGAGGTTTGCTCCCGTCTGGTATTCTTGCATCGTGGTCGGAGTCACCAAGCTCCCCACGTTGCAGAGAAACGTGAGTTTGCCGTCGTCGTAAAGATCCTTGACGTGCGGCATGTCGGGGTGAATCCCAAACAGACGACCCGTGGATGAATCCGTAATCGAGTGAAGACCGTCTTCCGGCAGACCGAGAGCGCCGTTTCCGGGAGCGTAAACGCCTCCGCGAGCATCGAGGTATGCCTGCCGTTCATCGAAACCCGCCGTTGTCAGCGGCGAAAGCGTGTTGTAGGAGTCGTTTCCGCCGAACATAAACAAGCAAACGATCGCTTTATAGCCGTCCAGGTTGCCCTCGGATGCGGTTGCAGCGTTTGTCGCGGAAAGGCTGAAGAGCGTTGACAGTAATGACGTGTTGGTCAACGCGGCGCAGCCACCGGCCAACTTGGCGAGGTCGCGACGTCGGATTCGGGCTGCCGATTCATTTGGCGATTGGTTCATAGCAATGGATCTCGCGCAGACTAGAAATATCGGTGGGCTTGAAGAGAAGGAGTTACTGCGAGACGGCGCAGAACGGCGAGCAGAGAACGACCTGCATGGCGGTTTGAACACGCCAGTTCTCGTATTCAGCTGCCCAGTTGGAATTGCCGGGCATCCAAGCGGTGTTGGAGTTGATCACGTCGTGCATCCGGATTTTGAAATCCTGAGGCAGAGTTCCCGAGCAGAAGAGAAGATCAAAGTCGTCGATGATTTCCGTGAGCCCCTCGCTCGTCTCGGCCTTGTCCAGCCATCGGCTGAAGTCGAGGTTCAAACGAGAGCCCTGATACGTTCCGACGTACCCGTTGTAGATATCCCACTTGTACTTGTTTTGCAGGTGGTTCGACGTGACGGCCGTTTTCAACTGGAATTCGGGGAGTGCCAAAAACCGGTTCGGAATTTGTCGTGAGGCAACGTAACCAACGATGTCACCCGGCGGCTGATAATCGGGCAGGAAGAAGCTGAAGACCGAGGGTTGGCGGTACGGTGCCTGCAGCCAAAAGCCATCATTGGTGAG
>JBCCOI010001167.1:0-1177 GCA_039025515.1 Planctomycetota bacterium
CAGGAATACACGCGCGATTGCAATGCGTTGCCGCTGCCCACCAGACAATTTGACGCCACGCTCCCCCACGAATGCATCAAGTCCGCGCCGACCATTACGATCCTCGATCGACTCCACAAACTCCCACGCCTTGGCGCGCTCTGCCGCCCGAATGATCTGGTCATCCGAAACCTCCGGTCGCGAGTAGGCAATGTTCTCCCTAATCGATCGATGCAAAAGCGAAGTGTCCTGAGTCACCACGCCGATCTGACTGCGAAGCGAATCTTGCGATACCGTCGCTATATCGGTGCCATCCACACGAATCGCGCCACCCTCAAGGTCGTAAAAACGCAGGAGCACGTTTGTCAGTGTCGTCTTGCCCGCACCCGATCGTCCCACTAGTCCGATCTTTTCGCCGGGATCTATTCGCAAAGAGAGGTTCTCTATCGCACCAGAGCCCTTGCCATAGTGGAATCGAACCCGATCGAATTCGATCGCACCCTTGTCTACCGCCAACGAGGATGCTTCTGGTTGATCGACGACTTGACGTTCGCGAGCCATCATAGACGCACCATCGTGCACAACGCCGATGTTCTCGAACAACGAAGACAACTCCCACATGATCCACTGCGACATGCCATTGAGTCTTAGAGCGAGTGCAATCGCAATCGCAATGGCCCCGATCGAAACGCTTTCCTGGAGCCACAGCCAAATCGACAGCGCAGAAATTCCAAATACCAGAATCACATTGTTCAGATAGACACAGCTCTGCATGAGCGTCACCAGGCGCATTTGCTCGTGCACGGTGGTAAGGAATGAATCCATCCCCTCCTTCGCATACTTGGCCTCGCGACCGGCGTGGGAGAACAACTTCACCGTCATGATGTTGGTGTAACTGTCGACAATTCTCCCGGCCATGATCGAACGCGCGTCTGCCTGACGCTGGCTGACAACGGAAAGTCTCGGCACAAAAAACCGAACCGCAGTCGCGTAGATCAACAGCCAAGCGACCAACGGCAGTGCAAGGCGCAGATCTGACTGCGCAACCATTACGACAACGGATACAAAATAGACCAACACGTAGACAAGCACATCCGTCACTTTCATTACGGTTTCGCGAACCGCGAGTGCCGTCTGCATCACCTTCGTCGCCACACGTCCAGCAAACTCGTCAGCAAAGAAAGCAAGACTCTGACCA
>JBCCOI010001168.1:0-1176 GCA_039025515.1 Planctomycetota bacterium
CTGCAACAGGCCCACGCCCGTTTCGGCAACTCCCTTTGAGGGACCTGCTAACCGGAGAGCCGTGTGCGGGAGAACCGCACGCACGGTTCGGAGGGAGGGGAGTCCGGCAAGACCGGACTTCCCTACCCCTATCAGGAGTGCCAGTTCGGAGGTCGGAGACGAGCGATGCTTCTAGCTGTTGCGAAGCTCGCTGAAGAAGCTTGCGTTGAGTGTGAAGTGCGGGATCAGTTCGCTGCGTTTGGTTGCTTCGCTCGGTCGCTGAACTTCCTCAAGCTTTCCACCCCGCAATAGGAAGACAGTTATTTGTTCGATGACTGGATCGACGACCCAGTACTCCTGCACTCCCGCTTTTTCATAGTCGCGCCGCTTCGTTACGTAGTCGCGTCTTTGGGCTTCCTTGCCTTCGCTCACGATTTCGATCGCCAAGTCCAACTTGCTTGGGTAGCGTTCGACGTGTGATGGAACATTCTTCGAACGCAAGTACAAAATATCCGGTTCGCGAACCGTTCCAGGAAAAAGTTTTACTGGCAACGGGGCGATCATCACCTTTCCGTCGAGACCGCCCTTCTTCACCGCATCACGTAGTTGGTCGAAAAGAAACTCGACGACCAACTGATGCATCCATGTCGGCATCGGAAGCACCTCCAAGACTCCGTTCGATAACTCCACCGGTCGCTTGCTTTCGATCGAAAAGTAGTCGCTTTCCGTCCATTCACCCTGTTTCGGAAACAGGTGCGCAATCTCCCAGGCCGGGTCTCCGATGCTTGATCGAAGTTCGGGTGGGTTCGAGTGAGACATTGGCTGATGAGTTAGCGGGGGAGTTCGACCTGTCGAGTGGTCGAGTATAGCTGACGTGGGTGAACCGTAGGAATTTGCTGCATCTTCGTCGCCCGAGGGCTCCTTGATGGCAACCTACTTCCGCTGCGTTTTCGGCGACGTTGGCTGTTGCTTCGAGGTAGAGAGTGATGAGCTGTAGCTGGCCCCTGTGAGGTCGGGGCTGACTTTCTAGGTCCGAAATGTCTGTTCCGAGGTCGCAGACCTCGGCTAGTACGCCTGTGTAGGCGATTGAATTGCCAGGTGAGAGTCCTGGACGGGGAATCCGTTACCGCCCCGAACGTGAAGTGTAACTGCGTTTTCAACAGAAAAGGTGGAGAGTAAGCACGGATCAAATGAGCA
>JBCCOI010001169.1:0-1170 GCA_039025515.1 Planctomycetota bacterium
ATAGGGTTCCGACGGAAGACGAGCACTCGCGTCTTGAAAGTGACCATCGCCTTGATTGAGAAACAACCGGTTGGGACCGTAATTCAGAACCAGCAGATCGGGAAAGCCATCGCTGTTTACATCGCCCACAGCAATACCCTGCGCGAATCCCGTATCGCCAACCCTGGCCTGCTTTGCCACGGCCACAAAACGGCCTTCGAGATTGCGAAACAGTTGGTTTGGTTTCGAATCACGTTCCGGTGGCATCCCACCGGCTGCCGCCAAGTAAGCGTCTTGCCAGCCGTCACGGTCAAAGTCCAGGGTTCCGCCTCCACAACCGAGTGTTTGGAATAGTTTGATGCCCGGTTCGTCGAGTTCTTCGCCCGTGCGGCCGAAGAATACCAGCCCGCTCTTTTCAGCCTCGTCATCCATTTTCCAATTCACACCGACGCGACTACGCTTGCCGTCTTCCTGCAGTTGCTGCACTCGCCGGCGTGAAACAACGCCTTCGATGGATGGCAACGGAAAGCCAGCCGGTGAGATCGAAAACTCTGGGCGCCCTTCGGTGAGCTGCCAAGGCATGCGTTCGCGAAGCTGTTTGATCAACTGCTTTCGGAACGTGCCCACATCCACCGCATCGTCTTCGGGAAGTGTTAACGCAAGAGAGCACCATGCCTCGGCCTCCCAAAGCTTTCCAAGTGATTCCAATGTCGTCGCTATCTCGAGGGCGATCTCGCGTGAAATGCTTCCCGTCCTCGTAAAGCGATCCAGCCGAGAGTCGAAACGCGAAATCAATGCGGAGCGTTGCTGGATCGCTTGAACCACCGCGTTATCAACGGCAGCATCTTGACCCATTTGCTGCAGAAGCGTCGCGAGCCGCGCCCAGACTTGCAATCGGTCAGGGTCTTCGCTTCGTCCAGCTTCCAAGAAACATCGAATCGCAGCCCTCGGCTCGTCGCGTTTGCGCGCCCAGTCTCCGAGCGCAATCCAGTAGCCGGGATAGAGTTGCACACCATCGGTTTGTTTTGACACCCAATTCTCGAAGGCATCAAGCTTTCCCGAAGCGACCAGCGTTTGTCCCAGAACGACCTGTGTCGGATGATGGTCGGGATGAGCTTCAACAATCTCTCGCAGGATCGCTTCTGCATCCTCGAACTTCCTCTGGTCGAACTTGACCTTTGCCAGCCCAAG
>JBCCOI010001170.1:0-1170 GCA_039025515.1 Planctomycetota bacterium
GAGATGTGCTCGATACAGGCGATAGTTGTGCTCGTTTCGACTCATCAGGTCATCGAGACAACTGAAGAGCGACAACCCCATCGCCGCGCATACCTCTGGCATCTTCGCGTTCGTTCCCAAATAGACGACATTGTCCATTCCTGCGAATCCGAAGTTCCGCATGAGTTTCAGTCGCTCAGCGAGCTGGTCACAGTTGGTGACGATCGCACCGCCTTCGAACGTGTTGAAAAACTTCGTCGCGTGGAAACTGAACACTTCACAGCGGCCAAAATTACCGACCATTCGGTCATCGGTCTTGCATCCAAAAGCATGAGCCGCGTCGTAGAAAAGCTCCAGCCCGTGACGGCCTGCGATATCCTTCAAAGCCTGGTGATCGCAGGGCGTTCCCCAAAGATGAACACCCAGTATCGCGCTCGTCTCAGATGTCACTTTTGATTCGACACTCTTGGGACAGATCGTGTGTGTCTCCGGGACAATATCCGCGAACACGGGTGTCAGACCTTCCCAATGAACCGCGTGTGGCGTCGCGACGAAAGTAAATGAGGGAACAATGACTTCGCCGGTGAGCTCCATGGCGTGACAAGCGAGCTGTAATCCAACGGTCGCACTGGAGACGAGCAGGCAGTGTTTTACGCCAAGATACCGGCAGATCTTAGCCTCAAGCTGCTTCACCAAAACGCCGTCATTGGTGAACCAGCGCCGCTCGAACATTTCGTCAACGAGCCGATCGAAGTAAGCACGATTTCCCGTGTTCGGAGCACCAACATGCAATACCCGCGAGTCCTCACCGTGCTCGGGCGAGTCGTCAGTAGCGGTTGATCCGATGCTCTCAATGCGTCGTTGACGGCGAACCGCCGAACGTCGGGTGGTACGACTCACAAGATTCCTTCCTCACCAAGTTGCTTTCAACGAAGCCCTCACCTCACGTGTCCTTGAGTTTTCGGCCTCACTCAAGCGTCACGTTCGGCCGGTTGGTGATTTTGAGGGGGTTCCCGCAGCGTGCATGGAGGGAATGATGAACGCATGGCGCTCATGAAGATTCGGCAAATGCTGTCGTCATTCTGACGCCCGGCAAATGAAATGTTCTGAACCCAGGTGATCTTTTGAACATTTCCCGGAACCAGTTCCGTTTACCCGAGTCGAAAACATCGAAAGGTTTTATTTAAGAGC
>JBCCOI010001171.1:0-1170 GCA_039025515.1 Planctomycetota bacterium
CATTTCGACGTAGACCGGATCATTTAGAAGTGTCAGAGCCTGCAGCGGCGAGTTCGAACGATCTCGTTTTGTCGTGCAGACCGTCCGCTCGGGGGCGTCGAAATTGACCATGCTGGGATAGGGATTGCCGCGCCGCCATACGGTGTAGATTCCACGTCGATATCGATCTTCGCCTTGGGAAGTCGGGTAACGATTTACATCGGCACCTGGGATCTCATTCCATACCCCAGCGGGTTGCACTGGATACACGACGGGGCCGCCGATTTTGTCAGACAAGAGCCCTGACACCGCGAGCAAGTTGTCGCGAATCAGCTCGGCGGGCAATCGAAAACGCGGACCGCGAGAGTACAACTCGTTTTGAGGATCTCGTTTGACCTTCTCGTCAGAAGCAGACGAACTCTGCTGATAAGTCGACGATAAAACGATGACTTTTAGAAGACGCTTCATCGACCAACCCTGCTCGACGAATTGAACCGCTAGCCAGTCAAGTAGTCGAGGGTGACTAGGTGCCTCTCCTTGCATGCCAAAATCTTCGGGCGTACTGACGATGCCACGCCCGAATACTTCACTCCAAATTCGGTTGACGACCACGCGCGGCGTCAAAGGGTTCGCATCATTAACCAACCACTTGGCCAACCCGAGACGATTGGGCGGCAAATCGGGATCCAAAGGATGCATGCTCCCCAAGACACCCACCTCAACCGGATCCCCGGGTGATGCATAGTCTCCACGCACCATGATATGCGTCTGCGAAGGAGACACATCGTCCTTCATCGCCATTGTTGGAACTTGAAGTGAGGCAAGCTCCACACGCAACTGCGCGACACGTTTCATGCGCTTGGCTCGCACGGTAGATGCAACGCCAACAACATCGTCTAGCATGATGTACTTGCCATCGTAGGGTCCTGAACCGTGCGCGGTGATCTGAATTTTCTGGACACGCTTCCAGTCGGCGGCACCGATAGACCAACGAGGCTTCACGAAGTCAGACGAAGGCGCGACGATCTGCGTCCATTGACCCGGAACAATATCCAAGGTCGAAAACTCGAACACACTCGCTTCTCGTCGTCCGGTGTGAACCTGAAGGTTGAACCGGCTTGCAATATCTGTCTTGAACCAGAACCGGATCTCCGATGAATCCGCCAAGTCCGTTGCCGCAATGGAATAGCC
>JBCCOI010001172.1:0-1168 GCA_039025515.1 Planctomycetota bacterium
CAGTTGCTTGATACCGAGTGAGATGCGTTCGCGCTCCGAATCAATAGCGAGAACGACCGCCTCGACTTCCTGACCTTTCTGGTAATTGCGGACCGAGTCATCGCCGTTGTCGTCCCAGGACAGGTCAGACAAGTGCACGAGCCCGTCGATACCACCGTCAAGGCCGATGAAAATGCCAAAGTCGGTAATCGACTTGATTTGGCCTTTGACGCGATCGCCACGGTTGAACATTGAGCCGAATTCGGCCCATGGGTTCGACTTGCATTGCTTGATGCCGAGAGAGATGCGACGACGATCTTCGTCAATCTCGAGGACCATAACCTCAACTTCCTCACCAAGGTGAACCACCTTCTGCGGGTTGACGTTCTTGTTCGTCCAATCCATCTCAGAGACGTGAACCAGACCTTCAACGCCCTCTTCGATCTCCACAAAGCAACCATAGTCCGCAATGTTGGTGACCTTACCGAACAGGCGGGTGTTGGGCGGGTAGCGACGCGCAATGTTCTGCCACGGATCCGCACCCAGCTGCTTGATACCCAGAGAAACACGTTGACGCTCGCGATCGAACTTCAGGATCTTCACGTCGATCTCTTCACCAACAGAGACGACCTCAGATGGGTGCTTGACGCGTTTCCACGCCATGTCGGTGATGTGCAGCAAACCGTCGATGCCGCCAAGATCAACAAACGCACCGTAGTCTGTGAGGTTTTTGACAATACCTTTGACGGTATTGCCTTCCTGCAAGCTCTTGAGGAGCTCTTCGCGTTCTGCGCTGTACTCTTCCTCGACTACCGCGCGGCGGGATACCACCACGTTGTTACGCTGCTGGTCGAGTTTGATCACTTTGAATTCGAGAACTTTGCCTTCGAGATACGACGGGTCGCGAACCGGGCGTACATCGACGAGCGAGCCCGGCAAGAATGCGCGGACGTTCTCGATTTCTACCGTGAAACCACCTTTAACGCGACCGTTGATCACGCCGTTGACGATTTCACTAGCTTCGAATGCTTTTTCCAGTCGCGTCCAGGTGCGAGCGCGTTTCGCTTTCTCGCGCGAGAGACGGGTTTCTCCGAAGCCATCTTCGACGGCATCCAGTGCAACCTCGACGACGTCACCTTCGTTGACCTCGACCTCACCGCTTTCGTTACGGAACTGTTCGACAGGAATG
>JBCCOI010001173.1:0-1168 GCA_039025515.1 Planctomycetota bacterium
TCGACGCTTTGAAACCATCGCTTTGTTTCTGTACCAACATCGCATCAAGGATCTCATGGTCGGTCTCGTTGATGATGAAACCATTTTCATCCATTCGAATGCCGCCTCCAAGATCGGTCATTTGTTCGCACCGAACGTATCGCATACGGTTACTCAGAACCGAGAAGTCGGATAGCGAAGGACCTTCGTCGAACGAAACCTTAAACTGGGGAACGACATCCGTTCCGGGGTCGGCCTCATTGCGTAGCGGCGCAGCCACTCCACCCGGATTCTTGAATTGAATGTCGTAACGACTCGACAGAGAGTTATAGACACCGATCATTCGGGTGACGTAACCCCGATTGTAGTCACGAGGAATTTCAACGAGCGCGAGCTCCACGTTGCTGCGTGCGAAACCGATGTCCAGCCTGGCTTGCCTGGCCGCGTAGACCGCGCCAACGATGGCCAACACGGGAACGGCAAACCACGCATACTCCAAACGGTTCATCAGCCGAAAAACGATGTAGTTGACCGGGACAAGCAAAACGAGATAAAGGGCGAGCGCGCGGAGCACCAAGTCCGAACCGGGTATCTCGATTCCGGCTTGGCTCTGGAGCAGACGGCGTTGCAAACGAATCAAATCGCTATCGTCATTCCATGCCCCCAAACCCATCAACGCGTCGACTCGATGGTGGGGATCGAAATCACTCCCTGAGGATCGCGTCCCTTCCTCGTTCTGCAGGATAAGGTCCCTCGAAGCGATTCGAACATCCGTATTGACCGCGCCATCGGCCAACTTCCGAGTCCCGTCAAAGCCTTGGCGAAGTTCTTCAACGCTATCCGCGAAGTATTGTCGCGGCGGGCGACCCAGGATCACTCCGCTAAAGAAACTGTCGTAGGAATCCCAGTCCGTCAGCCAGCCGTTCATCAAGTCGAATCGAGGCTGAATGATGTGTCCACGTCCCAAACGTTTTCGCAGCACCAGGGACTCGGTTTGATCAATCGCCTCGGCACCGGGACTCAACTGTCCATCGATCGCCACACGACTGCTCTCGGTTTGAACAAGCTGAACCTGCTTTTCGAGAGAACGATCGGTATCCACGGACCAATTGCGAAGCACGGCTTCCGCCGCATCCGCAGCAAGCTCGATGTTGCTTGTCGGCTTGAGCGGCAGAGCATCAGCGAGCGA
>JBCCOI010001174.1:0-1167 GCA_039025515.1 Planctomycetota bacterium
GCCGTCGGCATGTTGATGCGGATGTACAACGGCTGGCGACGGGACCAGCCGGAAATGCAATCGGCAGCCGAGTACCTGCTGCGTAGTCCACCCCAACTTGGCGATCGGCGGAGACCGCTTCGCGATGGCTATTACTGGTACTACGCGACGCAGTTTATGTTTCATATGGGCGATGATTACTGGGAGCGTTGGAATCGCTACTTGAATCCGCTCCTCCTCGAAACTCAGATCAAGACCGGCCCGGAGTCAGGCTCTTGGGACCCGGAACTTCCCGTCCGAGATCGATGGAGCGCGCACGCCGGCCGGATCTATGTCACGACCATGAACCTGCTCAATTTAGAAGTCTATTACCGGCACCTTCCCATCTACGAAGAAACCGCCGGGGAGTAGACCTTTCCACGTCGCGATCATATCAACGGTTGTTTTGCATTCGTCTCCAAGTCAACTTCATCGAGCCGGAAAGCCATAGATGTTCAGTCGTTACCCGCGAGCCTTTCATGCCCTGTTGGACACCGCCGTGTCAAAACTGGCTTATGGTTTGCTTATTTGCCTCACGCCGTGCTTCGCGACCGCAGCCGATCTCGATTCGGTGTACGCCGACGCCAACGCGGAGGCCGTCAAGCCGTCTAATCCGGTGCTGCACGGACTTCAGATTCAATCGCTCGTTGACGATGAGCAGCACTATTTGACGCTGAGTGGTCCCGAATTTTTTTCGGCACCTGCCAAGTCGTCTGCCAACAACACGGTGAGCTATTTAACTTGGTACGACGTACGAAAACCCAAATGGTCTTTGGATCGCGAAGTTAAAGTTGCCTCGGAACGGAGTGACAAACTCAGAACACTCACGCTGGGGGCTCCCAAGTTCTTTTTGATGCCAGCTCAAGTACTCGCCAACGGACCACCTGCCGTTGTGCCGGAACAGCTCAATCATTTTCTTGTGTACGCCGCCAGTGATCCATCCAGTGACGTCCAATCCTTCTTGGCGGTGCCCGCGGAAGAATGGCATCACGATGAACACTTCCCGATCAAGTCGCGCGACGCTTGGTTGATGATCACGCCGACCAAGTCTGGTGCAGTCTCGGAATCGGACCGATCGGTCCTCGATCAATTCGGTTTGAATAAGTTGAGCGGGGATGGCGTTCGCTATCAGGTTCAGCGGGTCCGGCC
>JBCCOI010001175.1:0-1162 GCA_039025515.1 Planctomycetota bacterium
AGCGTAGCAAAGCAACGAAATTCGAAGTCAGAAATCCGGGCGAAGCCGCTCAGATCCGGAAAGAAAAACAAAAACGAGCCCTCGAGTAATGCAAAAGTAGATAGCATTGGGCGATAGCCGGCTATCGCTCATCGGCTCAAGCTTTTCGAGCTCACTTACCTAGGTGCATCCTATCTTGGGCGTCGTTTACGTACTCAGTCACAACACATAGATCCCACTCGCTATCTATAAACTCTATGTCTCCGTTTGTCGTCCAAACCGGTCGATCAGTGAACCGCGAATCAATCTGCCGGATTCCGCGCGTGCAGTTTGCTTTGAGCTGATCACGCACCTTCTTGCCGGTGAATCTTGGTGCGGACACGACGATATGAACGTGATTCGTTCTCGCAGCCATTGCCCACAGTTTCCAACCTCGGCGTTCACAATGGGTCGAAACTTCGAACTGAACAATTTGACGATGCTCGAAGTCCAGCAGAATCACTTCATAAACCAGCCGATCGCGATGCCAGGCTTCCAGTCGGGGCTGCGGAGCCTGTGAACCAGCACCTTTCTTTCTCCACCACCGCGAGTCGCCTTGCAAAAAAGTCCCGTAAACTGTCCACGTGATGAAGAAGGCAATCGGATCACTCCGCTGATTCATGCTCGTCACTCCGTTTGGGCGATCAGTCTCAGTCCCTTGATTCTAGTACTTTGAAGGGTCCGTGGGCGATGGTTGTCATGATCAATTCACGATCGTCACAGCTGTCATCTTTGCCGAACGGCGAGAACTACTTATCGCCATCACCTGAGCCGAACGGCGATAGCCGCGGTTTCGTCTGGGTCGGGTAAAGCCGTTTGGCCGGCCGAGGTTCCTATCTCACCCAACTGGGGCTATCGCCCATCGGCTCACACTCACCTAACCGGGGCTATCGCCCATCGGCTCATACTCCTAACCGGGGCTACGGCCCATCGGCTCATATAGCCGGGGCTTTCGCCGTACGGTTCCTCACCAAATCGGCGTCGAGTTGGTTTCCGTCTACTGGAGATCAAATCCCAACGTTAGCCAACCGTCTTGGGCATCGAAGTACGTAAGCTTGAAGCTCAACCCGCGGAGCGCCTTCATCTCCGCATCCATCGGGATCGTCAGCGGTTGATCGAGAATCGAGGGTGGGAATGCGTCGGC
>JBCCOI010001176.1:0-1156 GCA_039025515.1 Planctomycetota bacterium
CTCGGGTTGGGAGCCTATCGAAGTCATGGGAAGTTTCAAGCGATTTCGTTTGGCCTGCATTCCGCTCATGTTTATTTTGTTGGGTGCGGGCATGCTCGGTGTACTTCATCGAGCTCTCTCGGACCAAAGCAAAAAGCTTGCGTCGATCAATTTGGCAGGTAAACAGCGGATGCTCAATCAGCAACACATGCTCAACGTGTTGCTTGTATCACAGGGAAACGATGCTGACTTCCGTACGATTCGAGAGGAAATGAAAAGCTCTCTCGGCCTCTTGAGGAACGGCGGAACGCACGAATTCGGGTCAATCCAGCCCGCCAGCGAAGCGAATGTTATCGAATCGTTGAATGAGCAGGAAGAAATGATCCGCATCAACTTCCAAGCGGCCGACGATTATCTGCAGCTTTCGGCGAAGTACGGTGGAGAAATGCGCCGATTGCGAGAGGAGCTCACAAAGAAGACTGAAGAAGCCCATGTCGTTGCCAACAACATCGTCCTGCTGCAGTCAGAACTCAGAGCGAATTCTTCGACGGTGAACCTCTCCGGCAGGCAACGAACCCTCAATCAGCGTCACGCCCGGCAAGTGCTCGATGTGGTGGGAGGAAACGAGCAGGACATTTCGGCAACTCGCTCGATGTTGCTCGACTCTCTCGACCTCATTCAGAACGGCGGCGAGCACAAGTTTGGATCAATTGATCGTGCGGGTTCGAAAGAACTTCGCGACGCAATTGCATTGCAACGCCAGCAGTTCAGCGAACTATTTTCTCTCTCGGACGAAATCATCTCATACAGCGAGCAAGGGGAAACGGAACTCTACACGCTTAGAGAAGCATTGGCTGCTTCAGCCGCCAGTCTCCATCGAGCTGCCGACAATGTCGCCATTCGTATTTCTGAATCCGGCGAACGAGACAAGGCCAAGGGAACGATGCTGGCCTTCTTCGTCGGATCGGTTCTCAGCGTCATCGGCTGTACCGTTGCGTTGCTAATCATGCGATCCATCATTCGGGATGTTGCTCATACTGCCACCAAAATCGGAGATCTCTCTGAAAAAGACCTCACCGACGTCACGCTCGAGATGCAAAAGTCGGCTGATTCCACGGCGGAACGGGCAAGCTCATCGAATTCGGCCGCAGCAGATCTAGATTCAGAAGCTCAATCA
>JBCCOI010001177.1:0-1153 GCA_039025515.1 Planctomycetota bacterium
CGGCGTTCGGGCAACAAGGCAGAGATGAACCTCAAAACGAGGTTTTTGTGGCCGTTTCTGGACTTGTTGAGATGGCGGTTCGTCGTCTCATCGACAATTGTTGTTCACGGCGGTCACCGAGCGTACCGAAAGCGTGTCATAACCATCGGATACACGACGAGCGGCGAAGTCGGGGTTGTTGGAGTGGTTAGTCGTTCGTCGCCGCCGCGTGATCCGTAACGTTACCCGATCGAAGATGAGATATCTTGCCTTTATCGTTGTATGCATTCCGCTCTTCACGGGATGCTGGAGTGACAGACCGAGGCCTCAGCCAGCGAAGTGGATTGATCTTCACGAGGTTGACTCTCTGACACTTGTAGCCTGGGAACTCACACTCGATGGAGGAACGTCAACATTGGGTGCGGTTACGGATGATGGATATCTTTGCTCTATCCGACTAAATCAGCATTCGCTCGCTGGCGAGTTCCCTCTCGATACTGACGCTTCTCCTGGACGACTTTTTTTCAATGATGCGTTAATTGACGTTCGTTCGTCAGAGGAAAAACATCTGATCGACCTCCTTCGGCGCGCTTCCGTTGCCTCGGTTAAGTTGGGGGAACTGCGTCGACTTGCTCAAGACCTACCGATTGACTATGGCATTATCGGAGCTCTGGCGGTTGACGATGATGACGACTTACTCGAACGGTCTCGTGATGAGATCGTTGTATTTGTTTTATCTGACGCATACGTTGATATCGCTCGCAACGGGATTCCAGGCTCCGAAAGCGGGTAACAATCGGATGCACGACGAGCGGCGAAGTCGCGGTGGTTGGAGTGGTTGGTTGTTTGTCGCCGCCGCGTGATCCTTGACGTTATGGGCGGAAGCAGTTGCGCGTGCCCTCCGGGGGATTTTTGGGTTGGCCCCATGACGCGACAGATGTGGAAGTGTGTTTTATTGCGGGCGGGACAATCAGTTCGTCGGATGACACTTGGCGATTCATTTGATCCGAACTGACTTTTACTTTCCGGAGCAGTTGGATTTCACATTTCAATGCAGCCGAACCATTCGGTCAGACGAGACCGTCAGGCATACACGGCAACGTACGTGGCGGTAGACTTTGACCAGAATGGAATACAGATGCAAAACCGTGTCGATGCAATCGTTCCGGTCTGC
>JBCCOI010001178.1:0-1153 GCA_039025515.1 Planctomycetota bacterium
AGATGAAACGGAAAGACTTTCGGAGTGGGTTGCGTCGCTAAGAGATCATTCGTTGGTTGCCATTGATCTGGAACCCACCGGACGTCGAAAGTCATTGCCTTGGCCGCCGCAAACAGGCGTGAAGTTGGCGAAGGGCCGAACGTGGAAAGACCTGGACTTTGCTCTTTCAGAGCATCCAAGAAAGCAAATCGATGCCGAACAGCTTGCTTCACTTTGGCTGGCGTTGGATGAACGTCCAATTGACTTGGCGGTCCCTTCCGCTGTGCGACATATTTTATTCGAGCCGGGGCGGCCGAAGCCGACCTTGATTCGCGAAGGAGATATCCCCGGTAAGTTCATTCGCCGCTTGAAAGTCAAGTAGTCTCACCCGCCTCGATTCCAAAATTCCTAGTCAAAGGCATGTCGGCACAACAACTCAACTGTTCCTGTTGTGCTGCCCTGCGGACACACCTGAGATGAAAGAAGGCCAAGCGGATTCCCGTCGGCATGATCTGGATGCGTTGAGAGCATTCGCGATGCTCTTGGGAATTGTTCTCCACGGCGCAATGTCATTCATCCCAGGCATTCGATTGGTCTGGGGCGTTGAAGATAGCCAAGCAAATCCATTCTACGGATTACTTTTGGCAATGATTCATGGATGGAGGATGCCGCTCTTTTTCCTGATCAGTGGTTTTTTCACCGCGATGCTTTGGAAAAAGCGTGGGCTACGGTCTTTGATTTCGCATCGATTCAAACGGATTTTTCTTCCACTGCTTCTTTCGATGCTGACGATCGTTCCTGCGTTGTTGATCGTCTCGACATTTGTGAGAAGCCGGCCTTCAACTGTTGCTCTTGAAGCGGATTCGACGGAGACGGGCGATGGTGGGGCGTCCGAACAGATCGATGTTTGGAAAGCGGTTGCCGTCGAAGATATTGACACCATTCGGCGGTATGTCGAAGCGAAGGGAGACTTGGAATCGAAGGATCCTTTTGGTTCAACTCCGCTTCACATCGCTTGCTTTTTCGGGCGGGCGGAAGCGGCGAATGTCCTTGTCGATGCTGGGGCGAGTCTTGATTCCAGGAACAATGACGGAGCACGACCACAAGATCTGTTGTCCATCGACTGGGGAACCACCTCGATGATTGCCAGAGCGGTCGGTTTGCCACTTGACCG
>JBCCOI010001179.1:0-1150 GCA_039025515.1 Planctomycetota bacterium
GTTTGCAGCAAAATCGCCTGATCGGCTTGCTCCGAGACTTTCTTTGCCGCATCGCGAACCTGTTGCTTGGTTTCTTCGCGAAGGCTGCTGTAAGCTTCCCAACGCGTCGACAATTTCTGTCGGGTCTCGTTTGGTAATGAGGGGACTTGAGAACTTCGATCAGAAACCGGAATCGTCGCGACCTTACTAGGTCCTCCCAGTTCGCTCACCCTGATTCGGCGCATTGCCTGCACCATCGTTTGCCATTGCTCGTCATAGGCGAGCTTGACGTAGAGCTTGAGGTCACCCTCGCCGGCGACCAATCGATAGGCTTCAAGATTCTCCGCGATCTCCAGTTCCTGCAGGTCACGCTGAAGTTGTCGTTTGGCGATGAGCCGGGCGGCCACGGCTCCCACACCAAAGACCATTGGAAACATGAGGACAAACAGGAGCGGTTTTGCGAACCGCCGGGCGAGCGAATTTACTTGCGGAGTTTCTATCTTTTCCAACGATTGGACATCCGCAACGACGAGTTCGATGGTCGATTCAACCATCTTCTCGTTGGAAGACTCTGAGGGAAAATCGTCCAGCCACTCCCAACCGGTTTGAAGTGATTGAAGCCGCTTCTGAAAGTCCGGCTCGGCGATCAGTCGTTTTTCGACTCGAGTCCTGGATGCGGAATCGAGTTCGTCATCGAGGTACGCGACCAACAGCTCGTCGTCGGGATCGACCGGATGGTCGTCGGCCAATAAGACGCTATCGCTCATGGACGTGCCTCCGGCGGAATCACACCCGCGTCCACGTAGGGCTGAAGAATCTCTTTCAAATTGACTCGGGCACGGCTGAGCAATGACTTCACCGCTTGTGTCGTTAGCCCCATCGTCTCGGCGATCTCTGCATAGCTCATGTTTTCAAATCGCGATAACATTAACGCTGTCCGCTGTCTGTCTCCGAGCGTCTCGACGGCTTGGCGAATGATTTCTCCACGTTCGGATCCCTCGACCAATCGGTTCGGCATCATGCCACTTGCTTCCAAAGCCGTCGCCGCGAGCACACCGACCGCCTGCGAACCATCCGCCGTGGGCGGTGCGTCTACTTCGTTGACTTCCTGGCGACGTCCGACACGCCGTGATGAGTTTCGTGCCACGTTGGTCGCAATCGTAAATAACCA
>JBCCOI010001180.1:0-1147 GCA_039025515.1 Planctomycetota bacterium
CTCATCTGTTGCGCCGTTCCTGCCAGCGATTGGTGGTGGAACGACCAAAGTCCAACCGGTTTATGCCGGGGACGTTGCAGATGCCATTGCCGCGGCGGTGACGCGTGAGGATGCGGCTGGGAAGACTTTCGAACTTGGCGGACCGCGCACTTATACGTTCAAAGAGCTCTACGACTTCATTGGCGAGACGATCGATCGCAAACGCTATGCATTGCCGCTGCCGTTTGTGATCGCCAAGCCGATGGGGCTCGCGTTCGGGACGCTGTTTAGATACTTGCCGCCCTTATCCTCAGGAATTCTCGGTGCACCGCCAATCACGGGCGACCAGGTGGAGATGCTGAAGACGGATAATGTTGTGTCCGACGGGGCGCTGACGCTCGCGGATCTCGGCGTGGATGAGCTCGAAACGGTGGAAGCCATCGTTCCGAGCTATCTTTATCGCTTCCGCCCGTATGGGCAGTATCACCAGAAATCTGAATCTGTTTGACCGGTCAAAAACCGCGCCGGGTGCACGGCTTATTCGGTTTCGTCCGCTTCTTCAGTTGAAGTGCTGACGTCAGTCCGTTTCATTTTCTTGATGACGATCCGCGTATTGCCTTCATCATCAATGTCCTCAAAAATCGTCTCAGTATCGAAATCGGCATCCAGATCGATGTCCATTCCCACTCCGGCGTCGCTGAGCGCTTCTTGAATCAGCACCTCGATTTCTGCTTCTGACAATTCGCTCCCGGACTCGCTGCGTTTGATGACAACTTTCCGGCCAACTTCAGTAATCAACTCGCCGTGGATCTCACCGTCTTCGGAGTCGCTGAATTTGAGGATCTTCATCGACTTGCGGGTGATTGGCGTGCCATCTTCCTCACTTTCGAACTCGCTGTCATGAATGACAATCCGATTGCCGGCAGATTCCAGTTCAGCCCGGCTGACGCCGCCTGAGCCGTCTGTGTCGAGCCGCTTGATAATATCGGCATCATAACCGGGGACGATCTCGCCTTCGGTGAGAAAGCCGTCTTTATTTTTGTCGAGGACTTCGAACGCATTCGCGTCAGCGGCTGATGGCAGGGCTGTCACCGAAAAGACGCCAAGGGCTGCTCCGGCAGCTGTCGCGAGCGTTTTAAGTCTGTGTCGTGCGAGGGTCATAGAAATC
>JBCCOI010001181.1:0-1136 GCA_039025515.1 Planctomycetota bacterium
CAATCAGTTCGTCGGATGACACTTGGCGATTCATTTGATCCGAGCTGACTTTTACTTTCCGGAGCAGTTGGATTTCACATTTCAATGCAGCCGAAACATTCGGTCAGACGAGACCGTCAGGCATACACGGCAACGTACGTGGCGGTAGACTTTGACCAGAATGGAATACAGATGCAAAACCGTGTCGATGCAATCGTTCCGGTCTGCATGTCGTTCAATCCGCCCCATAACCATCGGATACACGACGAGCGGCGAAGTCGGGGTTGTTGGAGTGGTGAGTCGTTTGTCGCCGCCGCGTGATCCTTGACGTTATCCGAATTAACTCAACGGTCTCAACAAACCACTAGCACCGCTCGGCATGCGACCATGACAATACGCAAGCTAATGATCTGCACGTTGCTAATGGGGCTCGCGTTTTCACTTCTTTCGTGGAACTGGGGAATCGCGTTCTTCGCGGCGTCATTCATTCCACTCTTCTGGTGTGTGTCAGTTCGCAAGGCACTTTCGCAACGCAAATTCGTGTGTGCCTCTGGGTTCGCGGTATCGACAGCTTTGATCTACTTATTCTCCTGTGGACCGTACATGGCGTTTCTCGCAACCTTCTATGGAAATAACGCTCCACCGCCTGCTGTTGATACGATTACAAGCACACTTTACGCGCCTCACTGGCTCGTGGCGGACGGCCCTCAAGCGACTGACTCACGATTCCGAATTCATGCTGGCGAGTTTGTCAACGCTTACAATTTGCAGTGGCAGTGGGTCGGTTCTGACATCGGAGTGTTTTTTCGCGCTCTAGATCTCGAAAATGCGTTTATCCACTTCGGTTCGCTCAATACCAGGTTCTAATTTGATTTGGTATTTTTACTCGATCTATCGACGTCGAGATGCGAACGCCGACGGTCAGTAAATTGAAGGATAACCAACGGATACACGACGAGTGGCGAAGTCGCGGTTTTTGAAGTGGTTAGTCGCTTGTCGCCGCCGCGTGATCCGTAACGTTATGGCAGCAGAGCAGCGAAGCGTCACGCAAACGTAACTGACGATTCTTCCTCCGGCGTCTCGCAGGACAGCTCGGTGGCTGGGATTTGAAAAGATGTCAGATTTCAATGCTGTTCTTCGTTTCCGATCGTAAACGA
>JBCCOI010001182.1:0-1136 GCA_039025515.1 Planctomycetota bacterium
TCCATCAGAATCGTCGACCCAAACTGTATTACGCGACGCAAGTCGGAACCGAGCCGCCCACCATTGTTGTCATGTGCAACGATCCGCGGGCTTTCGGAAACGACTACCGCAGGTACCTTCTGAGCGTACTGAGAGATCACCTGAAGTTTGGCGAAGTGCCGATCAAGATGTATCTGCAAAAGCGGTCACGTGGTGACGATGAAGACGCAATCAACCGATAGCTCGACGTCACTTCGGCAGCGTGTCGAACGGGTCGGACGTATTTCATTGGTGCGTTTCATCGTTCTCCTTCTCGTTGCCTTGGCCTGCGCGAAACTTCTGGGCCGTTTGACGGTCCACTACGTCAATGACTCGGCAAGCTACCTCGACTACCCGTTCGATTCGCTTTCCGACGCTTTGGTCTCGATTCGGACCCCGGGTTATCCACTCTTTTTGAAGTGCGTGGAGTGGACGTGTGGAATCGCGTTCTTGCCCTTAGTCCAGATCATCATTCATGCAACCGCAGCGTGGTTGCTCGGCAATGAACTCTTCAAGCGAACGGATCGTGTTTTCGTCGCAGGTGCCGCATCGCTTGCAGTGGTTTTGGGTTGCACGTTCACGGATCACGTCCACACAGTCAGCACGGATGTGATCGGACTTTCCGCCGCCGTGTTTTGCTTGACGTACCTGCTCCGTAGCTCTCGAATCGGCGGAGTTTCCAATCTCATCTGCACGGCGCTTTTCGCGACGATCGCGATCTTTCTGCGTCCGGCTTACTTGTTTTTGATTCCTTGGGTCTTGATTGTCGGATGGTTGATTGTCGGGATCGACAATCCAACGAGCGAATTGCGTCGTCGCTTTTCTTGTGTACTGGTATCCGTTTCGGTTGCCTTGATTGTTGTTACTTGGATGTTTGTTCGATCATTCGTCGTCATTGATTTTGCAGTGCTTCCATTCGGACATCAGAATCTCTCCGGAATCACGGTCCAATTGGTCTCGCCGGACGAGATGCGAAGACTTTTTGAAGATGACGACCAGAGTCGGCAATCACGGTTGGCGGACGGAGTCGCGCGGCAACTGGGGTCGGGCGTCTACGAAACACGCGAGGGGCGAGGTCTCGCGACGCTCACGATCGAGTCCCAATGGGATGAGATCAA
>JBCCOI010001183.1:0-1128 GCA_039025515.1 Planctomycetota bacterium
GAGCGAATCCTTCCCAGCACACTGATGGGAGTGCTGCTTGGTTGGGTTGCGTGGAAGAGTTCCAGCACCGTCCCATCGATGCTCTTGCATGCGGTGCACAACAGCACGCTCTTGGTTGTCGTGCAATCACGCGATCGATTGGCTCAGTGGAACATCGGTCAGGTCGAGCAAGAACACCTTCCTGTGTTATGGCTAGCAATCTCCGCCGCCATTTTGATTGTTGCGTTTCTGATGATTCGTTTTCTTTCACGGCCCCGCGCTGCGGACTGAACGCATCGATCGTGGGGCGTCTCCCGACAAGTTCTTATTTATTGGAGTGAATCAACCGAACAACCTGCTTTTGCAAACGTATTGCATCTGGATTCACGGAAGTTTACTCGCCTGCCAGTTGAGAAACGCGATGCAGTACTCCACCAACATTTTCGTGTCGATGGTTTTGATCGCTGTTCTCGATCTCACGCAATCGTATGCGAACGAGCGATCGGATGATCCCGAGGAGACGAACGAGGCGATCATGGTCGTGATGGACGAGCCGACGGCGGAGTTATGGCGATCCTATTTTCAATCCATTGAAGTCAATGTCATCGTTCGAAGTGACGATGAGCCCTACGGCACGCTCAATGCCCGGGCTCGATCGGTGAGCGGAGCCGCGCGAGTCTACTACCGGGGAGACAAGAGCTCGCTCGTTTCGCAGTTCTTTCGCGAACGCATCTCGAATCAGGGCGTGAAGACGATTGACCTCGCCAAGCACTTCCGTCCAAAAACGGCTCCGCGGATCGAGGACCATGACGGTGAAATTCTGCGGGCCGAATGCTCGACTTCTCGAATGAAGTTGAAAGAGGATCATCCATGCGAGCTTCCACTATTTGCGTTGCTCGCGATAGCGCATTAGCAGAGACGGGTTGTTCGCGGCGCCTCAGGCTTTTCGCCATCGAATCCACTGGCAAACGCACAAAAGGCCTCCTCTGATCGATTAAACTCCGGTATATGTCATCCCCGACTCTCCGTGAGGCCGCCTGTGTCCATCCGCATCTTAAAGTTCCTTGCCTTTGGTCTTTTGGCTTGCTTCGTCTTCGCTGCTCCCTGTTCGAGTCAATCCTTTTTAGCGATCGCGGACTTTGAAGCGGA
>JBCCOI010001184.1:0-1128 GCA_039025515.1 Planctomycetota bacterium
CAGTAGTTGTTGTCCGCCCCCGTGTCGCCCACCGCGAAGATCGGAAACGACTGATCACCCCAAACCAAGAGTACGGCCATGTGGAACTGCTTGTGCGTCGCGTCGGCGCACGTGATGCCCATGTCCTCCGTTTCGTTCAATTCTTCAAACACACGCTCCAACTCTTGCCGATGCCGGACCTGCTCAGGTCTTGGCGGAACAAATTCTTCGCGTGCGGCCTCACCGCCCGGTAGTTCCCACGAGTACGTCTTGGACGTCGCCTTGCGACTCTCGTGCTGCATCTGGAACACGTACTCGTACAACATGTCCTTCGACTCCGATAGATCCACAGCGAAGGCGACCTTGTTCTGCTCGACTTCTTCGACTGAGGACTCGTTCAGCTGATCGAGGAACGCGGCGTCGAAGACGATCGGTTTCGACGTCGGCTCCTTCTTGGGCTTGGTCGTCTTCGTGTGGTTGCCCGTGATCTTGGCCACGGCAGCGCTCTCGATGCCTGCTTGCTCGCATAATTTGCTGAAAGCGGACTTGGTAATGATCATGGACTTGCGACCAACCAACTGCTTGGTCCTGTTGGAAGTCCACCCAGGTGGGTCACGCCGGAAACGTTTGCGATAGACGTAGTTGATGGCTGCCTGATCTCGCGGCTCGGTACACGGCCCTGAGTGTTCTGGATTTCCACACTTCAAACAGATGCGACTGTCGCCGACGTCGCGCATTTGCAGGCCGTCGGTGTCCGTGATGATCTCACCCATCGCGTTGACCGATTCATTGTACGCCACCAGCGCGTGCGACTCTGCTTTGGACGTCTCTTTGTTGTCTCGAGGTCGCGTGGCGAGGAACGAAGATCGATCAAATCGCATGGCCTTCAATTCCTTGAGGTGCTCCGTCCAGACAGCGGAGTTCGCCTTGAAGTCCAATTCCATACCGCGGAACTCTTGCATGATCACTCGCAAATCGGAACGATCACGTTGTGGAATACGCAGAAATAACTGGTACGCCAACGTCTCAGGCAAACCACGTTTGAACAACACGACTTGGTGATTCGTCGGAAAATCGCACGACGCCACAAGCCCACGGAAGTGAATCAAGTAGTCCGAGAATCGGATGTCCTGATACTTTTCCTTGGCG
>JBCCOI010001185.1:0-1121 GCA_039025515.1 Planctomycetota bacterium
GCGACGATCTGGGCGTCGAACTTTTCCGGCGTTTGTGGGGACATGCCAGTAAATGGCGGCAGTGAAAGGAAGGTTAACGACGAAATTAAAAAAGCTTCAAAAACCCCTGTAGAAACCTACGCGGAACGCAAACCGAGACAGTTTTTTCGGATGCGGCCGAATCAACGAGGATTTTGGAGGCTCCGTTGAATCATGAACATTCAAACCAAAATGAAACGCTTTTTGTTCGCGGCCGGATTCTGTTTGCTCCTGGTCAGGTCTTCGACCACCGCGAGGGCACAGTTTCTTCCGGGGAATTCAGAAATGAGCCGTCAAAACTTCAATCTCCCGATCAAAACCGGCGGTGGCACACAAGTTTGGACGGACGTGCGGTTTAGGCAGGGATTTCGCATCCAGCGCAATTCGCTGACCGGGCATCACCGGTTGATCGATCAAAACGACGTGCGGAGAGCCTGGGGCACGAAAACCCAGTGCGCCGAAGAGCTTGATCGACGAGTTCCGCCCCAAAGTGAAGCCGAGCCGCAACGTCACGTCGTGCTCCTTCACGGGCTGATGCGGACGGCGGGAAGCATGAAAACACTGGAATCGGCTTTGGTGGAATCCGGATCACCGTCCGTGATTCGCTTCGCGTACGCGAGCACAAGGGGATCAATCCCAGAGCACGCGCGAGCCCTGCGGGAAGTACTTGAGCGTCTTCCCGAGCAGGATTCTTTCTCCTTTGTGGGCCACAGCATGGGGAACATCGTCGTTCGATCGCTGGTCGCCCAGTTGGAATCTGATGGTGACCCCAAGCGCTTGTTGCCTCGATGCAAGCGGATGATCATGCTCGGTCCGCCGAACCAAGGGGCGACCATCGCGAAGCGGCTTTCCAAAACGAAGGTCTTCGGCTGGGTGACCGGCAAGGGAGCGCTGCAACTCGGACCAGATTGGGAGGCGTTGCAGACCGACTTGGCGACGCCAACATTTCCATTTCATATCATCGCTGGCGACGTGCTCGCGACATCGGTGAATCCGTTGGTCGACGGCGATGGTGACTTTGTCGTAAGCGTCGAAGAAGCGAAACTCGAAGGGTGCGAAACCTTCGAGACTTATCCGGTGCTCCACAGTTTCCTGATGGACGA
>JBCCOI010001186.1:0-1120 GCA_039025515.1 Planctomycetota bacterium
AGTCGTCGACGGTCGATGGGCCACCAAGGCAGGTCTTGATCGAGCCGTGCATAGAGTTCTGTCTTGACTTGCAGCTTCCTGCTGAGTTTCACGAAGAATTTCACACCGATCGCAACAGTCTCGCCGTCAGTCGGCTCAACGAACGCAACGGCATAACCACGATCACGCTTCATCTGGAACGGCATTTCCCAGGCGAGGTCGACCGTCTTTGGGACGATCCAATTCATCTCGACTTCCGTGACACTTCGAAGCAGACTTGCACCCAGATCCCACGTCGGACTCTGCGAAGCGGAGCGCAAATTGATGGATAGGGCATCGGCTTCGATCGAAGGCCGAAGATAGATGGCGTCGCCGCTACGGTTCAGCAACCGTCCATGAACCAAGCGATTGAAATCGACGGCGGAGGCGCCTTGCTGCCAAAGGAATCGCGAGCTCTCCAGATCGATCGCCGCCAATCCCACATTCTTCTTTCGATCGTAGATTCCGTACCGCTGACGTTCGTCGTCAATGATTTGAAACTTGATTTCGGAGTCGATCGGGAACTGCAATTCTGTTAACGCCGTCTTGCTGATTGGGGTCTCGTAAGTCCGTTGCTGCTGGCGAACCGACGGCATTTCGATTGAAGTGCTTGCCGCCGGTCGAATCTCCTTGGGTGACTCAACGACTGCGTCCATTTCCGCAAGTGCGCTCTCATCGACATCAAGCGATACCAAGCCGGATGCCGCATCGGATGAGGAATCCGCTGCGGCGGCGAGAATATCTTTGGGAGCGAGATCCGCATTCGCTTCATCGGCGATCGGTGTTTTTGCGAGAAACGCTTCAATGCGTCCCGCTTCGTCGATCGGAGCCTCGAATGCATCCACGATCGAACTCAAGTCATCCATCGTCGGGTCGGCGGCTTGCAGCTCTTTTTGGCGTCTCATCGCTGCTTCGTAATCAAACGAGAGCTCAGTTTCCGTTGGTTCACTGTTGACCGCATTCTCGATGAACTCGTCCGAAACCTCGGGAGTAGGACGTTTTGTTGGCTGAAAAAGTAGAACGGGCTCCGACGCTGTATCCTCATCGGATTCCTCTGCGTTCGGTCGCGAAGTATCGGTGGATGCTCTGGCGAGCGAGTCCA
>JBCCOI010001187.1:0-1117 GCA_039025515.1 Planctomycetota bacterium
GCTCTGCCCCCGCAACTGATAAAGCCCAGATTGATTTCGTCGTTCGCATTGGCGGCGCGAAGGCTACGAGCGGGAAGAGCCGTGGTGAGTGCTGCCGCGCCGGCGAGACCGGAAAACTGACGTCGATTGAGCTTGTACATCGGATGCTTGGGGAGGGAAAAAAAAGGGCGGGTAGAGAAAGATCACATCCCCGAAGTATAGACAACTTTGACCGACGGGCGTTAACGGCCTACTCGTTGCCGAAAGTTTCGTCGGCAAAAGCAATCTCCCCGTCCACCATGGTCATGACGACGCGAGTGCGTTCGATTTCTCGGTCCGACATTTCATTCCAGTCGCGATCAATGATGACGAGATCGGCTAGCTTCCCTGATTCGATCGAACCGCGGCTCTTCTCGGCGAACAATGCAAACGCGGCGTCTGAAGTGTAGGAACGCAGGGCTTCGGCACGAGTCATCGCCTGTTCGGGAAAGAAGGGCAATTGATCACCAACGGACCGTGTAACTGATGACTGCAAGCTGGCAAACGGGTTGATCGACTCGACGGGGGCGTCCGTTCCATTGCAGAGTAATGCTCCGGAATCCAGCAATGCACGCCACGCGAAGGCGCCTTGGGCTGATCGGCGGTAGCCCAGTCGCGTCGGAACGAAAACGGAGTCGCTGGTGCAATGAACACCCTGCACCGAGGCAATGACGCCGAGCTTGCCGAAGCGTGGGATGTCTTCCGGATCCAAATGCTGTGCATGCTCGATTCGCCAACGCAAATCAGCCAAGTCAACATTTGCTCCGCCTGCTACCGCTTCGAAGTGGTCAAGCGTTTCTCGATTGGCGCGATCACCGATCGCGTGCACACAGAGTTGGTATTGATGTTGTATTGCGAGTTCGGCGGCTCGCCGAATCTCGTCGCCGGTCGCGATCGAAAGCCCTCGACTGGCAGGCCGATCATCGTACGGTGACAGAAGCCATGCACCGTGCGATCCGAGCGCACCATCGATCATTTTCTTGATGCCTCGGATCGTCAGGAACCCGTTTGCGTCATCCACGCGCCGAAGCCGAGCAAGGTTTCCGGCGAGACTGTCGTTGTCATCGCGGATCATGACGTGAACGCGGATGCGAAGGCC
>JBCCOI010001188.1:0-1112 GCA_039025515.1 Planctomycetota bacterium
ACCACTTGCGGGGCGTGTTCTTTTTCAACCCGGACCGGCAAGCGTTCTTCTTCATAGCGCGTCGCCTCTGTGATGGTCTCCGTGGTCCCCCGAAGGATCTGACGCTCAACGGGTTGAATCGTCGTGATGGTCTTTGGCTGATATATGTTCCGCTCTGCCACGTACGGAATGACTTTCTCCGTCAATTGCTCTTCGTGGATCGTTGTGACGTTTTCAGTCACCGTTTCGATCGTAGCAGGGATTTGAATGGTCGTTCGTTGAACTGGCGCCGTGCGTGTTTCGTAGCGAATGTCATTGGTAATGGTTTCGGTGACCGGGCGGACAATACGACGCTGGACAGGAACAACGGTGGTCCGCTCGACTGGCTGGATGATCTCGCGGCTGGTGAGGACATCGTAATATGTCTCAGTCACTTCTTCGACCGACTCTGTGGTCACTTGAGGGATGTAATTCTCGACAACAGCAGGGACATGATCACGCTCGACGCGTGTTTCGAGACGAATGGTTTCATAAACGCGATCTTCGGTAAGGTCTTCAACCGAAGGGTCTAGCAATTCCCGGGTAATCGGCTGAATCATGGTGCGTTGGATCGGCTGAATGATCTCGCGCCGCGTGACGGCGTCGATGTATTCTGTGGTTTCTTCAATCTCAGTGCGGGTTTCAACTTGCTCTTCGACATTCTCACAACAGAGCGTTGTCTCGATCGCGGTCTCTGACCCGCCCATATATCGAATGTCCGCATTGTCGCCGCTTGCGCCTGCGCGATTGATGATTTCACGGATTTCATCATCGGTCAGCGCGCGCTCTGAGGTGGCAGATCCAGAGGGTGCATACCGCTCCCCAGCCGCCTGCCCGTCCCAGCTTTTACGATCGCCGTCTGCAAGAGCTGTTAGCGGGAACAGGCTCACAGCTGCGGCACCGATCAGCATCGACTTAGAAAGTTTCATATTTCACCCCTTTATTGCGGCGGTCATCACCACAAGATTGGATTATTTTTTACGACCCGACCCATTTCGGGACACCCCAATCCGGCCTCGCAAGAAACGCGCCCAATGTTTCGTATATGAAACGAAGAGACCGAAACCAAATGGATTCACCCCCTACGAGAAAAA
>JBCCOI010001189.1:0-1099 GCA_039025515.1 Planctomycetota bacterium
CAGCCGTGGATTTCCTGCGATGTAGCGATGTCGGAGATCTACATGAGTGAAGAAGCGACTATTGAAGAGAGCCGGCCGGATCGCACAAGCCAAGTGTATTGAAATCACCTTTGTATTTTCTTGAAAGCGGATTGATCATCACATGACCACGGCCAGCGAATTCACTATCGAGGACGAAACTGTCTCCGCAATACTCGCTCCTTACCGGGACGTTTTTCCTGCGGACAGCGATTATGAGGGATATCGGAATCACTGCCTTCGAATGATGAATGTTGTTCTCAAACTAAGTGATGACGCGCCAAACCGACTGGAAAAGCTGAGAATCGCAGTCGCCTTTCATGATCTGAGTGTTTTCCCGAAGCGTACCCTCGATTACCTCGACGACTCTTCCGAGCTTGCGGCTGAGTATCTCAATTCGATTGATCGCCCGGAATGGGAAGAAGAGATCAGCTCGATGATCAACAACCATCACAAGCTGACGCGCTATCGCGGTGAATTTGAGAATTTGGTCGAACCGTTTCGCAAGGCGGATTGGATAGATGTCACGCTAGGGCACGTGAGGTTCGGACTTGAACGCGACTGGGTCGTCGGTCTGCACAAGGCGCTGCCCCTCTACACTTTTTATCCCAGAACGATGCTGAAAGTGATCTTTGGGTATGTTTTACGCAATCCACTTGCCCCATTGCCGAACTTCAAGATGTGAGTTGAAGCACGAAGTTCCGCCTGCCTGCGAGCTTCTTTAGCCCGAAGCGCAGACTTTGCCGCGTTGGACTATAGATATCTGCTTCAAGCCGACGCGCTAGAACTTAGCTCGCGTCGCGATCCTGCACGCTCTTTCCGCGCCTTCGCGAAGCCACGATCGGTTTTCATGAACCGCTCCAGCATCGGTGCGATCAGCTTCGCGGGTTCGAGCTTCTGCCCATTCTCAGCCCCGAGGATCTCCGCATAGGCGGTCAGGTCGCGATGCACGTGGGCGGGCAACTCAACAGTCAGCTTGACCGGCTTATCGTCACGAATATCGCCGAGTTTAAGCTTGCTCATTGGGTATTTCCTTGCGGTTCGAGGATCAGGTCGCGCGTCACCATCACGCGCACCGGGA
>JBCCOI010001190.1:0-1098 GCA_039025515.1 Planctomycetota bacterium
GAACCGCGACGATGATCTCGCGGCGCAGTTTGACTTCGTAAAAGTGCAAGACGAAGAGATCGAGAACAAGCGCGATCGCCGGAAGCCACCGGAACCCGAGAAGCCGAAAGAGCCGCCACCGCCGCCTAAGCTCTCACAAGAAAACAACGACAAGCCGCCACCGCAGCTGCCGAACATCCAGACGCCCAATATCGATATTGGTGTCGCCGGCGACGGTATCTGGATTCCAGGAGCGCCGGGCAGCGGTAATCAGGAGGGCGACGTTGTCCCGATCTTCCTGATGCAGCCCCAGTATCCGCGTGAGGCCGCGCTGGATGGCATCGAAGGGTGGGTCAAGATGGCGTTCACCATCGAAGCGGACGGATCGGTTTCCGATGTCGAAATTCTAGAATCCAATCCGCGGAGAATCTTCGACCGGGCGGCAAAACAGGCGATGTACAAGTCGAAGTTCAAGCCCAGAGTGATCGATGGCGTGGCGACTGCTCGACGCGTCTCCATGACCACCGAATTCAAATTCTAGACTGATCCGTATCTGTCTCGGCTGCAGAGGGTGAATACATGAAGTATGCGATGTCTGTTGTATCAGCTGCGATTGTAGCGACGGTGCTGTTCTTGTTGATGAATGGCCTTATTGCTGGCGAACCTCAAATCGATCTTGAGCCAACGTCGCCTGAGCCTCTCGACTTCGTGATGGTTACGGGCGAAGAATTCGTTATCAAGAACATCCGCGAGAAGCCACCTGAGCCGGAGCCCCCGAAAGAGCCGCCTCCGCCAGTAACGGAGACAAAAACGGATAGCACGAAGCCGCAGCCAGAATTTCCGGACATAGAGACGCCGGTCATTACCATCGGAGTTGGGGATGGCCCGTTCATCGGCGATCACCGAAACACCAGCTCGCAGGAAGGCGATGTCGTCCCGGTGTTCCTTATGCAGGCGCAGTATCCACGTGAAGCGGCTCTCGACGGCACTGAAGGATGGGTGAAACTGGCCTTCACGATCGAGCGTGATGGCTCGGTGTCGGACGTTGAGGTGATCGACTCTTATCCGCGTCGCGTGTTCGATCGCGCCGCTGTGGCTGCAATGTACAAGTCGAAATTC
>JBCCOI010001191.1:0-1095 GCA_039025515.1 Planctomycetota bacterium
ATCAACGACGCACGACGACGATGACCTGCCGGCTGGACAACAGGAAAACCGGAAGACAGGTCCAATCCGAAAGCACGTTGCAAGGGCAATTTCCGACATCAACGATGACGACCTTCCTCGTTGGCTCGAAAATGCAGACACCGTCCTTTCATGGTATGAAGCCGATCCACCCTGCCCGAAGAACACGAAAAGACGCCAAGTACCACTGCGGTGTGAAACGGCTGTGGGTTGCGACCAACAAAAAACGGGAGGCCGGCACCTCTAACATGGTCATAGCATGGATCCGCAAATCGCTTCGGCCTGTTCGAGGACCAGCTTGGTCGCGTCGGCTTGAAGGTCGGGAGGATAGCCGTGTTTCCGCAATATCCGTCGAACGATGACGCGGATTTTTGCCCGCGCCGAATCGCGTAGCGTCCAGTCGATCGTGACGTTCCTGCGTACCGCGATAATCAGTTCCGTTGCGATCACTTTTAGCTTCTCGTTGCCAAGCAGTTCGATCGCTGATTCGTTCTCTGCCAATGCGTCATAGAACGCCAGTTCGTCGTCGCTGAGCCCAAGTTCTTCGCCGCGGGCGGCGGCCGCCCTGAGTTCCTTACCCAGCTTGATCATCTCCTCGATGATCTCATGCGTGGCAAGGGCTCGATTGTGATACGCATTCAACGTGCGCTTGAGCATGTCCGAAAAAGCCCTGGCTCTGACGACGTTTCGGGGTGATCGCGTTTTGATCTCGTCACTGAGTAGCTTTCGGAGCAGTTCAACGGCGACGTTCTTTTGTGGAAGCCGTCGTACTTCCTCGAGAAAGTCATCCGACAAGATTGAGATGTCCGGCTTCTCCATGCCGGCGGCTGTGAACACGTCGATCGGCTGGTCGCCCGATGGAACGACGGCTTCGCTGACAAGTTGGCGGACGGCGTAATCGAGTTCACTCTTTGACTTGCCGTTGTCCTGGTATTTTCGAAACATCGTGGCAATGACCTGGAAGAAAGCCACGTCGTCGCGGATCTCGTGGGCGTAAAGCTCCGTGGGACACAACGCGTAAGCCTTCGATAGCGAGCCAAGCGCAGCCAGCCAACGTTGTTTCCCGTCCTCTTGCTC
>JBCCOI010001192.1:0-1094 GCA_039025515.1 Planctomycetota bacterium
ACTGGCTCGGTTGGACTCCCAGAGTTCGGATTGTTGGCGGATCCATTCCAGCCCTTCTTCAAGCTCTCGAGTCGATTCGGCGTCAATCGCTTCGCCTGCTTTGAGGCGTTCAATGGCGTGCGAGAACGACTCGCAGAATTCGCCTGTCTGCGTCTTTCGATCGGAACCCAGGCCCATCCTTGCTTGAAAAGAACCGGCCGACAGATCACCGGCGAGCTGAGCAAACTGCGCTCGATTTACGACCAGTTCACCCGCCAGATTCATCAGGTGATCCAACCGGCCAATGTCGACTCGCATCGTTTCCGAGGTCTTTGCCGGAACCGAAGCCGGCATCGCATCTTGTTGCAGGGGCCGAAGAAACTGATCATCGACGGGGCCTGTTTCGCCGGTCGGGACTTGCGGAGGCTGCTCAGGTGATTCGTTGATTTGTTTGTCGCCGATTGGCGGTGAAACGACTGCTTCCCACGTCGCAAGCGGCGGAGAATCGGAATCCCGAGGGATGCGGATTTCGATGCTCTGCAATCGATTGATGTTGGCAGCTAACTCATCACAAAGCGATCTCGGATCCAAGTTGGTCTGAAGAATCATTTCGATCGTCCCGTCGAATTGCTCCTCAAACTCGTCCAGTTCTGGACGACTGGCCAGAACCTCTCCCAAAGACGATGCGAATTCAGTCGCATCCTTCAATGTGACTGATTCGATGGCTTCTGATTCGATGGCTTCTGATGCGAGCCGCAAGATGATGTGATGAACGACTTCATCCGCCAGCTCAGTCTGTCGGGACTCAACGACCTCATCTCCAACGGGTGTTGCAATCGTCGCTTCGGCTTGATCGTGGTTTATTTCCTCGCCGGCATGCTTGTCTCTTGCTGCACTTTGGTCTCCCAAGGGAATGCCCGTGACTTCCGCAATGATCTGCGAAACGCCGGGATCGATGGGTTCATCCTCAACGCGGCGTTCGGATGAATCTTCGAGCCGTTGGAGTTCACCGAGTAAGTCTGCCGGAGTGGAAATCGGCTCGCCGTTCCGCACCTGATCGTTACAATTCTTCAGAAAATCGATGCACCGCAACGTAAGATTCATCGTCGTGCGAT
>JBCCOI010001193.1:0-1092 GCA_039025515.1 Planctomycetota bacterium
TCGGTTGTGCGAACTTCCGACTGCGTGTCGCTCGCCGACCACCCCGGTCCCGTAAAGCCTCCGAGCGCATCGGCGTTGACCGAAAACTGCCCGAGGTCGACCCAAGTATTGGAGCCCAGGTCGGTCGGCAAGCCGGTAATCAGATCGTTGATCTCGACGATCGAATCCAAAAAGTCGGCGACGTCCGCGCGGCCGAACGTGCGTGCCAGGTCGATGATCGTCGTCGTCGATCCCGAAAGGTCGCTGATCACGGGCAGCCGGGCCGAGAGGATTTCGATCATCGGCTGTATCGGATCCAAGACGTCCTGAACGGCGTTCAAAACATCGCCCGCAAAACCGGAAAAGAAGTCGCCCAAGTTGATTTGGACGTTCTCAAACTTCACCGAAGGTAGATTGACTTCTTGACCGGCGATGAAGTCCCAGTCGACGACCAAATCGGTACGCAATCGCGGCAAGTAATCGCTACCTTCGATCGATGCGACAACCTGCAAGTTCATGTCCGCCGCGGCCGAGAAGGTCGTCTCAATCAGCTCGCTCGGTGACGTTCCCAGCATCTCGCTCAGCGTCAGACGGTTGTCGCTGTTCGGGTCGACGAGACCCACTTCGAACTGGCCGGTGAACCTTGTTTCCGGAAGCCCCGTTTGTTGATCGATGCCGCTGGTCGCATCAACGTTCAGGAAAGCAAGCTCGCCGGATGCATTCAGGTCTTCGACCGCTGCGACGAAGTCCACCAGGATGCCCGTGTCTTGAACGTCAAGAAAGAATCCTTCATTCACGCCGACGCCGAAACCCAAATCGAATGCAAAACCGAACTCCAAATCGACCGGTGCGTCCAATTCGAAGTTCAACCCGGGGAGTCCCAAATCAAAGTCGACGGGTAATTCGATCGCTTGTCGCGGCTTGCCGAGCTTGATGTCGAAGTCGACTCGATTGCTTTCCGAATCAATGGCGGCTACCACATCGTCTCGAGTGACCAACATGTCACCGGTCGAATCGAGCAACCAATTCAATCCGCCCGGACCGAGCGCGTCAAAGATCCCCGTTTGCACGAGCGAGACGCCTTGTTCGGCGACGTCTTCGATATTGTCGAGA
>JBCCOI010001194.1:0-1090 GCA_039025515.1 Planctomycetota bacterium
AGGGAAAACTATGCCAGTCCTCACCACCCACGTTGGATCGCTGCCGCGGACTCAAGAAGTCGTGGATTTTCTTTTTGCACGCGAACGAGGCGAGGACTTCGATCAGGCGCAGTTCGACGCGACGATGGCGAAGGCTGTGGACGAGAATGTGCGTCGCCAGGTCGAAGCGGGTGTAGACATCGTCAGCGATGGCGAAGCCTCAAAGATCTCTTACTCGACCTACGTTAAGGATCGCTACACGGGGTTCTCTGGAGACAGCCCGCGCAACGCGCCCGCCGACCTCAAGCTCTTTCCGAGCTATATGGAACGACTGGCCAGTAGCGGTGGGACAGCGACCTATTCCCGCCCCCAATGCACGGGTGAGATTCAGTCGCTCGGCCATGATGAACTAAACAGAGACATTGCAAACCTCAAGCGTGCAATGGAAAAGCACGACGTCGAGCGCGGATTCATGAACGCGGCTTCACCCGGTGTGGTCGCCTTGTTCCTTCCCAATCAACACTACCCATCACGCGAAGCCTATCTGGAAGCATTGGCTGATGCGTTGAAGGCCGAGTACGAGACCATCGTCGCCTCGGGGCTGGATGTGCAGCTGGATTGCCCGGACCTGGCCTTGTCTCGCCAGATGCTGTTCTCGGAGCTATCAGACGACGAGTTCATCAAGATCGCCAAAGTAAACGTTGAGGTTATGAACCATGCGCTTCGCGAGGTCCCGCGAGAGAAGGTTCGCGTCCACGCCTGCTGGGGTAACTATGAAGGCCCGCATGTTTTGGACCTGCCTATGGACAAGGTGTTTGGCACGTTGATGTCGATCGACGCCAAATACCTGTCGTTTGAAAACGCGAACCCACGTCATGGGCATGAGTGGAAGGTCTTCCGCGATAGAGCGGACGAGATTCCGGACGACAAGGTGCTGTTGCCCGGTGTCATCGACACCACCACAAACTTTGTCGAACACCCCGAATTGGTTGCTGATCGAATTGCACACTTCACCGACATTGTCGGTGAGGACCGCGTAATCGCCTGTACTGATTGTGGCTTTGGAACGTTTGCGGGTTACGGTGCCGTCGATCCCGAAATTGCGTATGCC
>JBCCOI010001195.1:0-1076 GCA_039025515.1 Planctomycetota bacterium
CACTCTTTGGTGACGTGGCTTCTATCGCAAGGAATTGAAGCTTATGCGGTCGAGGATCAGTCGGCTGCGAGCTTGTATATGTTCGGCACAATCGGCCAATTCCACGCCCCGAAAGTCTTCGTTGATCGCAAGGACATCGATGCCGCAATCGAGTTGGTCAAGGATTTCGAGGCGAAGCTCAAAGTACGCCGAAAAGCGAAAGCCGATGGAGAAATGATTACCTCACGATGCGAGGAATGCGGGGTTGTATCCGAATTCCCGAGCTCACTTGATGGAACAACTCAGACCTGCCCCAGCTGCGGTGCGTATATGGATGTCGGATCTCTCGGTTGGGCGGAGGACTTTGACTTCGGTATCCAAGAAACGGAATCAGTGAAGCCCTTGAGTCTTGAAGATGCAATGGACGCAGCATTGGTGCTCAATCAAGACGGAGACTGGCAGGAGGCAATCGAAGCCTACCGAGACATCGCATCGAAATGGCCGGATCATGCGGAGTATGCAGCGAACTGCATCAAGGAGATCAAGCGGAAGATCGACGCTGCTCGTTAGTTGCCCGTCCTCAATTCGGATGGCGGAACTCGTCGTGAGTCGATGGATTCGTCGCCTCATCCACTACCGACCGCGTGACTTGAGCATTGGCTTTGGACCATTCGGTTGACAATACCTAGCGACGCGATGTATTATACCTGACGACGTGAGGTATCTCGAAAAAGGAGATTGAAATGATTTCGAAAGAACTTGTGGCGGCGTCCTCCAAACCGTTGATCTTGGGCGTACTTTCCAGCGGAGAAAGCTACGGCTACGACATCATTCGGCAGGTTCGCGAACGGTCGTGCGGGGAACTTGAGTGGTCGGAAGGAATGCTCTACCCGGTACTCCACCGCATGGAGAAAGAGAAGTTGATTATTTCGTCGTGGAAGGTTGGCGAGAACGGCCGGAAACGCAAGTACTACCGCATCAGTGCTTCCGGAAAGCGATCGATGGCTGCGGAGCGGAAGCAGTGGCTTGCCGTGCACAACACTCTGGGCTCATTTTGGGGAACAAAAACGTGTTTGACTTAGAGAAAGAGATTGCCA
>JBCCOI010001196.1:0-1073 GCA_039025515.1 Planctomycetota bacterium
CAGTACCAAAGCGCCAACGGGTCCGGCTGCCGAAAAAGGCTAAGTCAAACAGTACCACCGAGCCGCGACACGGCCCGGCCTCACCAACTGGTACCGTTTGAAGCGCAAATGAGTGGTACTGTTTCAGGCGCAAATTGACAGCGTTTGATCAGCCAGTCCTTGTTGGAAGCGTTCGTGGCTTCGCCGAAGACATCGGCGTATTGTTTGCGAAGTTCACGAACGGTGCGTTTGTGCATCTCGCGAACCTCCTTGGCCATGTTTAAAGCCATGGGTTGGTTCTCCTTCTCGGGAATCTCGAACGTGTTAACCGTCGTGGACAGTCAGCCCGGATTCGGGAGAATACTCAAGCCGATCGTCGGCCGAGTCGCCAGAGATTGGCGGAGATTTCTCGGATTGCTGTTCCGAGTCTTTCAGCAAACGCTTTCGCTTGCTGAGCCGGACGAGGCCGGCACCCAGGATGGAGGCGATTCGTTGGAATCGTTCTTCGGGGGTGAGTTCGTCGGGATCATATTTCGCAGCCACAGATCGCTCCAATGAAGAGACGTCCCGTGCCAAGTGCCTGCGATGCTCGCCCAGCCAAAGCCAACGGAGAAGAAGTTAAGCCAGTGAGATTTACCTACCCGGTTCACGGTCGGGGCGACGAACGAGAACTGCCTGTTAACCATTTGTCTCTGTTAATCAGAGAGGTTGAGAGGATCCGTAGATTTCTCTCGGGGTGCGAGTGAGAACACGGGGGTCTCACGGGTCTCTCGAACGAGACGCGTGTCTAGCGACAATTAGTTTTCCCCACAAGCGACAATTAGAAATCCCCAGGTGGTGAGGCCGCGGGGACGTGTTTCACGCGGCTGTTTCACCACCAGCGACAATTAGAATTCCCCACCCCAGCGAACTTCTTCACACTCTCGAAACGCCCCTCTTTTCGCGGAGTTTCTAAAGTGATCAAGGAAGGACAAGTCAAAGAACTGCGTCGATGGATCGACGCCGGTAAATCTCTCACCGCCGCGGCAAGGATGGCCTCGATGGATCGTAAAACCGCTCGCAAATATCGCGACCAAAACCCAGCTCAGAAGCCG
>JBCCOI010001197.1:0-1071 GCA_039025515.1 Planctomycetota bacterium
GCCAACATTGTGCGTGCCGTCGTAGTCGTGCGTTGTTCGACCGAGGACTGCACCCGCGGCATCCGTGATGACCTCTTCGATCAGTTGATCACCCACGTTGAAGGTGTAGTCCGTTACCTCGTCGAAAGCGGGTGTGTCGGCAATCGTTATTTCGCCGTCGCTGTTTGTGTCAACAGGGTTGCTGTCGATTGACTTTCGGACGCGGTTTCCCGTTCCATCGAATTCATAATCGATGATGTGATCCAGCGTATTGTCGAAGTCGCTGTCCAGAGTTTCCCGGACTAGCCGCCCCAACTGGTCATAGTCATACGTCCGAGATGAGGTTTGCAGCTGGCCATTGACACGGATCGACTCGTCAAGTCGCGTGCGACGCCCATCGGACCTCACTTCGTAGTCGAACTCGGAAATGACCTGATTGTCCGAGAGGTCAGCGATGTCTTGATCGCTTCCATCGGTTTGATACGAAGTCATCTTGTCCAAGCGGCTGAGCTGATCGTAAACGTAGTCGGTAAACACACCGTTCGCATTCAGCTCGCCGTCAAGGCTTCCAAGAAGATCATAGAAGTATTGAGAAGTTAGTTCTGACTGAGAGCTCGCTTGGGGTGTTGCGGCGTTTGTGTCACCGATGAAGTCATGTTCGGTGACGCTTGCAAGCCTCCCCAATTCGTCGTAACCGTAGGTCGTTGCGCGGTCAGGGCTTACGGGATCGCCAACCGACATGAGCGTCTTCCGACCAAGGTCGTCGTACCGGTAGTTGATTTGGCCCTCCGGTGTGATGCTGGTGATCCATCTCCCTTGATCATCGTATTCGTTGGTGGACGTACGAATGATTGGCTGAGCGAGAGCCTCGCGATCTGTGAAGGCTCGAATTCCAGGTCCCTCACCGGTGAGCGGGCGAGGAGAAGTGAACAGTGTCTGCGTCGCTTCGACTTCGCGGCCGTAAGCGTCGTATTTGTAAGACCAGACTTCGTCCGGTGAGCCGTTACCGTCATCGTACGCGATTTCGTCGGCATAGAATCGCTGTTCGCTCATTCGACTGAAAGCATCGTAGACCATCGTGGAAACAACGCC
>JBCCOI010001198.1:0-1068 GCA_039025515.1 Planctomycetota bacterium
CGCCAAGTACGCTCATCCGGCTGATCCCTCTCGCGGCGTTGCCAGTCCCGAACGTCCCACAGGATTGGTTCTCGGTGACCGCTTTGATGCCTCGGTCGGCGTGGAAGTTGTCGCGGGCAAGTACTTTTATCACCTGCCACACTATCGCCAACAAGACTCGTTCGGCAGCAGCGTTTGGACGCCCAGTCGCAGTACACTTCAAAACATCGAAGAGAGTGTCGAGTTCACACTCCGTCCACTGGCTGATTGGTTACGCGGTTATCTGCAGACGGACTCCTGCGTGGGCTGCGACGACACCGGCGTGGTGCTGATCACGCCTCGGGTCATGCCGGATCTCTCGGATCATCCTCGTGGGAAACGCATCGGTGAAGTGCTCGGCGAAGCGATCGAACAGGGAAAGCCAAGCGTTAAGGCGAACTTCTGGGGCTATTATGCCTCGCGTCTCCCGGTCGTCGCGTTCGACTTCACCGTCAGCCGTCATCGTGATGGCCCGGATGATGTGCTGAAAAACTACCAAGGCAACCTGATTGGAGACTGTTGGTCGGGCTTTCAAAAGATCGATATTCGAAGTGATGCGCGGATCACGTTCGCGGCCTGCTGGGCGCATGCGCGTCGCAAGATCGATGAGTGCCGTCGCGCGTTCCCGACACAGGTGGCAAAGCTGGAGTCATTGATTCGGATGCTCTACGACGTGGAGGATCAAATCAAAGGCATGCCTGATGGCGAACGGCTTTCACGACGGCAAAGTCTCTCACGTCATGTTCTCGCCCAGATCAAGGAGTATCTCGCGAGCGACTCAATGCAATCCCCGAAGGTACTTCCCAAGAGTAACCTTGGCGTGGCAGCAGCCTACGTCGCGCGTCACTGGGAAGCGTTGAATCGGTTCACCGAGGATGCATCGATCCCGATCGACAATAATGACTGTGAGCAGTTGATGAAGCGAGTAGCGACGGGCCGCAAGAACTGGTTGTTCCGAGGCTCGTTGGCCTCCGGCGAGCGTGGTGCGAACCTGATGACGATCATTGGCTCTGCGATCCGTAACGACCTTGATGTTCATGCCTACCTGGA
>JBCCOI010001199.1:0-1068 GCA_039025515.1 Planctomycetota bacterium
CATCAAGCGCTCTCAAGCATCGAACCTTTCTGTTACGACACGCTCAACTTCTCAGAGTGGATGCAGTGGATTTTTCTGCCGCGCATGCGCGAAGTTTTGACCGACATGCGTGACATGCCGGCTCAAAGCAATATCTTCGCTTATGCGGAAGAGGCGTTGAAGAACACGCCGTATGAGTCGGAACAGCTTTTGTTCCTGATCAAGACATTCGATGAACTGGTCGCCGAGACCGGCGACCAGCCCGAAGTCTCGAACTGATCAGTCTTCCAGCAGGAAGCTCCGCAGCTGATCGGAGCGGCTGGGGTGGCGCAACTTGCGAAGTGCCTTCGCTTCGATCTGACGAATACGCTCGCGGGTGACGTCGAACTGTTTGCCGACCTCTTCGAGCGTGTGATCGGTGTTCATATCGATACCGAAACGCATCCGCAGCACCTTGGCTTCACGCGGCGTCAAACCGGCGAGTACACCGTGCGTGGTCTCTTTCAGACCTTCGCTGGTCGCAGAGTCGATCGGGGAGTGCACCGTGGTGTCCTCGATGAAGTCACCCCGATGTGAATCTTCATCATCGCCAATCGGTGTTTCCATCGAGATTGGCTCTTTCGCGATCTTTAATACCTTGCGAACCTTGTCTTCCGGCATCTCCATGCGTTCAGCCAGCTCTTCCGGCAACGGCTCGCGACCCATCTCCTGCAGCATCTGACGCGAGATTCGGTTCAGCTTGTTGATCGTTTCGATCATGTGCACCGGAATACGGATCGTGCGGGCCTGATCGGCGATGGAGCGGGTGATTGCCTGGCGAATCCACCAGGTCGCATAGGTCGAGAATTTGTAGCCTCGACGATATTCGAACTTGTCGACCGCCTTCATCAGGCCGATGTTGCCTTCCTGGATCAAGTCGAGGAACTGCAGGCCGCGGTTCGTGTATTTCTTCGCGATCGAGATCACAAGACGCAGGTTCGCCTCGACCATCTCTTTCTTCGCACGACGCGCTTTTGCCTCGCCGATCGACATCGCACGGTTGATCTCTTTGATCTGCGCGATGGTCAGAGAAGTACGCTCTTCCATTGC
>JBCCOI010001200.1:0-1064 GCA_039025515.1 Planctomycetota bacterium
GGCAACACGCTGAACGTCTATCTTTCCATCGATGGTACGACCGTTGATGCCAATAGCAGCGCATCCGTGCGGGCCGTTCAGGCGGACGCATCCGGCGCACGGGTGCCCGGTTCGGATTTTGAAATCGAGCCGTTCGGGGCGGATGACGAAGACTATTTTGCGCCCGAACTCGTGGTTCCATTTTCAGATGGATCGTTTGGTATTTTCGCGTCTATCGGCAGTGATTTCGACAAGATCGAATATCGCCGTTTTTCGGTCGATCCCGTCACTCAAGCCACCACACTGACGGATACAATCATCTACGACTACGAATACTCGATCGAAGGCGTGTTTCTCGAGTTCGTCGAAATCTACGACGCCCGCAAGAATGCTGACGGCACGACGACCGTTCTTGCCCAATTCGACGGGATCGCACTCAATCAGTCGGACCCATTCGGTCAGCTTCGGATCGTCGAGCTCGATTTCTCGGCCAATGGCACGCCATTGAATACAGCCAATACCGCGCCCGTTGTAAGCAACGGGGACTATGTCGAGTTCTTGCCGTTGAAGAACGGCGACTACGTTTCTTTGGAACGCTTTTCATTCGACCGACCATTTCCTTTTCCCGACATTCCCGATGTTCAGGTGAAGTTCTTTCGGGGCGACCAATTTCATGACAGGGACTCGGCATTCCCGAACTTGATCGGATTTAGCAATCTACCAACGAACCCGGGCTCATTACGGAGCGCAGCATTAACAGAGCTGCCCGATGGGCAGATAGCTATGGTTCTGGCAATGAGCACGTTTGCCAATGGTAATCGCGTTGTTCGACATTTCACGACTGTTGCCGACCCGGACAAGGAGTTTCAGCCTTCGTTTTTAAGCCCATTGGTGGAGCTGGGCATTGTAGTCGGTGCCAGCGAGTTTCCTCCCGCCATCGTGGCATTGGACGACGGGACCTATGTCGTCGCATGGGGCGAAAGATCGATTGATACTGACCTCACTCCGACCCGCGTGTTCCTTCAGCATATGAGCGCAGACGGTGTACCACTGTCCGGTCGCATCGAGGCGGGTAGCGCCGGGCC
>JBCCOI010001201.1:0-1058 GCA_039025515.1 Planctomycetota bacterium
CCAACTCCACTTCGGATTCGCCCCCGCTGAACCAATGGAAAAGAAACACGGCAATACAAGCACCCAGACTTACCTTCGCAGTTGTGTTTGTACTGGGCTTCATTGAGTCTCGTACTCGGGGAACGTTTCGGATCACGCGGCGGCGACAAAACGACTAACCACCCCAACAACCCCGACTTCGCCGCTCGTCGTGTATCCGGTGGTTATGGCACACCTTCGGTACGCTTGGTGACCGCGATACTTGTCATTGTACCGTGTTCGAATCTGGATTGACGTGATGAAACATGCAGCAATTCAGTACCCGCGAAACTCTTGTTGACGTTCATCTCTGGCTTGCTGACTGCAGCACATCCATCGTTGATCGAAAACATGAATCAAATGCAACACGCGGTAACGAAACGCTGGGCAGCGTAGTGAATCGTAGCCGTTTGCGTGCTGCCCGAATGCTCCTTCTCACGCTTACGATGGGTAGTGAATCTGTCTCGTTTACGCTGGGAAACGAATGCTAACGGCGACGTCTGCCCCCGTTTGAAATTCTGCCCAACAAGCTGTTCGGCAAGACACCGGAGGAAGAATCGTCAGTCGTGTCAGCGTGACGCATCGCTACTCTGCTGCCATAACGTCAAGGATCACGCGGCGGCGACAAAAGACCAACCACTCCAACAACCGCCACTTCGCCGCTCGTCGTGTATCCGATGGTTATCGGACGGATGATGAACTCCTTCCTGGAAATGCCTGGTCTGATCTTGAGACGATCCTCTCGGGCATGGGACTCTGGCAGCAGTCTGTCATCCCGACAATGTCAACGAAGTGTAGTGTGATCTCTTGTGACTTCTTCCGTCCGCTGGAAAAAAGTGTTGTCCGGTGATCTGACAGCCATGACTCCTCCGTCCCTCGCAGAAAACACACTTCCAAGTCCGTCGCTTCGTGGGGCCAGCCAAAAAACACCCACGGAGTGCACACTTGGCTGCCTCCGCCCGATAACGTTACGGATCACGCGGCGGCGACAAGCGACCAACCACTCCAGCAACCGCAACTTCGCCGCTCGTCGTGTATCC
>JBCCOI010001202.1:0-1054 GCA_039025515.1 Planctomycetota bacterium
ACTTGGGTGCTTCTAGGCACGCAGAGCGAGTTCGACGCGGGAGATCGGTTGCAACGCTGTCCGTTCCGGTCCATTTGCGAAAGAGAGCAGGATAACCATCGGATACACGACGAGCGGCGAAGTCGGGGTTGTTGGAGTGGTCAGTCGTCTGTCGCCGCCGCGTGATCCTAGACGTTACTGGGGCGAAGCGGGGATGTGTGTTCGGGAAAGTAAGTGTTGATTTGCTTTGTGCAGAGCTTGCCTTGCGATGCTGCCGATTGATTCGTGGGCTCCCAGCAGATCGGCGTTTAAGCATTTTGGTTTGTTGCACTTTCAGCCTCCACCGGAACCCATCGTTTGCGATGACCATTCGAAACTTTTGCGTTCATTTCTTCATGGCAAGTGGTTGATGTTGCATTCGTTTCGATTCGTCATCGCGTTTCGTAAACGTTTTTTACATGCCTACCGGGATGTTCGGAGGGGTTGGAGTGCTGGCTTCATTTTTGCATTGACGTCCGAAGCGTCGGGATCGCTGCCGACGGCAGTGACATTTCTTGAGCGGCCTTGTCGTCATCGACCCCCACGCTTCTCTCTCTCCGATTCGTCAATGATGGTTTCAATCGGACCGAAAGGGGCAGATTGTGTTGGTTTGCAACCGTTTTGCGTTCGGGATAGGCTGACGCTTTCACCGTTGGCTTGGCCCATGACAGTAACCAACGGATGCACGACGAGCGGCGAAGTTGCGGTTGTTGGAGTGGTGAATCTCTTGTCGCCGCCGCGTGATCCTTGACGTTACTGAGGCGAAGCGGGGATGCGTGTTTGGGGAAGTGGATGATGATGATTTGTTTTCTGCAGGCACCACCTGGCGATGCCGCCGATTTACAAGTTGATTCACGGAGCATCGGGTTTACACACTTTTGTTTCCTGCACCTTCAAGGCCCACTGGAACCCATCTTTTGCGATGATCATTCGAAACGTTTCGGCCTTCTCTTCATGACACATGGTTGATGTTGGTTTCGATTCGTCATCGCGTTTTGTTACGCGTTTTTTGCATTCCTGCCGGGATTTCCAAAGG
>JBCCOI010001203.1:0-1053 GCA_039025515.1 Planctomycetota bacterium
GGAACAAATGAATGTCTGATTGTCGTCTGGCAAATTGTTTGTCTGGCAATCAGAAAACACACGTCCTCGTCTGTCTCGGAATGGGGTCAGCTAAAAATACCCCCCGGAGGGCACGCGCAACTGCTTCCGCCCATAACGTCAGCGATCACCCGGCCGCCGCGAGCGATCATCCACTTCAATAAACCAAACTCGGCGGCTCGGCGTGTATCGCCTGGTTACTGCTGTGCCCATGGGGCGGGCCAACGGTTAAAACGTAAGCGTATCGTGCCTGAAAATCGGTTGCAAACCAATACCCGTAGTCTCTCTCGTTCCGATTAAGACCCGCGTGGGTGAAGTGGAGAGAGAAGCGTGGGGATCGATGACGACAAGGCCGCCCAGGAAGTGTCATTGTCGTCGGCAGCGATCCCGACGCTTCGGACGTCAACACAGAACAAATTCCATCACTCCATCTCATCCGACCAAATCGTCCAGTCTGTAAGTCAGCCCGTCAAACACAGTGGTGATTCGAAACAACCATCAACTGACAGTGCAAGGGTGAATCGGAGAAAGAAGCGTGGGGATCGATGACGACGAGGCCGCCCAAGAAGTGTCATTGCCGTCGGCAGCGATTCCGACGCTTCGGACGAAAACGCAGGACAAATGCCGGCGGTACATCTCATCCGACAAAACCGCCGTGTTCCGATGGGCACTGGCGGCTGAGGAAACCAAAGTAAAGATTAAAAGATCCGCAAGTCCCAGCAATCGAATGTCAGAATCGTCGGATGATCGACTCGATGCTTCAATCAGTGCTCGTCTTCCCAAACACACATCTCCGCGTAAGCCCAAGTAACGCTAAGGATCACGCGGCGGCGACGAAAGACCAACCACTCCAACAACCGCCACTTCGCCGCTCGCCGTGTATCCGATGGTTATCAGCGTGTTGATTTTTGTCGGGTGATGCTATCCTTTGGCTCAACTCTTTCGGAGGCAGTTGGATGGCACTTGGACGACGCGGTCTTGAGCAGCAAGATACCTTCTGGGTCGCGGCGGATCGACTTGGCAGCGGTCCGCGAA
>JBCCOI010001204.1:0-1052 GCA_039025515.1 Planctomycetota bacterium
CAACAGATTCCCAAGCATCAAAAGAGACGATGAGACGAAACCCAGCCGTGAAGCTCGTCTTCGTTATCCCAATTGGTCTCAAATGTCCGGTCGACTAAGCGAGCTCTCTCACCCTCGCCACTGGATTCGCCGCTTGCCGATCTTGCAATTGCATTGATCACTCCAAGTGCATCGAGGGGCGAAATGTCCCCGCTCCCGTTTACGTCGTACTGCAAGTCAGGGTCGAATTCACTCAGATCCAGTTCGTAGACATTGAGATTTGCACCTCTGCGTGACAACAGATTGATGATCAGTAGAGCATCCAGCGGCGTTACACCATCACGACCATTGACATCGGTGGGTAATTCCAATCGATGCATCGACGCGTTTATCTGCAAATCAAGTTGCGAGTAAGTTACTTGAGAAGGCGAGACGGCTTCGTCGATACCGACCAACTGGACTTCGCTGGTAAACCCCTCTGCCGGTTCCGTGCGAATCGTCACCGACCCCAGGCTGGTGGCCACCAGATCAACGGTGGCAACCACTACGGAATCTAGGAACGTCGGGGAGCTCCCTTCAAACGCGGCGCCAAGTTCGTCGATGCCGCTTGCCTCAATCGAACCCTTTTGATCAACCGTAAAGTCATCGCCATACTGAATCGGACCCGCACCACGAGTCTCAATGGCTCCTTCGAAAAGCACATCCGCGTAGACGGCACGAATTCCATCAAGATCCGCTCCCGTGCGAAGGTCTTTTGCGATGATCAACAGCTGGAACGGCTCGCCGACCTCCAACTGATCGACTTCCATTCCGTCGCCGTCCACGACAACCAACGCAATCTCGACGAGCGGCGTCACGTTCGGGTCCGGCGTGACTTCGATCGAGAAACTGGAGGTTACTTGGTTTCCTGCCCTGTCAGTCGCCGTTAACCGATAGGTATGCCGACCGAGTTGCTGGGGAACTGGCGTCCAGAGCAACTCGTGATTGGCAATCCGCATTCCGGTCGGTCCGTTGTCCAGGGATGCTGCGACTTGATTGACCGCATCGACTTCGGTGCCATTCGGACCAGAGTC
>JBCCOI010001205.1:0-1038 GCA_039025515.1 Planctomycetota bacterium
ACCTCGATGCCGGAAGTGTCAGCCACACCGTCGTCATCAGATTCTCATGCACCCGTTCCACGACGACGGGGACCGGACTGTTGTCGGGGCCGATCAAGCTGAAGGCGTCGTCGTCGGCTTCGACAATTTGATCGAATTGAATGCGAAGACCGCGGATTCGCGATCGCTGCGCCGAACCATCGTTCACCGTGAAACCGCTCACTTCCGGAAGATTGACGACGGAAATTGTTAAATCACGTTCGACCGAGTTTCCGGCCAAGTCGGTGGCGAGTACTCGTATCGTGTAGGAAGGCTTTGTTTCATAGTCAACGTTTACGCCTTGCTTGAGATGGAGTTCGTCACCGATCAATTCGAAGTCGTCCGAGTCGCCGATGCCCGCAACCAACTCAAGCGTGTGGTCATCGATGGGAGTCGCGTCCACCACATCGATTTGTCCGACCAATACGTTACCGGCTGAAGTGTCGATGTTCTCACGCAGATCCGAGCTCAGAATCAAATCGCTCGGTGCTTCGGTGTCGATTCGCCACTGCGAAGTCGTTTGTCCCAAACCACCGTCAAGATCATCGACGGTGATCATGACATCATACGTCCCTGAATCTTCGTATCGATGTTCGAGCGAGAAGGTCTTGTCGTCTCGAACAATGGCCGGCCGTTTGACACCATCACCAAAGTCAACGTCGACAAGCGAGACATCTTTGCCGGGATCCAAGACGGTACCGCTTACCGTGATCACATCCCGGTCGAAACTACTTTCGACCGAGCTCAAAATGGACGGGACAACGTTCTCCACCCGAATCACGACCGGTTCCGCCGCGATCGACTCGTTGCCATCGCTGATGGTCAAACGAAGCTCGTAGTCACCTTCGTCTTCCGGTGTGAACGCCCAAGTGACATCGCCATTGTCTACAGTTTGGCTGGCGACAACGATTCCGCCGAGGTTGACCAGTACATCATGCCGATCTCGCCCGCGGCGAAGGAGGCCAGCGCCTCTTTCCAGGACAGGTTCTTCATCTCGCAGCCGTCGAAGATCATCTGCAT
>JBCCOI010001206.1:0-1037 GCA_039025515.1 Planctomycetota bacterium
GATAAGCCCGGGAAGTGGTTCGTCTTTGAGATGGGCCCATTTGTCTTCGCGTCGCAGATACTCGAGCAGGTCAATACCGTCGATGCAAAAGTCGACCGGATTTGCAAGTTTGCTCTCTTCCAATGCCTCTTCGATGAGCATGCGATCATCGGCATCATCATCTGCGACCACCAAACGTAACATATCAAATATTTCCTCTCATCGGTCGCTTTAGCGCGCCCAAATTGGCTTAAAAATCTTCGGTTCTCTTTGGAATTTCGATCAGGAAAGTCGCACCTTCACCCGGTCTGCCGTCGGCGTCGATTGTTCCGTTATGTCGCTCGACGATCTTGCGAACGGTAGCCAGTCCAACACCCGTCCCCTCATATTCGAGCCGACCGTGGAGACGCTGGAAAATCGTGAAGATCTGGTCTTTGAACTTGTTGTCAAATCCGATGCCGTTGTCGGCGATCTTGAACAAGAATGCCTCCTCACGATCCTCGACGGTGACGTCCACGACCGGTGAGACACCTGGACGTGAGAATTTGAGCGCGTTGCCGATCAGGTTCTGGAACAGCTGTCGCAACTGCGTACGGTCACCAAGTACCGGCGGCAGATCATCCACATTCACCTCTGCCTTGGTCTCTTCAATGCGAATGGAGAGATCGCTCAGCACGTCGGTCAGGATGGAGTTCAAGTCCGTCCCAACGAGTTCTTTGCCTTTGGTCGTGACGCGGCTGTAGCCGAGCAGGTCGCTGATAAGGCTGCGCATTCTGCCGGCTGCGTCTTGCATCCGTTCAATGTAAAGCTGCCCCTGATCAGGAAGCTCGTTGGCATATCGTTGACGTAGGCGATCACCGAAGGTCTCGATCTTCCGCAACGGTTCCTGCAGATCGTGGCTCGCCACATAGGCGAAGTCTTCCAACTCGCGGTTGGAGAGTTCCAGCTTGGACGTATAGGTTTGAAGTTCGCGAGCCTGACGTTCCGACTCGGAAATGTCGGTATAGGTGGCGATAGTGCCACCGTCGCTCATCGGTTCGTTCATCACTGCAATGACC
>JBCCOI010001207.1:0-1030 GCA_039025515.1 Planctomycetota bacterium
CCGCCTGTTGCGAAGGTTGTGAAATAGCGGTACCAGACCGTGCGTCGGGTGATTAGCTCAGTGGTAGAGCGCTTCGTTCACATCGAAGATGTCAGGAGTTCGAATCTCTTATCACCCACCATTTTTTCCGCTTAAGTTCATGCACTTGCACGCGGTTTTACAAATTGCGTGCAGTGCGTGACTTTCGCTCCGCTGCGCCTCCGCTGCACTGACGTCGTGAAAATGCCCGCAACACGCGGAGATGCACACGATGGCAACGATCACGAAACGGCCAAGCGGAAAGTGGCAAGCAACGGTTCGCAAAGACGTCAAATCACGCAGCAAATCGTTTTCTAAACGCGCAGACGCAACAAAATGGGCGCGCGAGACAGAGCTAAATGCGGAGAGCGGAGGCTTGCAACGTAAAGCCGCCCCAAAACATTCGGATGCGACGGTTGGGCAAGTTCTCGAGAGATATCGTGACGAGGTGACGGCGAAGAAGCGATGTGCGAATAACGAGCGATATGCAATCAACGGGTTTCTGCGATCGGGACTTGCATCGATGCGATTGGATAAGCTGACACCTGCACGGGTTTCGAGATATCGAGATCAACGATTGGTGCATGTGAAACCGGCAACGGTCGTTCGTGAACTCGGTTGGCTACAGCACGCGATCGACATTGCGTGTTCGGATTGGGGCCAGCAGCTTCCAGAAGGAAATCCAGTAAAGCCCGTCCGTAGGCCAAGCATCGACAATCGACGCGAACGTCGTCTGCAAGCAGCCGAGTGGGAACGCCTGCTTGATGCTGTACATGACGAACGTACACCGCTTATGAAGCCTCTCTTGAAGATGGCTTTAGCGACGGGAATGCGACGCGGTGAACTTCTTGTCATGGAGTGGACGCATGCCGATGAAACGCGATGCACGGTCTTCTTGCCTAGTAGGAAAAATGGACAGGCACGGACTGTACCTCTCAGCCCGGACGCGGTGCGTGCCCTCTCAGAGGCTCTTGCCAGACATACCAACCTCCAAATTCGCAGACTGGCACAG
>JBCCOI010001208.1:0-1019 GCA_039025515.1 Planctomycetota bacterium
CCGGAACGAATACGGCGGCGAGCACGAGAGAAGTCGCTACCAATGCACCGGTTAGCTCGCTCATCGCTTTGATCGTCGCGTCTCGGGCACCCATGCCCTCTTCGTTCATCAATCGCTCTACGTTTTCGACCACGACAATCGCATCGTCGACCACGATTCCGATGACCAGCACGAGTGCCAGTAGGTTGACCGTGTTGAGGGTAAACCCGAGCGTCAACATCGCAATGAAAGTTCCAATCACCGACACCGGAACCGCCAGGGAAGGAATAAGAGTCGTTCGCCAATTCTGCAAAAAAAGGTAAACCACGAGCATAACCAGAAGCAGAGCTTCGATTAGCGTGATAATCACTTCCTGAATCGACTGTTCTATGAACTCGGCATTATCAAATACAACAAGCCATTCGAGGCCGCCGGGAAAGTTCTGCTCAATCTCGGCCATCTTCGCCCGGACTCGAGCCGATACATCGAGTGCATTAGCCCCGGGGAGGAGATAGATGCCCAATACGGCGGCGGGGCCTCCGTTAAGGCGCGAATCTAGTGTGTAAGCGCGGGCTCCCAGTTCCACCCTCGCCAGATCTCGCAGGCGGATCATCGAGCCGTCGTCGCTCGCCCGAACGATGATGGCGCCAAACTCCTCTGCGGTTTCCAGCCTTCCCGTAGCGGATACGGGATAAGTCAGGGTGACCGAGCCATCGTTAGGTTGACCGCCGATCGTTCCAGCTGAGGCTGCCGCGTTTTGCTCTCGAACAGCGTTCATAACATCGGTTGTGGTCAGGCCATAGGCTGCCATCCGATCAGGCTTGAGCCAGATTCTCATAGAGTAGCGTCGAGAGCCGTTGTTCCGCGTCCGTCCGACGCCGGGAATCCGTTTGATTTCGTCGCGGATGTTGATGCTCATATAGTTCGACAAGTAGACCTCATCGAAGCGAGGGTCGTCGGATCGAATCGCGATCTTCATGAGCTCCACGTTCGCGACTTTCTCCACGGCGAGGCCTTCCTGCATCACATCAACAGGCAGG
>JBCCOI010001209.1:0-1019 GCA_039025515.1 Planctomycetota bacterium
CCCTTTTGGTATCGGCAGCGACACGGGGAGCCGGAACCGGATTTCGGACCAACTTTTCGCGGATGCCCTGCGGCGTGGGGACCAACTCGCCCTTCATCTCCGGCCGAGCCGGCGGCGTCGGAACTTCTTCAACCGGTCCGACGTCCGAAGCACTGGCTCCGGCAACTTCGTCCTCGCCGATAGCCGGTGGCGTCGGCAACGCCGGACGCTTAGGCGGATCATCGACCTGGAGCGCAAGATACATGGGCCCCTCGATCGGTGGATCTTCCTCGGCAGGTGGAGAGCCGATCACGGGCTGAATCCGGGATCCCGGTGTGTCGGGAGGGAGCCCGTCTGCCCGTGAATAGCTGGCCAAGTCCGCGCGAATTTTCGAGACCGAGATTCTGCGTTCTGTATCTTCGGAGTAGGACAGCTGGTCGGCATCCAGCATTGCCTCGCGTACTTCTCGCTCAATCGGGTAGTCGATCGCGGGCTCGGAGCCGCAGCCTACGAACAACGAGGCGCAGGATACGATGGAAAGTGCTGCGACCGACGACGATCTCCGCAACCGGGTCGTCGTAGGCAACCAGAGCTTGGGGAACAGCGGTCGTGAGAATTGACTTTGCGATGCTTGGGTCACGTCAGAATCTCAGTGGTACCACAGTGCCGTCGCTGTGGCGTTAGGGCCTTGGTTCTACCAACAGTTTTACCGCCACACGCATGCGGCTGACTTTTGGATTATCGGATTCTACCCACACCGATCCGAAGTCGTCTTTATTCTTACCGAGCAAGTCGAGCGGTTCGTCACCCGGTTTGACCTTCAAACGCAGGCGGTAGAGTCGCATCGAACCCTTCCCTTTTCCCTTTCCGAGCGGATCCGCAAACTCTGCCTCAATTACCTCGCTTGGGCTCACTTCCCCAATCGTAAGGTTTGTCCCTTCCATCTCGCTACCCTTCAACGCCACCAATGCGGTGTATTCGAGCGGGGCTTCCTTGTCGATTCGGCCGAGATTCCAAATGTATCCGCCGCCGTCGGTCCG
>JBCCOI010001210.1:0-1018 GCA_039025515.1 Planctomycetota bacterium
GTCAAACCGGCTTCAAACGTCCGAACGACGTGGGCATCAAAACCTTCCCAGTCCACTTCTCCGCTCTCGAGAAGCGGAAGCAGAATGGCCGACATTCCGCGGATACGTCTGTTCGGGCGAACGGCCGGGACGACCGCAGAAGCATCTACTGACAAAACCACAAGAACCCCCTTTTGATAAATCGCGATTCAGGCATCTGGACCGCAGTCTACGATGGAGCGACAACAAAAGTCTTGGACAATCGGACCAATCTCTTATTTGCACATCGGGCAAATACCGCTTACAAGTCATCGATGAAGCCTCTCACCCAGCAGCCCCTCGACGAGAAACTGCCTCCCTGGGGCGTTGTCGTGCTCGAAAGTCACCACAGCAAAGACTTTTCGATGGACTGGCGCGAGCATGCGTTCTTCAAGTTTATCTACGTACTGCAGGGACGAGGCGTGATAGAAATTGGACCAAACGTCGTGCACTTCGATGAAGGCTCGGTTGTCTGTGTTCGGCCGGGGCAACGCAATCGCATTACCGACGCGCCCGACGCCGCCAGCAGCCTCTATATCTGCTGCGTCGCAACGGAAATTCTCTCGTTCGATCCCTCGTTGCTTGAGAACCTGCCCAGTGGAGCCCTCAATCCTTCCTCTTACCTCTCGACCCGGATCGCATCCTCGTTGCGTCGAATGCGTTATCAGCAAGCCAACGAGTCAGATGCTCGTTCGCTTTCGATCGTCGCGTCCGCCTTCAGAATTCTAGAATGGATGATCCAGTTCAAAGCGAATCAGAATCGACGCTTCGAAAGCGATGGGAGTCGTTCCTTCACAGATGAAAGTGACTTGATGCGAGACTACATCACGCGACTCTCGACAGAGTTTTTTGAATGCACGACGATCGATGACGCCGCAGGTTCGATCGGATTAAGCCGCCGTGCATTTACGAGTTTGTTTCAAAAACTGACCGGGACGACTTGGCTGGTCTACGTCCGGCGTTTGGCTATCAATCATGCCAAACACCAGCTCGCTCAAAC
>JBCCOI010001211.1:0-1017 GCA_039025515.1 Planctomycetota bacterium
GCGTGACCGGGAAGTTTTATGGGAGGAATCTATGCGTAAACCTACGAACCCTAACGGCTATCTCGGATTCAAGTCCGCGCTTTCATTGAGCGTTGGCTTCTCCGCACTGGTCGCGGGCACAAGTTTCACTGCCGCTGCGCAGGAAGAAGTCGAAGACGAAGTGAATCGTCTCAATACAATCACAATTTCGGCGACTAAGCGTGAACAGACGCTTCAAGATGTTCCGGTTGCAGTTTCCGTCGTCGACGATGCGACGATTGAAAAAGCCGAGATTCTCGATCTGAACGACCTTCAGTCCGTGGTGCCCTCCTTAGGGATTCGGACTTTCCAGACCTCGGCAAACGCCACTTTCACCATTCGTGGATTCGGCAACGGGTCTAACAATATCGGTGTTGAACCTTCTGTCGGTGTTTTCATCGACGGTGTTTATCGATCTCGCGCCGCCGCCCAAATTGGTGACCTGCCAGATATTCAACGCGTAGAAGTTCTGCGCGGGCCGCAATCGACTCTGTTCGGCAAGAACGCTTCAGCTGGTGTAGTTTCGGTCGTGACGCGAAAGCCATCAGACACATTTGGCGGAAACGTTGAAGCCAGCTTCGGCAACTTCAACCTGCAACGCTACAAAGGCTACGTCTCAGGCCCGATCAGCGACACAGTATCGTTCTCGCTTGGTGGCGGCTTAAACCAACGCGACGGCACCGCTGAGGAGATCACTTCTGGTGCTGACGTTAATGAACGCAATCGTTGGAATGTCCGCGGGCAATTGATGTGGGAACCGACCGAGAATCAGGAATGGCGGGTCATTGTAGATGCAGACGAGATTGACGAGGTTTGCTGTATCGCCGCAAACGTTATCGACAATGCCGCGAACACTGCAATCATTGAGTCCCTTGGCGGTCAAATCGCTCAGCCGGGCAATCCGTTCTCACGTGAAATCGCGCTGAACAGACTTCCAGAAAACGTGGTTGAGAACCGTGGCATTTCTCTACACGGCGATATTGAGTTTGATGGGTTTAC
>JBCCOI010001212.1:0-1017 GCA_039025515.1 Planctomycetota bacterium
GTTGATTGTCGCGCCGCAAGGATGGTCTCCGCACCGACAAATCCCAAGGTCGCAAGGATAAGCCACTGCCACCATGCCTGCTGCGATTCCAGTTCCTGATCGCGCAGCGACCGCTCCGCAACCTTCTCACGCCGCTCTTGAGCTTCCGAAGACGTGACGACGCCGAGTTGGTCGAGTCGGTCAGGATCCATGGGGGATGTTTCGCTTTCACTCGCGGCCAAATTGACCGCAACCGTCAGGCCATCGTCACGTCTTACAAACCCCGGTTCAACGGCGGTTTCGCTTTCCAATCCCGTTTCACCTGATGACGCTCGGCTTTGGATCGGATCTCCCACCGTGAGTGCTTGCGGCGGCACCTGACGGTTCGGGCCAAGCATTCCCAGCAGCAGTGGTACGAACTTCGTCGACAAGGCAAGCTGGCTTTGCGAAGGTTGCCAACCCGCGGTGAGCACCCACAAGACACCCGGCTTTGATCTCGAGTCCGATTCGTCTCCCATTTCCGCTGGCATCACGACGCGCCGAAGCAGCAACGGCGAACGGTCGTCCAATCCCAGAATGACATCGGCTGATCCAAAATCAGTCAGCTTCTGATGCCCCCAAACCCGGATGGTGCTGAAGTCGCCAGTGCCCGGCTGCGTCAAGGGTTCAATGATTGGCGCATCAAAGTCCACCGAAGAGATCAAACGAAACTCGTCCCCCGTCACCGGTTGGGAAAGCAAGTCTGGTGAATCTAAAAGACTCGAAAGCGATTTGATCTGCAACTCATCGAGTTCACGATCCAATACGACAAGAGCACGACCGCCCTGTCGCACGTATTCCTTTAACTTTGCCGAATTCTGTTCCGAAAGTCCCGACGCTTCGACAATACAAAACGGTGTCGTTTTCCGATTCAAAAAACCATCCGCGATTCCATTCGTTGATGTCTCGATGTCGACCGTTTCTGAAGTTTCAAAGCTGACGCGGCGAGTCGCGTCCGACCAAGGAATCTGCTCCGCGAACAACGCTAAGGATTCGCGA
>JBCCOI010001213.1:0-1014 GCA_039025515.1 Planctomycetota bacterium
CAAACGCGCGCTTTGTCGGCCTCGCACAGCGGCTCTCGAAGATCGAGTTCGACATGGACCGTCTCGACGGCAAGATCGACGCCGTCCGAGCCTATGCCGCCAAGATCGACGAGTCTTTCCGCAACTTCAAGAAGAAGTACCGAAAATACCCCAAGCGCAAAGCGGCCGTGAGCGCCGCTACCACGATTGTCGGTATATTCACCCTCGGGGTCGGCTCGAGCTTTGCGAATGTATCCCAAGACACGTACGAGAGTATATTCAATGGCATTGTGGACTTCTCAGACAAGAATCACGTCTTTTCGGTGATTGAAACCTCGATGCAGTCCACCGAGAACGGCGACAATGCGGAATTGGTGGCCAATTTGCAGGATGAAGCAGCCGGCAGCTGGGTCAAAAAACCACTGGAAGACGCTATCAAAAACAACGTGATCAAACCGGAGATGGTCCAAATCGCGGCGATTTTACAGGCCGCCGTTCTGCTCGATGATTGCGGCGCAGAAGATGGCTCAACGATACCCGAAGCTGAAATGGTCGAACTGGAGAATCATTCACCACCTCCGCCGGAAATTCACGGTGAGATCGATGCGACGTCTCCGCCGGATGTTTGCGGTAAGATCAATGCGACGTCTCCGCCGGATATTTGCGGTAAGATCGATGCAACGTCGACGTTTTATAAGCTCAAAAAACATCTCGAAATTGATCCTCAGACGCGTGAGATTCCGATTGACGACGACTTTTGGGATGCCTTCCAAGTAGTCTTCGATTTCGACTTCCGCGATATCGAAGCCGAATCAGTCATGTCTGTTTGCCGGTCGCATCTCAACCCGAATGGGTCGAAAGTAATAAAACTTCCTGGATGGCAAAGGTTCATCAAGATGGTCAACAAGGCTGGCTAGGGCATGCGTCACTACATCCAGGAAGCGGCGTTAGCCCCCAAGTCAAAAAAAGGACGCGCAAAAATTAAGGGAAAATCCTCGTCCGGTTTTCATTTCAAGTTCTTTCGACGTTGGTTTC
>JBCCOI010001214.1:0-1010 GCA_039025515.1 Planctomycetota bacterium
CCATGGTCATTCCCTGCATCTGAGTCACCCGCGTCCATGCGATAGAGTCGAATCGATCCTTCCCTGTGGAGAATTCTAAACGACCCGACTCAATCCAGAACCGGGGGAATCCCAGGCTCAGTTGCTAGCAAAACCGTCTGCCAAACGGCACCGCACCCCGCGCGATTGAAGGTTTGCCACGAAAAGACACAAAAGACACAAAGAAAGCCGCCTGAAGAGAACGTTTTCTTCAGGCGATCACCTCGCGGCTGAGTGATTTCATTTAGGAATCGGCTAACGCCCAAGTTTGCATCAAGGTTTCCTTTTTGTGATTTTTGTGACTCTTCGTGGCTAAAATCCGATCGCTATCGTTCTCGAAATGAACAAATTGAACATGCCGAATCGAGGACCGGACACGGGGACAGGAAGACGGCACATGTGGACAGTGCAGTGTCCGTGTCCCCGCGGTGTCTGCGGCACGCCGGGTGTCCGGTAGTACACGTTGGTGCATCAAAAACCTGCCTTCCGCGTTCGATGTGAGGTAAGATCAAGCTCAGGTTTCGGTATCCTTCGCTTCCACCTTCCGCCATGTCCGCTCTTCGTCGCTATCGGCCTGTTTACACCGTCACCGACTACGCGGCATGGGAAGGCGATTGGGAATTATGGGATGGTGCTCCGGTTTCGATGTCGCCGAGCCCTTTTGGTCGTCATTCGGCGATCGTTTTTCGCTTGGCCCAGCAATTGTCCAACGCGATTGAAGCGGAACGATGCGGTGCAACTGTTCTCGGTGAAATCGATTGGATCGTTTCGGAGACCACGGTAGTTCGGCCGGATGTGTTAATCGTTTGCGGCGATCCGCCGGAGCGACACGTCGAAAGCCCACCGGCAATGGTGGCCGAAGTGTTCTCGGAAGCCACGAGGGATCGTGATCAGACTTTCAAACGCGATCTGTATCGTGATGAAGGCGTCACCCACTACCTCATGCTCGACCCGGACACCAATGTCCTCACGCATGGCCGATTCAACGCGAA
>JBCCOI010001215.1:0-1009 GCA_039025515.1 Planctomycetota bacterium
AGTGAGCTTGAAACGGTTACCGTCGTCGGTACCCGCACGGAACGCACCCTTGGGGAAGTGGAAGCGACGATATCCGTCTATGAGCAGGAAGACATCGAGCGGCTTCTAGTACGAGATATTCAGGACCTAGTGCGTTACGAACCGGGCGTCTCGGTGGGCGGAACGGGCAGTCGATTTGGTTTGGATGGCTTCACGATTCGCGGCATTGGCGGCAATCGTGTGCTCACGCTGATCGACGGTATCCGCGCGCCAGAAGAGTTTTCCTTCGGACCGTTCTTATCTTCCCGCCGTGACTTTGTTGACGTCGATACGATTTCCCGAGTCGAGATTGCGCGCGGGCCTGTATCTACCCTTTATGGAAGTGATGCACTTGGAGGCGTAGTCGCGATCACCACACGAGCGCCGAACGAGTACATCAGCGCTGACGACAGCACGTACGCGGATTTCAAGACGGGCTATAGCAGCGAAGACAACAGCTTCATCGGCACCTTCAATGGCGCCTACGGGACCGAACAGCTCGCCGGCTTGCTCACCTACACCTACCGAACCGGGGAGGAGACGGAGACAACCGGAACCAATGATGTTGATGGACCAACCCGTACCGAGGCAGACCCGCAGGACGTCGATACCCAGACGATCAACTTCAAGCTCGCCTGGAGTCCCGCCGAGGGCCACAACCTGATCTTCGCCTACGAAGACTTCGACAGCACCGTCGACACCACCCTTCGCTCGGACTTCGGCATTGTCTCTCGCGGCACCCTGATTCAAACGCGTGTCGCCGAAGATGATCGAAATCGTCAGCGCTACAGCGTCAACTACCGGTACAGCGGTGAGGGCTTGATTGACAGCGCGAATGCAACTCTGTACCGGCAGGAATCGGAAGCGGAACAGTTTACCTTCGAAGATCGTTTGGCGCCGCCCGGGTTGTTTCAACAGCGTCAGCGTGGCTCCTTCTTCAATACGGACATTAGCGGTCTGTTCGCGCAGGCGAGTTCGAACTTCGCTATCG
>JBCCOI010001216.1:0-1007 GCA_039025515.1 Planctomycetota bacterium
TCCAAAGTCGCCGGAGAAAACCGGTTCGGCAGCACGTTCGACGTCGTCGTCGTCAGGTAGATCGCCCGTCCAATTGAATGTACCGAAGATCGTGGTCATTCGTTTTGTAGCGTCGCGGCACTCAATTCAGTCGGGGAACGTCACGGATCACGCGGCGGCGACGAGAGACCAACCACTCCAACAATCGCGACTTCGCCGCTCGTCGTGTATCCGATGGTTATGGCACACCTTCGGTACGCTTGGTGACCGCGATGCTCCGTCGTCATTGTACCGTGTTCGAATCTGGACTGACGTGATGAAACATGCAGCAATTCAGTACCCACGAAATACTTGTTGACGTTCATCTCCGGCATGCTGAATGCAGCACATCCATCGTTGATCGGGAACATGAATCAAATGAAACACGCGCCAATGAGACGCACGGAAGCTGCATGCGGCGTCCCCCTTGTGTTGCAGCCAAAATGCTCCTTCGGTGGTTTATGATCGGTAGTAAATCTGTCTCGTTTACGATCGGTAATGAAGCACAGCAGCGAAATCTGACGTCTTCTCAAATCCTGGCTAGCAAGCTGTCTTGAAGAACGACCGCGGAAGACTCGTCAGCCACATCAGCGTCACGCATATCTGCTCTGCTGCCATAACGTCTAGGATCACGCGGCGGCGACAAGAGACCAACCACTCCATCAACCCCGACTTCGCCGCTCGTCGTGCATCCGATGGTTATCGGACGGATGATGAAATCCACCCTGGAAATGCCCGATCTGATCTTGAGACTTTCATTTCGGACACGGGACTCTTGAAGCAGTCCATCATCCCAACAGTCTTTACGAAGTGTAGTGTGATCTCTTGTGACTTCTTCCGCCCGCTGGAAAAAAGTGTTGTCCGGTGATCTGACTGCCATGACTCATCAGGCCTCTGCAGAAAACACACTTCCACGTCCGTCGCTTAATGGGGTCAGCCCAAAAACACCCACGGAGTGCACACTTGGCTGCCTCCGCCCGATAACGTCA
>JBCCOI010001217.1:0-1006 GCA_039025515.1 Planctomycetota bacterium
AACGAAATAGCATCACCGGGTCGGCGGAGAAGGCTATCAATCAAAAATCGGCCCGACCGCCGACTCAGGTGAATGCGTTGGTTATTGCCCGAATTGCCGTAACAATTTCCAACCGGGTTGGACTTCAACGACGCTTGCGGAATCATCGAACAGGTTAACCACACCGGTCCTAAAGTATCTTCTGTGCAAAGGCCACAAGCAAGTCCACGCCCTGCGCTGTTCGAATTCGTTCGAGTCTGCCCAAGCGGCAACCATCCTGAACGAGCACTTCCGAGCATGTCCCGCACTGACCAAGCACCTCAGTGCGTGCTCCGCGCTTTTGAGCACGTCGACCGGACTCAAGCACTTAGTGGCAATAACGGCAGCGATCACCGAGTCGCGGCGGTTGATATTTCATTGTCAAAACGCTCGGCTCCGCGACTTCGGTGCATCGCATTGTTCGTCGTGCATCAAGCGTGACGATCCAGATATCGACGAGCCTCTTCTTTGACGAGCGGTGAACCGCTGTCGTTCATCGAAGCGCCACGCAAGCATTGTATCAGTCGACTATGCAGATCGCTATCGACATCGGAGTTCAAGATCCGATTCACCATCAGCACGGCATTAGCTGACGGCGTGCGCCCAATGGAATCCACCAGATCGTCAACATAGTTGGGGTAGTAGTCTTCCATCATGTGGATGAGTGTCCCCGGCATTCCGCAATCGTTCTCGGGATGCGTTCCAAAAAATCGAAAGATGGCAGAGTGCGCGATTTCTAGCGTGTCGGGTGACGTCTGTTCAACGAGGTCGTCGACGTGCAGAACGAAGGCATCGTCGTCAGGATCGAGTTGATTCAATCGGTCGGAAAAGTCTGCAACTGAATCGATCATGCGTGCTTCATCGACGAACGAAATAGCATCACCGGGTCGGCGGAGAAGGCTATCAATCAAAAATCGGCCCGACCGCCGACTCAGGTGAATGCGTTGGTTATTGCCCGAATTGCCGTAACAATTTCCAACCGGGTTGG